>NC_013943.1:0-322207 GCF_000025725.1 Denitrovibrio acetiphilus DSM 12809
AACCGTTCTTTAATAATTCAGGATTTACTATTAGTATGGATGAAAGCAGTATTTGGGAAGAGGTTCTTAAAAACCTCCAGAGTGAACTTGATGAAAGCGAGATAAAGACGTGGCTTGAGCCGCTGACTATCGCAGAACTGAGAGGGGATATGATAACCCTTTCCGCTCCTAATAAGTTTTATAAAAAATGGACAGACGATAAGTTTCTTAAACATATAAAGAAAGTTTTTAATAATACCCTCGGTATAGATGCTGACGTAACAGTTGTTGTCGGTGGCGTGAAAAAACCGCATACACAGGAAGCCGCAAGCGTTCCTGCCGGTGCTCCTGTATATGTTCATAAAAACGGTTCAGGGCTTAACAGAGATTATACATTCGCTAATTTTGTCGCAGGGGGCTCTAACGAGTTTTCTTTCTCTGCCTGCGAGGCTGTTTCCGAAGGGCAGTTTATGCAGTATAATCCGCTGTTCATATATGGCGGTTCAGGTCTCGGGAAAACTCACCTTATGCACGCAGTCGGCAACCGTATCCTTGAAAAATTTCCTAAGATGAAAGTTCTTTACATAACAAGTGAGACTTTCACTAATGACATGATCAACTCTCTGCGTACCAGAAAGATGGAGGAGTTTCAGGCGAGATACCGCACAATAGATGTTCTCCTTTTTGACGATGTGCAGTTTCTTTCGGGTAAACAGAGAAGCACAGAGGAATTTTTTAATACCTTTAACGCATTATACGATAATCAAAAACAGATAATAATAACCAGTGACAAAACCCCTGCTGAGATTCCCGACATGGAAGACAGGCTTAAAAGCCGGTTTGCATGGGGGCTTATCGCAGATATACAACCCCCCAGCACAGAAGAGAAGACAGCTATACTTATGAAGCGTGCTGAGTTTATGGGGCTGAAGCTCCCGGGCGAAGTTGCCCTCTTTATCGCTGAAAACATGATTACCGAGAACGTAAGGGAACTTATGGGGGCACTTGTGCGGCTTTCTGCTTTTGCGTCTTTCCATAAACGCGGGCTCACGATAGATCTTGCTAAAGATGCGCTTGATAAGTTTATAGTAAAAAAAGATAAGATGGTATCCTCAGACGATATTGTGAACGCTGTCTGCAAGTATTTTAATGTGAAGATGGCTGATCTGCGCTCTAAGAAACGTACGAAGAGTATTTCGTTTCCAAGGCAGATAGCAATGTATATGCTGCGCGAGAAGCTGAACCTGTCATTGCAGGAGGTCGGCTCAATCTTTGGCGGGCGTGACCACTCCACTGTGCTTCATGCGGTGAACTCAATCGCCGGTAAGCATGAGGAGAGTAAGGAAATTCAACTAATAATCTCCACACTGGAGAAGGATCTTTACTGTCAGTCCTAAAAGTTGTTGAAAAGTATCATAAGCAGACAGTCATACTGATTTTCAAAAATTAAATTAAAATATGAATATTTCAATTGAAAAGCCGGCTCTTAGTGAACCGGCTTTATCTATTTATGCGTGGATGAATGAGTTAATCACAGCTTTAGAGCTTATAAGTCATTGCGAGGAATGTAATGACGAAGCAATCTCAGGATTAACTAACGAGTCCAGAAACTGCCACAGCCCTGCGGGCATCGCAGTGACATATTTTGCATATGCTCTAGCTGTGAAGCAATAGAACCACGGGTTTACCCGTGAGAATCTATGACGATCGATTATTAGAATATAAATTTTTCTGTAGAGAGTCTTTCGTCTATTATTTTTGCGATACGCTCTTCCTCTTCAACTGTGTCAGCTACAAATGTTGCACTGAAACGCAAGAAGTTACCTGCGTCATCCCAAGGCACAGAAGAGATAAGTTTCTCTCTGATGAGATAATCACAGAACTGTTCGCCTGATTCAAATTTACGTCCGGACTCTGTAGCTTTAGGAATGCCGAAGTAAAGGTAAAATGATCCTTTGGGTTCTTCGACGCTGAAGCCGTTTTTGCGGAGTACATTTGCAAGCATATTGAGTCTTCTGCCGTATTTTTCCTTTGTCGGTGCGATGAGCTCGGGGTGCTCCAAACAGTAACATGCTGCTTTCTGAATAGGTATGAACTGACCTGAGTCATTGTTGTCTTTGACTGTTGCAAAAGCTTGTACGAGATGTTTGTTACCGCATACAAAGCCTATCCTCCAGCCTGTCATGTTGAACGACTTTGAGAGAGAGTGTATCTCTATACCAACGTCCATCGCTCCGTCTACAGATAAAAATGAGGGCTGTTTCTCGCCGAAGGTCAGCTCAATGTATGCCGCATCAGAGATCACAGCAATGTCGTATTTCTTGGCGAAAGCCACAACTTTTTCGTAAAATTCTTTAGGAGCCAGAACACCGGTAGGGTTGTTAGGGTAGTTAAGGTAGAGGAATTTCGCACGTTTGCAAATATCCTCAGGGATGCTGTCGAGATCCGGCAGGAAATTATTTTCTTTCAGCAGCTTAACATTATATACTTCACCGCCGAGGTATTTTGTAGTTGTGCCAGAGACAGGGTAGCCGGGTACAGTCATTATTGCCACATCGCCGGGGTTAATAAGTGCCAGCGGGAAGAGGGCAAGTGCGGGTTTTGAACCTATACAGTGGTTGATCTGCGTTGAAGGGTCAAGCTCGACACCGAATCTTGTTTTCATGTACTCAGCAGAAACAGACTTAAATCCGTCAATACCGTTGTCGGAATAAAATCTGTTTTCACGTTTTTCCGCTTCCCTCTGGAGGACTTTTACTACATCGCCGTGAGCCATAGCATCAGGCTCGCCAACACCCATGTCTATAAGCTCCATATCAGGATTATCCTTAATGGCGGCTCTTTTTGCACGCTTGATTTTTTCGAATTTGTAGATAGTGGTATCTTTACCAAACATTTTTCCGCCGAGTCTTTCGGCAATCAGGTTCTCCATAAAAAGGCTCATTTTTCTCTCCCGGAAGTATTTCTGCCGTCGCCGCAAACCTCACATTCATCGCAGATGTCTGCTTTGCACGGCTCGATGTATATATTTACATCAGAGTCTTTAAGACTCTTTTTGATTCTGTTTTCTATATCTGTACGCAGGTCGTTAGCCTTCTGAAGGCTCATCCCGTTCCACAGCACAAGGTGCATATCTATGAAGCGTTTCGTCCCTGCTTTTCTGGTGCGGAGCTTGTGTACCTCTACGATGTCTTTGCTATGGCTGTTGATTATCTCTTCGACAATTGCCAGCTCATCATCAGGGATAACTTCATCCAGCAGATCTTTGGTCACATTGAAGTTGAGTCTTATTGCTGAAAAGATAATATATACTGCAATGAGTGCACTTACAAGTGAGTCTATCAGATGATAACCGGTAAATTTGATAATAAGCAGTGCCACTAGCACTCCGCCGTTCGTGAGGAGGTCAATTTCGTAGTGCAGGCTGTCCGCTTCCAAAACCTGTGATTTCTCTGCTTTTGCCACTTTACGCAGGAAGATAACGAGGAAGAGTGTGGCAAACATAGAAAAAAGCATAACGTATATGTTGATGCTGATATCTGTTATCACCGCCTGCTGCTCTACATTCGTGTACGCTTTATAAAATATATAAATACCGGAGAACAAAATCAGAAATGACTGGATCTGTGCTGCAAGGGGCTCGAATTTTGTGTGACCGTATGGATGATTTTCGTCAGGCGGCTGGTCAGAGACCTTTACTGCCACATAGTTAACGCTGGAAGAAATGATATCAAGGATTGAGTCCAGAGCCGAAGACAGAACAGCAAGCGAACCTGTCAAAAGACCTATTGTTGCCTTTGTAATAGCTAAAACACTGGCTGTTGCGATTGATACCTTTGTAGCGGTAAGCTTTGTTACTCCGATCGCTCCTGCTCCTCGTCTTTTGGTCTTCCATAGAAATTAAACCATACACTGAAAAGTCCTACCAGAGAGATAATGAGTATAATCGGGGGTTCAGAAAAAATAAATATGAAAATGATAGCCTTTATAATGGGCAGAACTTTGAAGCGGTTCATCCAGAAAAGTATTATGTCGAACCCCTGAAATGCATACAGGGTCATAAGTATCATTGCAAAATTGATTCCGGTAAAGCGGAGGAAAAGAGATGAAGTGAATACCAGTGCAAGAGACGCTATCAGTGCCCAAACCAAGTTGTCCGGAAGACGAAAATTCTCATGCGGGATGTTTTTGATTTTTGAAAAAAGACGCAGGGCTATGAAGGCGGCAAAAACCGTGTACATGTAATTGAATGCAGGGAATACAAGAACTATGGAAAGTGCTGCCTGATTTCTGTTTTCGTCAATCTGAGTAAAATACGGAGACTGAGTCATCGGCGCATTTGCCTCTTTAGCTGCATCCATAAAGGTCTTCAGACCGTTAGAAGCAAATTCAACAAGTCCCTCTCTGTATGAAGCGAAACCGTAGATTATGACAAAAGTTACAGCAAAAGAGAGAAGTGCCGCCCCGGTCGCCGGGAGCCACGAAGTATAGATTTTTTTGCGCAGACAGTATCTTATAAAGACTGCTGAAAAGACAGGAGATATAATAAAGAAAGCAGCCAGAACATGATTGAACACAGCAAGCCCTGCAACAAGGACAACGAGCATGGTGTCATATCTTCTGTCACGTTCCTGATGTGCAAAGTACAGCAGAAGTACAAGGGGGCTGAAAACAGCCGCAACAAGACCAAACTGCGGGATAACAGCATTGGAAGCAAAAAGTATTACAGCGATAAGCGGGTATAAGGCTATGTGCATATTCATATTTTTGTCATTAAAAAAAAAGGGGAGCAGATGCTCCCCGGTTATTATTTTGTAAGGCTGAACGGAAGAAGAGCTATGATTCTTGCCGTTTTAACTGCTGTAGCAAGCTGACGCTGGTGTCTTGCACATGTGCCTGTCAGTCTGCGTGGCATAATTTTGCCGCGTTCTGTAACGAATTGTCTGAGCAGTTTTACATCTTTGTAGTCTATATCTATAGTTTCTGTGCAGAATCTACAAACTTTTTTACGCTGAAATCTGCGTTTTACAAAAGCCATTAAATCCTCCTAAAATGGAATGTCGTCTTCGTCGATAGTGTCAGCGGACGGCTCTTTAAAGGAACTGGAATCATTCCTGTTGTCATCTCTTCTGGATGATACAAACTGGATGTTCTCAGCAACCACCTCATGCTTGCTCCTTTTCTGGCCTTCCTGCTCCCAGGTATTGTATGAAAGCCTGCCTTCGATAAGCAACGGCATACCTTTTGTAACGTATTCGCCGCACATTTCAGCAGTTCTGCCGAATGTAACTATGTCGATAAAACAGGTTTCTTCTTTGTCTTTAGTTTTTCTGTTTACAGCCAGACCAAATTTAGCAACGGGGAGATCACGTCCCGGTATATAACGGACTTCCGGATTCCTAGTTACATTGCCCAGCATCATTACTTTGTTCAGAAAACCCATAAGATACTCCTAGAGAAGAGAATTAGTCAGCGGACTTTTCAGTCTCTTCTTCTTTTGTTTCAACTGCGGGAGCTTCAGGTGCTTCGCTTATAGTCTCAGCCTGAGCTGGAGTTTCAGCGGGGGCTTCTGCTGGTGTTTCAGCAGCCGGAGCTTCTACCTTTTTCTCCTCTGTTGTTTCAGATTGCTCTGCATCCTCTCTTGGTTTCCTAGGACCGCTAGGTTTTTTCCCGTAACGTTTAGGACCGGATGTGTCTCTTTTAGGGTTGAGTTTAAATTTCTTTTCGTCGATAGCCACAACAACAAATCTGAGAATGTTTTCATTGTAACGGAATCTGAGATTGAGTTCGTCATGATACTCAGTGCTGGCTTCGAACTGGATAAGAAAGTATACGCCTTCTCTGAAGTTTTCTATGTCATATGCCATAGTCTGCTTGCCCCAAGGCTCAACTTTAAGAATTTTACCGCCGTGCTGTTCAATATTGCCTTTATAGAACTCAAGCTCTTTGTCGAGTTCCTCCTGTGGCAGATCAGGACGGACGATGAATACGGTTTCGTAAGTGTTCATTTTTCCTCCTTCATGGTCTTACGCAGTTGCGCACCTATATGTACACGCAACAAAGGTGGTCGAACTTTATAACGTTACTCACGCTATTATGTCAACACTTTATTGCAGGCTGCTCCTTTCCGGTTGTGTAATACATTATTGTTTAAAAGTTAAAGTTATGGCAATCTCAGTTAATGTATTCTGCGTATACTTATTGTATGTAGCCTCTGAGTGATATGGTATTAATACATGGATATTTCACTTAGGGTTGACGATGAAAAATAAAACAACGGATAGAATTAACAAATGTCAGGTATTGAGAAAACAATAAAACTAAATGTTGAAACTGGTAATATGCGTCTTGATGCTTATATAGCGGATAATACAGACATCAGCAGGTCTTTTGCCGAGCGTCTGGTGACGGATGAATTTGTGAAGGTGAACGGTGTATCAAAACCAAAGAAGTATAAAGTCAAATCCGGAGACAGTATTGTAATTGATGTTCCAAGGGAGGAAGTGCCTGAGCTGACACCCGTAAAAATGGACATAGAAATAATTTACGATTGTGATGAATTTGCCGTGATAAACAAGCCTGCGGGCATAACAGTACACCCCGCACCCGGACATGCGGATGATACAATAGTGAATGCGATGCTGGCAGAATTTGATATTACCGATGATAACGACCTGCGACCGGGGATTGTGCATCGGCTGGACAAAGATACATCCGGGCTTATGATAGTTGCGAAGAATAGAAAATCTAGGGAAGTGTTATCAAAAGTCTTTGCTGACAGGGATATAGACAAAAGATACCTTGCTGTTTGCTGGGGAAAACCCAAAGAGTTAGAGTTCACGATCGAGCAACCAATTGGTCGTCATTATAAAGACCGAAAGAGGATGTGTGTACGTGAGGATGGACGATATTCAAAAAGTGGTGTACGTGTTTTAAAACAAAACAACAATGCATTTCTCGCTGAAATACGCATCTTCACTGGACGAACTCACCAGATAAGAGTACATATGAGTCATGCAGGATTCCCCCTTGCCGGGGACGTGGTTTACGGACATCGTCAATCGTTGAAATTGCCTATAAAAAGGCAGGCTCTGCACTCTTTTCGGTTAGCTTTTGTGAGTCCTTTTACAGGGGAGGATATGGTCTTTGAGTCACCACTTCCGCTTGATATGAAGGAACTTATAATAGGACTTAAATTATAGTAATTTTTGAACTCACGCTTGTTTGATTTCAATGTGAATGACAGGCGGTTAAACCTGAAAAGTTTTAATCCTAAAACGATGTTTCTTGTTGACACCCCCGCTGTGTTCGTGATAGATACTGCATACTGTATACAAAATACAGAGGTGATGTATGAGTGGATATTTGCCTATAGTGTTATTTCTTTTGGTAGCGTCAACGCTCGGCTTAATTGTTATGTTTGCCGGAGCCATTATACGTCCTAAGAAATACGAAAAAGTGAAATTTAGTGTCTACGAGTGCGGTATGCCGCCACTCGACGAAAACAGAAAGCGCCTTAATGTGAGATTTTATATTATCGCTATGCTGTTTGTGATCTTTGACGTGGAGACAGTCTTCCTGTTTCCGTGGGCCGTGGCGTTTGACATGATCGGCCTGTTTGGACTTATCGAGATGATCTTATTTCTCGTAATACTTGTCTTCGGCTATTTTTATGCTTGGCAGAAAGGAGCGTTAGAATGGGCTTGATCGATGGTAAATTACCAGAAAACGTTTTAACTACAAGTATTGATAACGTTATCAATTATTGTAGGAAAGGCTCTATTTGGCCTGTGACATTTGGTCTTGCCTGCTGCGCGATCGAAATGATGGCGACTGGTGCTGCGAAATTTGACCTCGACAGAATGGGGATCATATTTCGTGCTACACCAAGACAGGCTGACCTTATGATTGTGGCTGGTACAGTTACAAGAAAGATGGCTCCTGTCGTCAGAAAGGTTTACGTTCAGATGCCGGAGCCAAAGTGGGTTATCGCTATGGGGAGCTGTGCTACCTCAGGCGGTATCTATGACACATACTCTACAGTTCAGGGTGTGGACGAAGTGATTCCTGTGGACTTTTATGTTCCCGGGTGTCCTCCCAGACCAGAAGCACTGCTAGATGCAATAGTAGCTCTCCAGTCAAAAATAATGACTGAGAAAGTTCTCAGGAAGTAAGGGGAAATACTATGACGTTCGAGCAACTTACTGAAAAACTGTCTGCACAGTTCCCTGAAAAGCTTAACTGCTACACAGAGTTCAAATGCAACTTTATCAAAGTGAAGGATTCTTCTGTTTATAAAGACGTGCTGCAGGCACTGTTTACAGAGTTCTCCTTCAAGTATATGGTCGACGTTGTTGCAACACACTGGCCCAAAAAGCGTGAGAAGTTTGAAATAACAAACAATCTGTTCTCTATAGAGAATAAGCTCAGGGTCTTTGTTAAGACTGCAAGCGAAGACAACAAGTTCCCGACTATCACAGATATCTGGGCAGGTGCCAATCTGATGGAAAGGGAGCAGTACGACCTTGTCGGTGTTATTTTCGAAGGACACCCAGACCTCAAAAGAGTGCTTCTGCCTGAGTTCTTTGAAGGACACCCTCTCAGAAAAGACTTTCCGCTTAAGGAGAGAACCTGGTTCAACAATGCTGATGAACAGGGTCTCGGACTTAAGTTTACAAGGTAGGGGCTGAAAATATGAGTAGGATAGAAAACGTATCGGAAGTAGTAACCATAAACATGGGACCTCAGCACCCCAGTACACATGGTGTTTTGAGACTTATTGTAGACCTTGACGGTGAGACTATCGTCAATGTTGAGCCTGACGTGGGCTTTCTGCATAGAGGTACCGAAAAACTTGCTGAAAACAGAACATATCATCAGACAATTCCTCTTACAGACAGACTCGACTACTTATCACCTCTTTCAAATAACCTTGCATATTGTCTTGCTGTAGAGAAATTTTTTAATGTTGAAATTCCGGAAAGAGCTGAATATCTCAGAATTATTCTTACTGAAATGTCCAGACTCGTTTCCCACTTAGTATGGATCGCAACTCACGCACTCGATATAGGTGCTATGACAGTGTTCCTTTACGCCTTCCGCGAACGTGAAGAGCTGCTCGACCTGTTTGAAATGGGAACAGGACAGCGTATGACATCTTCATGGATGAGGATTGGCGGCGTAAGAGAAGATATGCCTGAAGAGTTTTATACTACTCTTGCAGACTTCGTCAGCAGATTTGAAGCAAACGTTGACACATATGAAAATCTTCTTACAACCAACAGGATATGGATGGGTCGTACAATAGGAATTGGTCACCTCACTGCTGAGGAAACAATGGTCTATGGTACATCAGGCCCTCTTATGAGAGGTTCCGGTGTTGATTTCGACCTGAGAAGGGACGAAACCTACAGCATCTATGACAGATTTAACTGGGAAATCCCTGTTGAACAGGAAGGCGATACATACGCCAGATATAAAGTCAGAATGAAAGAGATGCGCGAATCAAATAAAATTCTCGCTCAGGCTCTCGAACAGATGCCGGCTGAAGGCGAAGTTATGACAGACGATCCACGTGTGTCTATGCCTAAGCATGAAGATGTCTATGAGCGCATGGAAGCTCTTATTAGAAGATTTTATATTGTTTCCAAAGGCTTCAGACCTCCGAAAGGCGAAACCTATCAAGGCATAGAGGGAACCAAAGGCGAGGTTGGTTTTTACCTTGTCAGCGAAG
This sequence comes from Denitrovibrio acetiphilus DSM 12809, assembly GCF_000025725.1. GTDB lineage: Bacteria > Chrysiogenota > Deferribacteres > Deferribacterales > Geovibrionaceae > Denitrovibrio > Denitrovibrio acetiphilus. The sequence goes on from NC_013943.1 coordinate 9,713, forward strand.
GGGAAGAGAGACCTTACAGAATGAAGATCAGATCCCCCTCATTTGTCAACCTTGGAGTTCTCAACAAAATGGCTAAGGGTCACATGCTGGCTGACCTTGTTGCTGTCATCGGTACAAATGACGTTGTACTCGGTGAGATCGACAGGTAAGGGGAAGCAGATATGGCAGAAAATGAAGTATTAGTAACTCAGGAATTCGATCCGACAGTATGTGACGAGATATGTGAGCAGTATAAAGACTGGGCGGGAGCAACAATACCTGTTCTTCAGAAAACTCAGGATGCTTACGGATTTCTCTTCCCGGAACTCGTAGAGAGAATTGCGGACAATCTGAATATGTCACCGCACCAGATTTACGGTGTGATAACCTTTTACGCACAGTTCTATACCAAACCAAGAGGTAAATATATCATAAGGGTTTGCAGAGGGACTGCTTGCCACGTTCAGGGTTCAGGGCGTATCTCTGAGATTGTTAAAGAAGAGTTTAAAATTAGTAACGGTGAAACAAGTGGGGATCTTAAGTTCACACTTGAAGAGGTTTCCTGCATCGGTGCATGCGGTATGGCTCCCGTTATTATGATTAATAATAAAACTTACGGTAACCTTAAACCTGAAGATGCCAGAAAGATCTTCAGGGAATATGCGAACCTTCCGGAAGATCAGGGGTAGGTTATGAACGAATTTAAAACAGATCACGTTGAAGTTCACGTCTGCATGGGAACCGCAGGGGTTGCCTCAGGCGCGATAGAGGTTATGGCTGCCCTCGACGAACAGTTCGAGAAGCATGGTCTCAAAAACGCTGAATCGAAAGAGAGAAACTGTGAAGCCAAGCAGACAGGATGTCGGGGACTGTGTGCCCGTGACGTGCTTATTGATGTATATATGCCTGGCGAAAAGTCCATCACATATGAGCATGTTACTGCTGAGATGGTTCCTACCATTGTTGAGGAACACATTATCGGTGGTCAGGTCGTTGAAAAGTGGGCGGCTAAGGCTGACTACTTCCAGTTCTATGATAAACAGAAGCGCTATGTGCTTCATGACTGCGGTCGTGTAGACCCAGAGAGCCTCGAAGACTATGTAAAACTCGGCGGATACGAAGCTATCAAAAAAGCTATCACTATGAAGCCGGAAGAAGTTATTGAGGAAGTTAAAGCGTCAGGGCTTCGTGGTCGTGGGGGCGGTGGCTTCCCGACAGGTCTTAAGTGGACATTTTGCCGTGGAGCTAAAACTGAAGATCATAAATATCTCATCTGTAATGCGGATGAGGGTGACCCTGGAGCGTTCATGGATCGTTCCATTATCGAGGGTAACCCCCACGCTGTTATAGAAGGTATGCTTATAGCTGGATACGCAATCGGGTGTGACGAAGGTTACATATACTGTCGTGCTGAGTATCCTCTTGCTATTGAGCGTGTAATAAAAGCTATCAAAGATGCGGAAGCTGCCGGATATCTCGGCAAAGGTGTTTTCAGCTCTGACTACAACTTCAAACTGAAGCTGAAAGAGGGTGCCGGAGCATTTGTCTGCGGTGAAGAGACTGCACTTATCGCATCTATTGAAGGCGAAAGAGGGATGCCGAGACCAAGACCTCCTTTCCCTGCTGTCCGTGGGTTGTGGCAGAAACCGTCTAACGTTAACAACGTTGAGACATTCGCCAACCTCCCGAACATAATCCTTAAGGGTTCAGGATGGTATTCCGGAATAGGTACAGAGAAATCAAAAGGTACAAAAATCTTTGCACTTTCAGGAAAGATTAAGTCCAGCGGTCTTGTGGAAGTTCCTATGGGAATTACTGTGCGCGAGCTCATTTTTGACGTTGGCGGTGGTATCCCGAAAAAGAGAAAATTCAAGGCTGTTCAGCTTGGCGGGCCATCAGGTGGCTGCCTTACTCCTGACCACCTTGAGACACCGATAGATTACGACTCACTAATAGCTGCGGGTGCCATGATGGGTTCCGGCGGTGTGGTTGTTATGGATGAAACAAACTGCATGGTTAACGTTGCGCAGTTCTTCCTCACATTCACTCAGAGAGAGTCATGCGGTAAATGTATACCATGCCGAATCGGTACTAAGACAATGCTTGATATCCTCGACAGAATCACAACCGGTAAAGGGCGTGAGGGAGACATCGAACTGCTCCAGCAGATCGGTGAGGACATCAAGACATCTTCACTTTGCGGTCTCGGACAGACAGCGCCTAACCCGGTACTTACTACTATTAAGTACTTCAGGCACGAGTACGAGGCGCACATCAAAGACAAAAAATGCCCTGCAAGGGAATGTGCGGAGCTGATAGAATTTGTCGTTGTGAACGAAAGATGTAAGAAATGCGGTCTCTGTAAAAAAGCCTGCCCTGTTGATGCTATCACATGGGAAAAGAAGCAGTTTGCAGTTATCGACAACGAAAAATGCGTTAAGTGTCGCGAGTGTATCGTGAACTGCCCATTTAACGCGATAGATTAGGACCGAGGAGAATTTCAGTATGCTTACTGTAAAAATAAACGGAAAAGAGGTTGAGGTTCCGGCTGGGACAACGATACTCGATGCCGCAAAAGAGGCAGGAGTTCATATTCCCGTGCTTTGCCACGACTCCAGACTCAATCCATTCGGTGCTTGCAGGGTCTGCCTTGTTGAGCAGGTTGGTATGCCTAAGCTTCAGGCTGCATGTACAACCCCAGTCACCGACAAAATGGAAATCATAACTGAATCTGAAAAGCTCTCCAGAGTGCGTAAGACAGCGGTTGAACTGCTTCTTATAAATCACCCCCTTGACTGTCCTGTTTGTGACAAAGGTGGTGAGTGTACTCTGCAAGACCTTACATATGAAGTTGGTGTAACAAAAGTTCGCTTTGACGCTGTACCTAATGACACTCCTGTTGACCACACTAACCCTTTCATAGAAAGGGATATAGACAGATGTGTTCTTTGCGGACGCTGTGTGCGTATTTGTGACGAGGTTGTTAATATTCAGGCGATTAGTTTCCTGAACCGTGGTACAGACACTATGATCGGTACCTCTTTTGAACAGCCTTGGAACTGTGAATACTGCGGTCAATGTATTAGCGTATGTCCTGTCGGCTCACTCAACAACAGGGTTTATCTGTTCAAAAACAGACCATGGAATCTGGAAAGTGAAAAGACGATATGTGGTCTCTGCTCTTGCGGATGTACTGTGAGCATCGACTACGAAGGGAACGAAGTCTTCCGCATGAATGATATGCCGGAAGAGGGCGTTAATCACGGATACATGTGCGCTAAAGGCCGTTTTGGTTTCGACTTTATGAATAGTGTAAAGCGCGAGACTGAGGCTCAGGTCAAAGTTAAAGGCGAAGCTAAAAAAGTTTCTGTAACGGAAGCTGTTGAATATGCCGCTGATAAGATAAAAGGGGTTTCAAAAGAGAGTGTTGCTCTCGTCGTCTCCCCAAGACTTACAAATGAGGAAGCTTTCCTCGCTGCTAAGCTTGCGTCTGCTATCGGTACTTCAAATGTCTTTTCAACTGAGACTGACGAAATTATGCCGGAAGGCACATATGAGGATGTAGAGAACAGTGATGCTCTTACAGTCCTCAATATAAACGTAACAGAATCCAATCCTATTCTCGGACTCGCTGTGAGAGTTGCCGCAAGGAAAGAGGGGAGTTCACTTCTTGTCTTCTATCCAAGCATGACTGCACTCAGAAGGGTTTCCACAAAATTTGTGACAGGCAACCCTGAGAAACTTGCAGAAGAGATGGAGAAATTCTGCGCTGCTATGGGCGGAGCTGACAATGAATACGCTGCTGATGCCAAGCTTATGCTTGACGCTGAGAAGCCTGTTCTTGTGTTTGACCCGCACAGTAAAGCAGATGCTTATATCGCACAAGAGATCAAGAAGGCTTGCAGCAAAGTCAAACTTGTTCCTGCCAAACACAAAAATAACTCAGTCGGCATTGTCGACATGGGCTGTGGTGCTAAATCTCCTGCGGAGTTTGCAGCGGGCGTCGAGTCCGGAAAAATCAAGGCTGTCGTTTGTCTCGGTGAAAACATTGTGACAAGAACAGGCTGGAGCAAACTTTCAGGAGCACTTCAGAAACTTGATCTGCTTATGGTTACCGATCCTTTCATGAGCGACACCGCAAAGCTGGCAAATGTCTACATCCCTGTAGCTACTTTTGCAGAGAAGAACGGTTCTTTTACTAACCTTGAAGGACGTGTTCAACTTGTCAGTAAAGCTGTAGACAAAGGCGTCCCAAGTGATGCCGAGGTGCTGGCTGCATTAGGAAAGGAATTCGGTGCAGAGCTTCCTGCGGATGCTTATTCCGTGAGAAAGCTTATTGAGAAAGAGGTGAAACTTTATTCCGGTGTCGAGTGGGACGGCGGTACTGTTCCTTATCCATCAGTTTTCAAAAAAGACATGGAAAAAGCAGCGGTTACAGCTAAAGGCAGCGGCAGGTTCTACCTTTATCCCGCCAGCCTCAGGCTGCATTCAGGTTCTTACACAAGATGGTCGCCAGACCTCGCGAAAGTATACGGTTCACCGGTGCTTGAGGTAAGCGTTGACGACGCAAAGGAGATGGACCTTAAAGACGGTGACACCGTCAAACTTAAAGGGGACAGCTTCACTGGTGAGTTTGTTGTTGAGATAGATAAGCAAATGACCAAAGGATGTATATCACTTCCTGAGGACTTTGCTGATACAGCCGACATCTTCTCCAACGGAAGATACTTAAAAGCGGAAATTATTAAGTAATGAAAGTTATAGATAAGAGGTAGGGGAATGGTACTCGCGATTGTCTTCACACTAATCAAGATACTGATTATAGTCGTGTGCACGCTTATCGGTGTAGCCTACATGACCTATGCTGAAAGAAAAGTAATTGGTCATATGCAGGTTCGTCTCGGTCCGTCACACGTGGGTCCTAAAGGACTATTGCAACCCTTGGCCGACGGTCTGAAACTCTTTGCTAAGGAAGATGTGACTCCGGATATGGTTGATAAACCAGTATTCTATGTTGCTCCTTTCCTTGGGATGGTTCCAGGTCTTGCAGCCTTTGCGGTTATACCTTTTGCCGATGAGATGACTCTCTTCGGTATGAAGGTTCAGCCTTATGTATCTGATATCAATGTCGGTCTCCTGTATATACTGGCACTCTCATCAGTGGGCGTGTACGGTATTATTATGTCCGGCTGGGCTTCAAACTCGAAGTACTCTACTATGGGGTCACTCCGTTCGACAGCTCAGGTTATCAGCTACGAAACATCTATGGGACTTTCACTTATCGGCCCTGTTCTCCTTGCCGGCTCTCTGAGCCTAAAGGGCATCACTGATGCACAGGCAGGTATGTGGTTTGTTGTCCCTCAGTTTGTTGCATTTGTCATATTTGTTATCTCCGCAGTTGCGGAAACAAACAGAGCTCCTTTCGACCTTCCAGAGGCTGAAACAGAGATTGTGTCCGGATTCCACACAGAATACTCTTCCATGAGATTTGCTATGTTCTTTCTTGGGGAATACGCAAACATGTGGGTTATTGCTTGTGTGTGCGCCATTATGTTTCTTGGCGGTTACAACGGACCACTTCTTCCGCCGCTGGTTTGGTTTTTTATCAAGGTTCTTGCGTTCATGTTTCTGTACCTGTGGCTCAGAGCTACACTTCCAAGGCTCAGATATGACCAGCTTATGAACCTCGGATGGAAAATACTTATTCCAATCGCGCTGGCGAATCTGCTTATAACAAGCATTATCGTCTATGCGGTAAGGAATTAAGGGGTAGTGAAATGAGAAAGAACATATTTGAAACAATCTTCTTAACTGAAATCCTGAAAGGGCTCAGCATTACCCTCTCGCACATGTTTAAAAAACCTGTGACATATAAGTACCCTTATGAAGCTACTCCTATTATGGACAGATTCAGAGGGATTCAGTATATCAAAACACACGAAGACGGCAGGACAAAATGTGTGGGATGCTACCTCTGCCAGAAGGTCTGCCCTTCAGAGTGCATCCACATAGAAACTGACTGCGGTCCTAACGGTGAGAGGCTTATCAGGAAGTATGAGCTTGATCTCTCCAGATGTATCTATTGCGGATACTGCGAAGAGGTCTGCCCTGTTGACGCCATCCATATGGGGTGGGAGTGGAACACTGTTGACTCAAACAGAGACAACTATGTTATCAACATGAAGACACTTTCCCAGAACTACAAGGACAACCTTGAAGGTAACTGGAAGAATAAGCACCTCAAAAAGAAACTTGTTGAAGGAGTTAAGCAATGAACGCAATTCTGGCAAACATAGGATTCTGGGTGCTGGGAATCACTGCGGTTGTCTCTGCTCTGTTTCTCATAACCAGAGAAAACCCGGTACATTCAGCACTATGGATGCTACTCACATTTTTTAGTGTGGCTGGCATCTTCGTACAGCTTGACGCCGAGTTCATTGCGGCTATTCAGGTAATGGTATATGCAGGAGCTATTCTTGTACTGTACATGTTCGTTGTGATGCTGCTTAACCCGAAGTCAAACGGTTTTATCAAAATGCCGTTTAAAGTCGTTCTCGGAGGAATTGTTGCTTTCATAGTATTCCTTCAGATCGTAATGACTCTTATGGGGGCTGACATCATCAAAACGGCAAAGCTGACAGGAATTGCAGATCCGCATAACTTCGGAAATGTGAAAATGTTCGGTATAGACCTTTTTACAACATACCTTGTGCCTTTCGAGATAGTCTCTATCATGCTTCTCGTAGCAATGATCGGCGCAATCGTAATAGCAAAAAAGGATTAAGGGGGAAAAGATGCTTACGCTTGCACATTATCTTGTCCTGAGCGGTATCATCTTTGCCATTGGCATGGCTGGTGTTCTTGTCCGCAGGAACCTTATAGTTATGTTCATGTCACTGGAATTGATGCTTAACGCTGTTAACATCAACCTCGCAGCCTTTTCGAACTATCTACAGTCCATGACCGGACAGATATTTATCGTGTTCGTTATGGCTGTGGCTGCTGCTGAAGCCGCTGTTGGTCTCGCTCTGATCATTACTATGTTCAGAAACAAGCAGACCATTAACGCTGATGAAATTAATACAATGAGAGGATAGAGGTAGGTTATGATATTTGCAGTATTAACACTACTCGGGCCGCTTGTTGCCTTTTTGATAAATGGTCTTCTCGGCAGAAGATACATCAAAAATCTTGCACCAATCGTTGCCATAGCAGGTGTTAGTGTTTCCTTTGTCTGCGCTCTGATATTGTTCTACCTTGTTTCTCAAGGTTTCAGTGTAGACGGCACACTTTACACCTGGGTCGTAGCGGGTAAACTCAGTATTCCTTTTGGTATACTTGTCGATCCGCTGTCATCCATCATGCTTATAGTTGTTACAACAATCTCTCTGATGGTTCACATTTACTCCATCGGATATATGCACGGGGATCCTGGATTCTGGAGATTCTTTACATATCTTTCAGTGTTCACACTTTCCATGCTTGTGCTTGTTCTTGGTAACAACTTCCTTATGCTCTTTGTCGGCTGGGAACTTGTGGGTCTTTCTTCGTACCTGCTTATCGGTTTCTGGTTCCACAAAAAGAGCGCAGCTGATGCATGTAAGAAAGCTTTTGTTATGAACAGAATCGGTGACTTCGGTTTCTATATCGGTCTCCTGCTGGTGATCGTTACATTTAGAAGCGTTAACTACTCCGATGCTTTCAACTCTGAAGCTATTCACCATATAAAAGAGGCGGGCTTTATGCTTTTCGGCATGAAAGTTTCCCTCATCGACCTTATGACATTCGGTCTGTTCTGCGGGGCAATGGGTAAATCTGCTCAGTTTCCTCTGCACACATGGCTTCCGGATGCTATGGAAGGTCCTACACCGGTTTCCGCTCTTATCCACGCGGCAACAATGGTTACTGCCGGTGTTTACATGGTTGCACGCTGTAACGCTCTCTTTTCTGAAGCGCACATGACATCACAGTTCATCGTGTTTGCGGGTGCTATGACAGCATTCCTCGGTGCTTCAATCGGTCTTACACAGTATGACCTTAAGAGAATTCTTGCCTACTCCACAGTATCACAGCTTGGTTATATGATCATGGCTACTGGTGTTGGGGCATACGTTGCTGCGATTTTCCACCTTTTCACACACGCAATGTTCAAAGGTCTTCTCTTCCTTTGCTCAGGTTCTGTTATGCATGCTATGCATGACCAGCTTGACGTCAGGCTCATGGGTGGTCTGAAAAAGAAGATGCCTTTTACACACTGGACATACCTTATCGGTTGTATCGCCATCGCAGGTATTCCGCCTCTGGCTGGTTTCTGGTCTAAGGATGAAATCCTCGCCATGACCTTTGCAAGCGGACATAACATAGCATGGTTTGTTGGTACTGCTGTTGCAGGTATGACAGCATTCTATATGTTCAGATCTTACTTCCTCGTGTTCCAGGGAACACCGAGAGACCAACATCTGCACGATCACGCTCACGAATCACCATTTTCAATGTGGGGACCGCTTGTGTTTCTCGCATTCCTCTCAATATTTGTGGGACTGGTATTCGGTTATCCGCTCGAAAACGGATACATACATACTTTCCTCGGACCAGTGCTTACACCTGCACATGCGCATCCGCACCACATGGCACACTCAACAGCGACAATGCTGATGATTCTGTCTATTGCTGTGGCTGCTGCGGGTATATTTGTTTCTTATCTCTTCTATGTTAAGAACTTCCCTGCACTGCCTGAGAAGACTGTGAAGACATTCAAGCCTCTGCACAAGTTCCTGCTTAACAAATGGTACTTCGACGAGCTTTATGACTTCCTCTTTGTTCATCCTATCGTGATGATCTCCAACATACTCTGGAGAGCATTCGATGTAAATGTCATCGACTTCACTGTTAATGCATTCGGGCGTGTTCCGATGTGGTTCGGCGGTGTTGTAAGGCATATACAGACAGGACGTATACAGACCTATATCTTTACTATGGTCATTGGTATAATCGTCTTTGTCACAATATTCTATACAGTGTAAGGGGGATGAAAAGATGATGGGAAATATCCTTAGTATCCTTATTTTCTTCCCGCTGGTGGCGGCACTTTTCATCCTTATATTCTTTAGGGGCGGAAAGTCTACCATGTGGGCTGCTTTTGTGGCATCAGTGATTGAGTTCATAATAACACTGCCTCTGATGGCCAACTTTGATAAATCTAATCCCGGCATGCAGTTCGTAGAAAAACTCGACTGGATACCCGCTCTCGGCATACAGTATTCTGTGGGTGTCGATGGGATATCTATCTTAATGATTTTTCTGACAACTCTGCTGACAGCGATAGCAATACTCGGCTCATTCACATATATCCAGAAGAGGCAGAAAGAGTTCTACATAGCTATGCTTGTCCTTGAGACAGGTATGGTTGGTGTGTTCCTTGCTCTTGACTTCTTTCTCTTCTACATACTCTGGGAAGCAATGCTTATCCCAATGTATCTGATAATTGGTGTTTGGGGCGGTAAGAGAAGAATATACGCTGCTGTAAAATTCTTCCTGTATACCTTCGCAGGTTCCGTTCTTATGATGATCGCTATTATAGCGCTTTATTTCAAGCACGGTTCGATAACAGGAGAGTATACATTTGACATACTGAAGATTACTGCCCAGCACGCAAGCTATGGCATGAGTTTTCAGATGCTCATATTTGCAGCTTTCTTCCTCGGCTTTGCTATAAAAGTACCGATGTTCCCACTGCATACATGGCTCCCTGACGCACACGTTGAGGCGCCTACAGCAGGATCTGTTATCCTTGCTGGTGTACTGCTTAAGATGGGTACTTACGGTATGCTGAGATTCTGTCTGCCTATGACGCCCCTCGCATCTATCAAGCTGATGCCGTTCGTTGCTGTGATGTCTGTTATAGCGATAATATACGGTGCTCTTGTTGCGATGGTGCAGAAAGACATCAAAAAACTTGTTGCATACTCATCTGTTTCACACATGGGTTTTGTAACACTCGGTATATATGCTCTTAACCAATCCGGTATTGAAGGCGGTATCCTCCAGATGTTTAATCACGGTATTATTACCGGAGCGCTCTTCCTTCTGATCGGTCTGGTCTATGAAAGAACGCATACAAGGGAGATAGCTGACTATGGTGGCATCGCTAAGAGCGTACCTGTGTTTGCTACAATCTTCCTTATCTTTACTATGGGCTCTATAGGGCTTCCGTCTATGGGTGCATTTATCGGTGAATTCCTCGTGCTTGTGGGCGCGTTTCAGGCTTTTTCCGACTGGGCAATCCTCGCTGCAATAGGTGTGATTTTCTCCGCCGTTTATATGCTGTGGGTTTTCCAGCGTGTATTCTATCAGTCACTTAATACTAAGTGGGAAAAACTGAAAGACATGAACCTGAGAGAAGTAATATACATCTTCCCTCTGCTCATAATAGTGTTCTGGGTTGGTATGTATCCTGAGACTTTCACTAACTACATGCACGCAAGTGTACAACATCTCGTCGACCACATGCAGTCTGCTGCAGTGGCGATGAAGTAAGGGGAGGTTAAAAGATATGTCACCACAAGGAATATTAAATCTTCTGTCTATTTACCCAGAAGTAATAATGACCGTGTTTGGACTTGTGCTTGTCGTGCTTGATGTCATGACAAAGGACGAGAAGAAATCCATGGTCGGATACTTCGGGATAGCGTTTATAATAATTACCGTGCTTATTTCCTGGCCGCCGGTTGGGAAAAAATTCCTCGGTTTCGGGAACATGGTAATGTGGGACTCGTACTCTTTTGTGTTCTTTCTGATTTTCGGTATAGCATACACACTTACAGCCCTTGGCTCTGTGAGCTATCTGAAAGAAAACGGAATACTCAAAGGCGAGTTCTATTCGATACTGTTTTTCAGTATCATCGGAATGATGTTCATGGTTTCAGCATTTGACCTGACAGTGTTCTACGCTGGTATGGAAACAATGGCGATCTCCATGTACATAATGGCTGGATTCAATAAAAAGTGTGTAAGGTCTACAGAGGCTGGTATTAAGTACTTCATTATTGGTGCTTTCTCATCCGGTATCTTTCTGTACGGGCTTACATTTGTATATGGCTCAACCGGCTCTATGAACTATCTTGAGATTGCAGCTGCACTTAAGGGCGGAGCTGCAGACCTTACAACATTTAAGTTTGGTCTTGTTCTCATGCTTGCCGGTTTTGCTTTTAAAATCTCTGCTGTACCTTTTCACATGTGGGCTCCTGATGTTTATCAGGGAGCGCCAACACCTGCTTCAGGTTTTATGACAGTGGCTCCGAAAGCCGCTGCTATGGGTGCACTGATAAGATTTTGCTGGATAGCACTTGAACCTGTGAGCGGTATGTGGGGGATGTTCTTCTCCATACTCGCTGTGCTGACTATGACATATGGTAACCTTGTTGCTCTTGCTCAGAATAATGTCAAGAGGATGCTCGGTTACTCTGCCATAGCTCATGCCGGATTTATGCTGATAGGTCTTGTTTCTATGAACCCTGAAGGTTACCAGTCTGTTGCATTATATGCGATAATCTATGCCTTTATGAACATAGGAGCATTTACCCTGCTGGGACTCGTTAAGAACAAAGGTATGATTGACGATGAGAGGATCGAAAGTTTTGCTGGTCTTTCCAAAAAGAACCCTATGTATGCTCTTGGTATGCTTATCTTTATGTTCTCACTCGCAGGTATACCGCCCCTTGCGGGATTTATCGGTAAATTTCAGATCCTTATGGCTGCTATGAAAGCCGAGCTGTACTGGCTCGCTATCATCGGCGGCCTTAACAGTGCACTTGCATGTTACTACTACATGCGTGTCACAATTTACATGTACTTCAAAGAGCCGGAGTACGAAGTGGATGCAACCGTTAGCCGCTCTGCATTTATCACCTCCTTCATCGGGGCAGTGATGGTGCTTGCGATAGGTTTCTTCCCATCGTTCTTTGTCAACCTTGTGAAGACACTGCTGGTGTAGGAGAGTTAAATGGAAGCAACAGTTGTAGAGGCTTTGAAAGAAGCCGCACAGAAAGAACAGCTTACTTATGACTTCTATGAGAAACTTCTCTCACTTGTATCTGAGCTGAGTGCCAAAAAGATCATTCAGGAGCTTATGGATACAAAGCAGAGGTTTAAGAAGGATATAGAAGACTCTATCATGTGTGGATGCCTCGATAAACTGGGGCTCGACTCAACATGTAAGCTTAGAGACCTTGGTATAGGCAAAACAGGACATTCTGAGGTCGTTAAACCTGACCTGAATGTTCAGGAACTCCTTCTTATTGCTATCAGGCACGAAGATACTTCAATGAAGTTCTATGAGAAGATGGCAGAGAAGTTTGCTGGTTCAGAAGCTGGTGAGGCTTTCACCAGACTTGCTTATGACGTTGCCTGTCACAAGAAAGACATACAGTACATCTATGATGATATTGTAAATATCGAGAATTAAGAGTAACTGCTCTTTAGATATTAAAATGGCCGCCTTTTACGGGCGGCCTTTTTTTATGCGGTCGAAGACAGGACACCACGCATTTATGCGTGGATGAATGAGCTAATCGCAGCTTTAGAGCTTATGGGTCATTGCGGGGAATGTAATGACGAAGCGATCTCAGGAACAATTACCGAGTCCAGTGAATGCCACAGCCCTGCGGGCTTCGCAGTGACGTATTTTGCATATGCTCTAGCTGTGACAACTAAGTTGTAACTTCGTGTGTTAAGTACGTGCAAAGCAATACAACCGCGGGGTGCTCCGTGGAAATCTACGCGTATATATACCAAAAATAATATTTAAGCACTATTTGAAATTTAACTGTACGTAACCGTAAGTATGATGCAGATCACTGTCACCCTAGGTTACCTGTTAGCTATCTATCAATTATTTGCATATCAGCATGAATTCAGCAGATACTGATGTTTCAGAATTCTTTTTATCCGGAGAGCTTGTGTCAAAAGAAGCTTTAGCTGAGCGCATTACAGGAGCCATTTCAAAAGGCATGTTGTCTGACGCGCCGGAAAATGTTATTGCAGACGGCTCGCAATTCTTTTTAGTTGACCTGCTGTAAGCAGTTGCAACTGCGCCTATCTGGGTAATCAATTCATTTTTAAGACCCTGCCTTGCAGCATCTATAATAGATTTACTCACGGTCCAGTTCACAGGGGACACTGAAATGTCAAAGGTGTTATCGTTCTCCGCCACTGAGTTTATGTCGTTGAGAAGCTTGTTATAGGGCTTCATGTTGTTGAACTCACAAGGCACATATATGTATCCTGAAAAGCCGTCGTCGTGACGAATTGAGTCCTGATACCGGTATTTAGGGGTGACACGATAGCTGTTAAATGTGCAGATTTCACTGTAATTTTTGACAACAGAAGCTATCTGTTCCATTTTGGCAATGGCGGTTGCAAAGGTTTCGGATGTCGCAGATACCGTTATAGTTGAAACCATAGTATCCGGAGCAACTGAATCTGTAACAGTCAGGGTGTCGTTAATGCGGAGCGGCATGTCCCCCGCAAAGGTTGTTGATCCTGCCGCTAAAGATAAAGCCAGAACTAAAAATAATCTCATAATGCACCTCATTCGTATGTTTTACCATTATATTTCAAAACTCTATTATCTACTTTAATATCTTTGTAACCAAGTGTAGCAGTCTCCAAAACCTGCATGTTAAATGAACTGATACGAGGCAGATCCTTTAGAACATCATAGCTGTAATCATTCTTCACATAGATATAAAGCGGGTACGTTCCATCTTCTCTGAATTTCCTATGATTAATTGTTGCTATTACGTCCTCTCTGCCGTCATTGTTAAGGTCTGCCCCTGCGGAGAGGAAGTCTGATTCCTGCGGGCGCAGCAACTCAGGAGTAAGGGACAGCTGTATTTTAACTGATTGGGTATAGGCGTATCTTTCAATAAGGGTGTGGTGGTGTATTCTGTCATAGTAAAAGTCACTTTGAGGGCTGAACCTGTGGTTTGCCGGCGCACATGCCAACACTGAAGATAAAAGTACAATCGAAATAATCACACGCATAAAAGCCTCCATAAAATATCAGACAACCGAAGCTCAGAAATTACTCCAGCGACATATCTCCGTTTTCTATCTCCTGAAAAGCTTCATCCGCTCTTTTATGAGTGAGTTCATGCTTAATAGTTTCTATACGCTCCTTCTGATAGGCAAGAATAGTTTTTTTGTCTATGCACCCTTTGACAAAGGCAGTTTTGACGTCCAGGTCATAGTCAATATTCAAAAACTGCATGTTCTTACGGATAAACACAGGTGCGTCCTTGTCATTTTTAAACATACTCACAAAAGTTTTTTCTTTCGGATCTTTGAGGCTCTTGTATTTATCCTGAATGGTGGCTTCGAGGATATAAGATAATTCATTTTCCATCTTCGGATAAGTATAATTCTTAGCCTTATCTATAGCTTCCAATCCTCCGGACTGATGATCAAACACGCACACCTGAGCTTCAACGGGCTGCATATACCAACTCGGTGCACCTTCAATATTAATTTTAACCTGAGAGATCATATATGATTTAAAAAGGAAAGCTGCAAGGGACTTTAAGATAGCAATTCCGATGGTTTCGATCATATCTATGCTCCTGAGGTCATTACTAATGTAAGGATAACATGCAGATTGACTGAAAGCAGGGTAATAATAACTGATGGCTGGAACTAAAGCGTTCAAGCGGAGAATCTATAAAAAATACGAAGTAGTATTTAGCTGCAAGTAGCTAATAGATATAAGTACGATAACTATTTAGTACCAGTTACAACATAGTCACCGTCTGCGATGCGTCTTTTGATAGTTTTCTTTAGTGTGTCTTTCTTATATGACGGTAGCCTGTCTATGAAAAGAACACCGTCCAGATGATCGATTTCATGCTGGAAAGCTCTTGCGAGGAAACCTTCCGCCTCCATAGTGTACGGCTTCCCGTTTTCATCCATAGCCTTAACTGTGACTTTTTCGGCACGGCGTACTGGTTCGTATTCGCCAGGAATACTTAAGCATCCTTCCTCGCCGACCTGTTCACCTTCAGCAGAAATAATTTCAGGGTTTATGACACGAAGAAGCATCCCTTCATTCTCTCCGGCAGAAGTATCAATGACAATAAGTCTTTTACTGATCCCTACCTGGGGGGCTGCAAGACCGACACCACTTCTGGCATGCATAGTCTCAACCATATTGTCCAGCAGCTCAGTAATTGACTCATCTATGCTATCCACAGGTTCGGCTTTAATGCGTAAAACCTTATCTGGAAATGTTTTAACTTCAAGAATCATGTTTCCTCCATGATGATAAAATAATTCATATCAAGAAAGTGTAAACAAAAAATTGTATTTGAATTTACATATTAAATCAGCAGTTGAGATAGTCGTCAAGTGTGTAAACAGTAAAATAAGCATAAATTGCTTTGCGTAGGGAATTACGTAGATCCTCATTTTCTACTGTTTCAATGAGCTTATCAGCGAATTTCTTTTCCTTTTCGGACATCTCTTTCCGTTTATGAATTGCTTTTGCTGCTTCAGATTGTTTTTTTGCTTTGTAGAAAAAGTTTATGTTAGATATCTCGAGCCCTTGCTGATTAAGTCTGCTTATGAGCTCGCCCTTTAAAAATCCAATTTCTGAAAGCCATGTCTGGTCATGGACAGCGACATTCAGCACACCGTCTTTTGTGCTTCCAACGGTTGTGAGGAAAGCAATTGAGTCGCCTGCGCAGTCGTTCCACACCTTCTTGGTTTTAAGGTAAGACTGAAAGTTACCGGGTATCGAGCCGGGGAGTATCTCAGAGAGTTTCTTCATCCTCTTCTCCGAAAAGTTCGGACAGGCTGTCGTCCAGATGCTTTATAAGTTCATCTGTTCCCTGTTTAGCTATGGAAGATATTTTAAAGAAAGCAATTTCAGGGTGGTTTTCTTTTAAATATGCTTCGAATTCATCGAGATTTTCCTGATAAACAGAGTCCATTTTAGTAGCTGCAATAACTTCGGGTTTTTCTGCAACATCATGGCTGAATTTATCAAGTTCGTAGCGTAGTTTTTTGTATCTTTCCACCATAGACTCTTCGTCAGACGCATCTATCAGGTGAAGGAGAAGTTTGGTTCTTTCGATGTGGCGGAGGAATTGTATACCAAGTCCGACACCTTCGTGTGCGCCTTCTATGAGTCCCGGCATATCTGCGAGTACAAAGGCATTTCCGTATACGCCTTTAATAACGCCGAGATTTGGAGTAAGTGTTGTGAAAGGGTAGTCTGCAACTTTTGGTTTAGCAGCGGAAACAGAAGAGATAAAAGTCGATTTCCCTGCGTTAGGGAAGCCTATAATACCGACATCAGCAATAAGCTTCAGTTCAAGTGCAAGCTTGACAGTTTCTCCCTCGAAACCCGGCTCATGCCTTGTGGGAGCTCTGTGTGTGGGGGAGGTGAAGTTTGCATTTCCGCGTCCACCTTTGCCGCCCCTTGCCACTATGATCTCTGCGTCCTGACGGGTCAGGTCAGCAAGGATTTCTCCTGTATCGGCGTTCTTTACCACTGTGCCGATAGGCACAATAACAACAGCATCAGCACCTGATCTTCCGTGCATATCTTTCCCTTTGCCGTGTATTCCGCGCTCAGCCTTACGGTGATAAATGTAACGCACATCCATCAGAGTATGTTTTGTACTGTCAGCACGCAGAATTACATTACCTCCGGGGCCGCCGTTTCCGCCATCCGGACCGCCTCTGGGAACAAACTTCTCTCTACGGAAGCTCATGCAGCCGTCGCCGCCTTTGCCGGCTATCGCCATGATCTCACAGGTGTCAATAAATTTCATTGTACTTCCTCATATCTCATATGAAACATCATACCAAGAAAAAAGCCCACCTTAAAGGTGAGCTTTAATATTATTATTCTGCTGTAAAATTTAGCTGTGCTAAATTACGCTCTTTCAGGGATAATGTTGATGAATTTACCTTTACTCCCTCTATCCTGAAATTTAACAAATCCAGGTGTGAGAGCAAAAAGTGTGTCGTCTTTACCGATACCAACATTGATGCCGGGTTTGAACTTAGTGCCACGCTGACGAACTATGATGTTGCCTGCAAGTACTTCTTCACCATCGTACTTTTTAACGCCGAGGCGTTTAGAGTTCGAGTCCCTTCCGTTTCTGGTACTACCACCAGCTTTCTTGTGAGCCATTAGACGCCTCCTTAGCCTACGTTAATGTCTTCGATCTTTATAGATGTAAGAGCAGAACGGTGACCATATCTCTTTTTGTAGTCTTTACGACGTTTTCTTTTGAAAACGAGAATTTTATCACCTTTGCTGTGCTCAACAATCTTAGCTTTGACAACAGCGCCTTCAACAAAAGGAGCTCCTAAGTTAAGCTGACCGTTTTCGCTAACTGCAAGTACATCTTTAATTTCAATAACAGAATCTTGTTCGGCATTGATACTGTCAACCTTCAGCGTATCGCCGGGTTTGACAGAATATTGTTTTCCGCCGCTCTTTATAATTGCGAACATTATATACGTACCTCCACGAAACCTGCCAAGTGCAGGGAACATCACTTATACATAAGTGCAGTTTATTAGTCAAGAAAAAAATGCAACTTTCAAATGTTGACAAACATGAATCGTGCTTATATAATCACGGGCTTACCAGACAGTAAGACAGTATAATAGTCTCTATATATAATTAAGGAAAGGAGTGGTTGTAATGGCACAGATGCTGACAATGAAAAAACCAAGCAACACTAAGCGTAAACGTAAGCACGGTTTCAGAGCCAGAATGAAGACCAGAGGCGGTAAACTCGCAATAGCCAGAAGAAGGGCTAAAGGCCGTAAGCGTCTTACAGTTTAACGATCAGCGTTTCAGAAAACAGGAAAGGCTGAAGAAAACGAAGGAATTTGAACAGGTCTTCAGGCGGGGGCGAAAACTTATCGGTAAGTTTGTTGCTCTGCATTATATATATAATGGAGAAGACCTGCGGAGATTGGGGGTCACCGTCAGCAAGCGTGTTGACAAAAAAGCGGTGACCCGAAATCGGCTAAAACGAAGCTTCAGAGAAATATTCAGAAGAGATAAAGACAGTTTCCCTTCGGGGCTGGATATCGTTCTGAGAGCTCTGCCGAAAAGCGTTGATGCCGACTACGGTGAACTAAGGTATGAAATCCTCTCACTTGCTGAAAATATTAAACCCGAAAAACCTGCTGATAGCAGTGCTCCGGTTATATAAACTCTTCATATCACCTCTGTTGGGAAACAGATGCCGGTTTTACCCCTCATGCTCTGATTATGCGATGACAGCCCTGAAAGAGAAGGGGCTCATCAAGGGAACGATGCTCTCCGTTTGGAGAGTAGCCCGATGCAATCCGCTGTCAAAGGGCGGATACGACCCAGTAAAATAAACAGAAACCTCTGGAGGTTATCTCGAAATGAATAAGAATACCGTACTGGCAATCGGACTGAGTGCGCTGGTTATACTCGCTTTTCAGGTTTTCTTTGCTCCAAAGCCCACCGTACAGAATCAGGTTCAGCAATCAGCACAGACAGAAGATAATAAAGGTCAGATCGTCCCTGTTGAGGATGCACAGCCTATTACTATAGAAGAGCAGACTGCTCAGACGGAACCGATGATTCTCGAAACTTTCGATGTACTCACTGATAATGTCAGATACGTCTTTAACGCAAATACAGGTAACATCAGGGAAGCGGTGATAAACAGTTATCACTCAAGAGACTTGACAAATGTCGGTTTCAAAAGCGTAAACGGCGATGTCGTTTTTGCTGATGTCCCCTTCATCTCTGCCTATACTTCAGACGTCCAGAAGACAAACGGCACTACCACTGTGACGTTTTCGGGTTCTCAGGGAGATATTGTTGTCACTAAAAAATATGTCATAAATGATGACAGCTATCTTGTGAAAGGTGAGCTTGTCCTTAATAATACTGGTGACAGGACAGTCAATGTTCCACTTACAAGCGGGATTGGTGCGAATGCAGTAGACGGGTTTGAGTCTGACAGATATTCCTTTCAGGGGCCTCTCATGTTCGACGGCAAAAGGCTAAAGAAAGAGAAAGCTGAAAAAGTTGATAAGAGCATTGTTGTGGATCATCCGAAATGGGTTGGCTATATGTCAAAATATTTCATGATAGGTGTGGCTCAGGATTATAGTAAAGGAACTATATCGCCTGCCGGCGGCTCTGCAAAGATAACCGGTTCGGCAGATATGAAACTTAATCCGGATGCACGGGAGACTGTGGAGTTTTCATTATTCGCAGGTCCTAAAGAATATGACCTGCTGAAGTCCTATGATCTTAAGTTAGAAAAATCAATCGATTTCGGTATATTTTCCTTTATCGCCATCCCGATGCTTAAGTTTCTTAAAATAATTTACAGCTACGTACACAACTATGGTGTTGCGATCATCCTGCTGACACTTGTTATTAAGATATTGACTTTCCCACTTACCCAGAAAAGTATGGTAAGTATGAAGAAGATGTCTTCTCTTCAGCCCAAAATGCTTGAGATCAAAGAAAAGTTTAAAGGCGATAAAGAGAAAACCAATGCGGCTACAATGGAACTGTACAAAAACGAAGGGGTTAACCCCCTTGGCGGATGTCTGCCTATGGTTTTGCAGATACCTATCTTTTTCGCTCTTTACAAAACTCTCCTGCTGGCAATTGAACTTCAGGGAGCGCCTTTCATGCTCTGGATAACCGATCTTTCTCTCAAAGACCCCTATTACATCTCTCCGATTCTTATGGGGGCATCAATGTTTCTCCAGCAGAAGATGACACCTTCGACAGCACAGGATCCTCTCCAGCAGAAGATATTCACTTTTATGCCGCTTATCTTCACATTCCTGTTTCTTACGTTCCCGGCGGGACTCGTTGTCTACTGGCTGACTAATAACGTACTGTCCATTGCGCAGCAGTACTTTATCAACAAAAAACTTGCGTAAATGACGGAGATTTTTAAAAAATGAAATATTTTGAAGTGGAAGGCAGAACTGCTGAACAGGCAGTCAACAACTTCCTTACAGAAAAAGATATACCTAAGGATTTTATCGAATATGAAGTCCTTAAAGAGGCTTCGAAAGGCTTTTTGGGGTTTGGCAGGAAGAATGCGCTGGTAAAGCTTAAATTTAATGACGTTGAGTTTTACACCAGAAAAGCAAAGCTTGTCCTGTCTGAAATACTGGAAAAAGCTGGTTTTGCTGACTATAGTATTGAAACAAAAAATAGAAATCCTGATATAATACTTAATATAGTTTCTCCCGATTCTAAACTCCTCATAGGCAAAAATGCCCAGATGCTGGATTCTATGCAGTTTATACTGAACAGAATGCTTGCATGGCAAAGCCCTGACTTCACCTTCATCGTAGATGTAGAGGAGTACAGAGAGAGAGTTGTGGAAAACCTTAAAGAGAAAGCTGTTAAGCTGGCAAAAACTGTCCGCAGAACAGGAAAGCCCATCAAAATGGCTCCTATGGTTACTATGGTTCGCAAAGAGATCCATATGGTGCTCAAGGAAGTGCCGGGGATCAGCACTGTGAGCAAAGGTGATGGTCATCTCAAAGAGATTCTTATCGTTCCGGAAAGAAAAGGGGGCGGTGCTCCGAGAGGACGCAGACCTGACAACAGAAAACCAAGACAAAGAAGACCTCAGAGAGAAGGTCAGAGTACTCCGCAGACAACAAAACCTGAGGGGAGCGAGTAAAGATGATACTGAAGATAGTTCTTGCTGCCATTATGGCATTTCTGGCTTTTAAGCTTTTCAAGAAGCCTGTCGGGACTGACAGTAAGTCAAAAATCGACAGCGATGCAGTGGAAACTGTGCAGGATCCTGTCAATGGCGTTTTTGTGGGAAAAGATACTGAGTTTAAAGTAAAATATTACGACAAACTGTATTATTTCAGTTCTCAGGAGACAATGGATCAATTTATCGAACAGAAGAAGGGTGACAAAAATGAAGATATTTCTTGATACGGCGAATATAGAAGAGATCAAAGAAGTCAAAGACCTCGGTATACTTGACGGGGTTACTACAAATCCCTCTCTTATAGCAAAAGAGAAGAAGGATTTTAAAAAAACTATCGGTGAAATCTGCGCAGTTGTAAACGGACCTGTCAGTGCAGAAGTTATTGCGCTAGACTGGGAAGGAATGGTGAAAGAAGGACGTGAACTCGCTGAGATAAGCGACCATGTTGTTGTGAAAATACCATTTACAAAGGACGGTCTTAAAGCCACAAGCATACTCTCAGGCGAAGGGATAAATGTTAATGTTACACTTATCTTCTCTGCTAACCAGGCGCTGCTTGCATGTAAGGCTGGCGCTGCATACATAAGCCCATTTGCCGGCAGACTGGACGATATCGGACACGACGGCATTGACGTTGTTTCCCAGTGCCAGAATGTTGTGGATATATATGACTATGATACAGAAGTGATTGCAGCTTCTATCCGCAGTACAGCACATATGCTCCAGTGTCAGGATATCGCTGTGGATATCGCTACTATCCCTTACAAAGTTATTGAGCAAATGATGAAGCACCCACTTACAGATGCAGGAATCAAGCAGTTCCTTGCTGATTGGGAAAATGCAGTAAAGTAACTTCTTATATTTTACAAATAAATTAAACAAAGCCTCTCTTCTGAGAGGTTTTGTTGTTTTTATTGTGCGAAGACAGAACACCACGCATTTATGCGTGGATAAATGAGCTAATCACAGCTTTAGATATTATAAGTCATTGTGATGAATGTGATGGCGAAACAATCTTGGGATTAACTAACGAGTCCAGAGACTGCCACAGCCCTGCGGGCTTCGCAGTGACATATTTTGCATATTTTCTATCTGCGACAACAAAGTTGTAATTTCGTGTGTTAAGCACGTGCGGAGCAATAGAATCACGGGTTTACCTGGTGGAATTTATTGTGCGAGCCCTTTCAGTAGCGTATCTATGAGCACTTCAAGTTTATTCTCTCTATCTCTCTCTGAAAACTCAGCAACAAGGTTCGGGTGATGAAAAGACATAGTCCCTTCGAATAATACATGCATAGCGGTCTCTTCATGCCCGGCGGCGATGATGCCGGCATAGGCAGCCTTTTTGATTATCTTTTCCAACATTTGTTTCATGTTGTTCAGGTGAGCAGAGATAAAAGGTCTCATGTTTGCGGAGGCGACATCAAATGCTTTAAAAAGCTCAATGTCAGTTAGCACTCTTTCTCTTTTCATACGGTGAAGAGCGAGAAACCAGAGATGTATCATTTCATCCGGAGGCATGTCAGACTCTGTTATCTTTGCCAGTGTGTCATCAATGTCAGCCAGCCAGAGCTCTGAGACTGTGTCAAGCAGTGCCTCTTTGCTTGGAAAATGATTATAGAGGGCTGCGTGGCTTATCCCCATCTCATGGGCAATGTCAGTCAGGCGTACTTTGTCAAACCCAAGCAACCGCATTTTGTTAACAGTAATTTCTACAGCTTTTTTCCTGATTTCCTGAGGTGTCAGTCCTGTTCTTGGCATATTGTCTCGCTTGTTTTTTATTAAATTAAATATAAACTATTGCGTGACAAATTACAACTTACATATTATGTAATATGTAAGTTTACCAAAAAAGGAGAGAATAATGAATGAACGAAGGGTTGCTCTTGTGACGGGTGGTTCCAGGGGGATAGGTAGAGCAGTGGCTTTACGGCTTGCAGTTGACGGGTTTGACGTTACGGTCGGGTACGCAGGTAGAAAAGATGCTGCCTCTGAAGTCGTGAGAGAGATAGAGAAGATGGGGAGAAAGGCTTTGGAAGTGCAGGGGGATATTTCTGTTAAGAGAGATGTTGAAAATATTTTTGAAGCAACATTAAATAGGTTTGGCAGGTTAGACGCTGTTGTCAATTGTGCAGGAGTGATGAGTATGTCGGGGGTAGCGGGAGGTTTCACTGATGCAAATATTGAAGCGTTCGACAGGATGACTGCTGTCAATCTGCGCGGAGCATTTCTTGTGCTGGCAAAAGCTGCCGAAATTCTTAACGAAGGGGGGAGGATCGTACAGTTTTCTACATCAGCGATAGTTCCTGCTTTTCCAAAGTATGGACCCTATACAGCTTCTAAAGCCGGAGCAGAATTGCTTGTGCGTGTGCTGGCAAACGAACTGCGCGGGAGGAAGATAACTGTAAATGCAATTGCCCCTGGACCAGTAGCAACAGAGCTCTTCTTTGAAGGGAAATCTGAAGAATTTATACAAAAAATGACTAAACTTCCTCCGCTTGAACGCCTTGGTGAACCTGAAGACATTTCGTCAGTGGTGTCATTCATGCTGAGCGATGACAGCGGATGGCTCAATGGTCAGGTGGTAAGGGTAAACGGAGGCTATGTATAGAATTTATAAAAATGATGTATTGGACCGTGACCGGAGCCTATATCCAGTTCATCTGCGTGTTCTATGGCACCCTGTATATAGGCTTTTGCCTCACTGACGGCATCAAAAACCGACATTTTCTTAGCCAGATTCGCTGCAATAGCAGAAGCAAGTGAACATCCGGTACCGTGCGTGTTTTTGGTATCGATACGTTTTGTAGTAAATGTATGGAAATCTGTTCCGTCAAAGAGCAGGTCGTTTGACTCAGCTGTTCCCATGTGCCCCCCCTTTAAAAGGACTGCGTGTGCCCCCATATCTGTAAGCAGAAGACATGTTTCGTGCATATCTGCTGAGGTGACGATCTTTTTTCCAGTGAGGAATTCAGCCTCGGGGACATTAGGCGTGATGACTTTTGCCTGTGGGAAAAGCATTTCGATAAGGTTATGAACAGCCTCACGGCTAAGCAGGTTTGCTCCCCCTTTTGCTATCATCACAGGATCCACGACAAGATTTTCAACTTTGTATTCGTGCAGTTTCCTTGCCACCAGAGCCACTGTGTCCGGGTTAGAAAGCATGCCTGTTTTCACAGCATCGGGGACAATGTCGGCAAAGATACTGTCAATCTGCATGTCGATGTATTCGAGGGGAATGTCAACATAACCCTGAACACCGAGCGTATTCTGAGCTGTAACGGCTGCGATAACGCTCATTCCATACACGCCGTTTGCACTGAAAGATTTCAGGTCAGCCTGGATGCCGGCACCGCCTCCGGAGTCGGATCCTGCTATAGTTAAAGCTTTAAACATTTTGTCACCTATGCTGATTTCGAACCATTTTTGCGATAATTATTTTTACGTTCTTCATGAACGTAGGCTTTGGACTTGATTTCATATCTGTCTTTGCCGAGGAGGTTGTCAATTTCGTTATAGAAATCATATCCAGGCTTTATGCCGAAGTCGGGACCGGTCTTGATATGTACTCCGTAAGCTTTAGGTTTCTCAAGATAGAGTTTAACAGGTACGTCACCGTGATGTGTTGCTAACGTAGTTTTCAGTTTATTCAAAATTTCGGAGGTCATCCCTGTGGATGTTAGTTTTATTGTCACCAGCTCTGTGAGCATTTCCATAGCTTCTGTAACATCCATTATCTTGTCAGCCATGATGACGGTATTGTCTTCTTTATGGTCTATTTTGCCTGCAATTATTATTATCTTATCGTTTTCCAGATGCCTTGAATACTGTTCAAAGGTTCTGGGGAAAACAACAACTTCAACTTCTGAATCCATATCTTCAACGTTGGCAAATGCCATCTTTTCGCCTTTCTTTTTGGTGACTATGCGTTTGACATGTTTTACGAGACCGCCGATTACGATATCCCCTTCACTGTCCGGGTTCGCAACTTCTCCGATAGGGATGGTGAATGTCTTCAGAATATTGTTGTAGATAGCCAGAGGGTGATTGCTGATGTAAAAGTCGAGAACTTCTTTTTCCATTTTCAAAAGCTCATTCTCCGGCATCTCTTCCACATCAGGGAAAAAGAACTGTTCCTCTTCATCGCTTTCCTCGTCCACAAGGAACGCCTCAATGGACATGATCCCCTGTTCTGCCATCTTGTGCTTTCTCTGCCCTTCCTCCAGAGCTCTTTCTATAACCTGAAGATTCTGACGGCGATTTTTACCTGAACAGTCAAAAGCTCCGGCTTTAACCAGTGATTCCAGTACGCGTTTGTTACATGCACGCAGGTCAACCCGTTCACAGAAATCATAAATATTTTTGAATTCACCGTTTTTGTCACGTTCCTGCAGTGCAGCTTCTATGGCATTGAACCCGACATTTTTAATAGCGCCGAGACCAAAATGTATGGCA
The DNA here is from genome assembly GCF_000025725.1 of Denitrovibrio acetiphilus DSM 12809. Taxonomy (GTDB): domain Bacteria; phylum Chrysiogenota; class Deferribacteres; order Deferribacterales; family Geovibrionaceae; genus Denitrovibrio; species Denitrovibrio acetiphilus. The sequence continues at coordinate 34,909 of NC_013943.1, forward strand.
GTTCCTTCTATTTCGAAGTTAACGCCTGATTTGTTTATGTTAGGGGGCAGGACATCTATGCCCATATTTTTGCACTCTTCGGTGAAGGTTACGATCTTGTCCCCTTTGTCAATTTCACAGGAGAGTATCGCTGCCATGTATTCCACAGGGTACAGAGCTTTCAGGTAGGCTGTCTGGTAGCTGATCAGAGCATAGGCTGCGGAGTGAGATTTGTTGAACCCGTATCCGGCAAATTTTGCAAGCTTGTCAAAGAGGTCTTCTGCCATTTTCATATCGTAGCCGCGTGCTTTTGCGCCCGGGATGGTATCTCCGTCACCATACAGGAAGAACTGTTTCTGTTTTTCCATCTCGGCGGCCTTCTTTTTACCCATTGCACGGCGCAGGTTATCCGCAGAGCCGAGGGAATATCCGCCGATGATCTGAGCAATCTGCATAACCTGCTCCTGATAGATAACAACGCCTCTTGTCTCTTTCAGGATTTCTTCAAGGTCAGGAAATATATAGTCGATCTCTTCTTCGCCATATTTTCTTTTTACGAAAGAGTCAAGCATTCCTGATTCCATAGGGCCAGGTCGGTAAAGTGCTACAAGCGCAATAATATCCTCGAACTGTTCCGGTCGAAGCTTCTTGAGCAGGTTTTTCATACCCGAGCTCTCAAGCTGGAATACCGCAGTGGTGTCCCCTCGGCTTAGTAGTTCGTAAACTTTTTTATTATCGAGGGGGATGCTCGCAATATCAAGATCTTCCCCTCTGTTCTTTTTAATTTGCTTTATTGCTTCGTCAATGATCGTAAGGTTGTTGAGTCCCAGAAAGTCGAACTTGACCAACCCTACACTTTCCAGTGTGTCCTTCTCGAATTGAGCGATGACTTCGTTGTTCTGCCCGCGGCAAAGGGGGACATATTCGTTAAGAGGTTTGTCGCTGATGACGATTCCCGCAGCATGCATGCCAGTGTTCCGCACAAGTCCTTCCAGCTTCACAGCATGGTTTAGGATGAGTTCTCCCTGCTCTGCTGCCTGAAAAACTTTTCTGAGATCTTCATCTTTTTTGAGCGCTTTACGCAGGGTCATCCCGGGGTCTGACGGGATAGCTTTTGCCAGTTTATCCACAATAGGTAGAGGAACTTCAAGTACACGCCCCACATCGCGAACGGTGCTTCGACCAAGCAGTTTACCGAATGTTATGATCTGGGAAACACGGTCATCGCCATACTTTTCACGAACATATTTTATAACCTGTTCACGCCCTTTTACACAGAAATCAATATCAAAGTCGGGCATGGATGATCTTTCTGGGTTGAGAAACCGCTCAAACAGAAGGTTAAAGTATATAGGGTCAAGGTCTGTTATACCCAGAGAATACGCCACAAGAGAACCGGCACCGGAACCTCGTCCGGGACCGACAGGTATGCCGACACTTCTGGAGTAATTCATGAAATCCCAAACGATGAGGAAGTATCCGGCAAAGTTTTTGCCTATGATAACGTCAAATTCTTTCTGCATCCGGTCGTAATATATCTGATGTTTTTCAGAAGGTATTTTTGCAAGTTTTTCGTGCAGTCCTTTTCTTGCAAGGTGTTCAAGGTAACTTGAAATCGTATAGCCTTCCGGTACTTCGTACTCCGGCAGGTGCAGTTCTCCGAAGGTTATGGATGTGTTGCATCTGTTTGCTATCTCCACAGTGTTTGTCAGAGCATCGGGAACTTCGCCGAATGCCGCCCACATCTCTTCCGGTGTTTTGACCCAGAGCTGATCAGAGTGTATCTCGAACCTGTTTGGGCTGTTTATAGTGGACTGCGTCTGTATGCATATGAGCACTTCATGAGAGAGGTGATCGCCTTTGTTAAGGTAGTGGCAGTCATTGGTTGCAACGAGAGGTATGCCGGAGTCGCGGGACATTTTGATGATGTTTCTGTTCACCATCAGCTGTTCCTCAATGCCGTTTTCCTGAATTTCCAGAAAGAAGTTATCCTTGCCGAAAATGTCTCTGTATTCGTGTGCTGCCGCAACAGCTTCGTCGTATTGGTCACGTATTATTTTACGTGGGATTTCTCCGGCGAGACAGGCGGACATGGCGATCAGACCTTCGGAATATTGAGCCATGATTTCTTTGTCCACTCTTGGCTTATAATGAAACCCTTCAAACTGTGCCAGAGATACAAGCTTTTGTAGGTTAGACAGCCCTTTGTTGTTTACTGCCTGAAGTACAAGGTGGTGATTTCTCTCTTGGCCACGTTCGTATGTTGTGTTGAACCGTGAGTCAGGTGCGACATATACCTCACACCCAAGTATAGGCTTGATATCGTTTGCTCTTGCCTGACGGTAAAAGTCCACTATCCCGTGCATTGTTCCGTGGTCGGAGATGCCCACCATCGGTGTCATTCCTTTTTCTTTGATCTTCTGCATCAGGTCGCCGACAAGTATTGCGCCGTCCAGAAGTGAATACTGTGTATGTAAATGTAAGTGTACAAAATCTTTACTGTTGTTCATGAAATTTCCGGTTTTTTTTGATGTCATATTCTATCAAAAGTATCCTTTATATGAAACCCCAAATACACTAGAATATGATAGTTATCTTTAGAGAGGGTAGGGTGAAAAAACTTTTATACCAGTTGTTTATAATTGGGCAGGGGCGTGTGGAGCTGTTCTTTGTCCTCTGCGTTTTTTCTGCATATGTGCTCTATCCGTCTGTGTATGCAGGCAGTTTTTCTGCATTTGCTCTACCTGTATATTTCATAAAGAAAAAGAAAGGGGTGGTGATAGGCTTTGCTGTTTTGCTGCTCTACCTATTTGCTGCCGGAACACTTCTTGTGACCGGAGAGAAAGAGTCAAATGGATCAAAAAACCTTTACAGTACCACAGCAGGAACTCTTGTCGTCTCTCAAAAACTTTTACCGGGTGACATCGTTTTCGGGGCTTACAAAATGCGGAAATATGCAGGAGAGCCGGAAGGGAGGTTCGCCAGAGGGTACTATATTTCTGATGTTGAGCTGCGCAGGATATCTGTTCCTCTGCTCCGTTCAATTCTTCATGTGAGGCAGAGTGTGTCAGAGAAGCTTTTTTATTCCACTGGGGGTGAGCTGAGGCTGACTCAGGCTGTGATGCTGGGAGACAAGCAGTTCCTGACGCAGGAGACGAAGGATAAATACCTGCTCACCGGGTTGGGGCATCTTCTCGCGATATCCGGGCTGCACGTTGGGCTGTATGCAATGGTGTGTTATTTCATATTTGGTTTTCTTCCAAGAAAGCTGAGGCTCATCCCCGCAGGGCTGATGCTTCTGCTTCTCATACCTTTCACCGGTTTCAAAATCCCTGTACTCCGGGCTGGTCTGCTTGGGTTCTGTATTGTTGTTGCGAAATTTGTTGATTTCAGTACGGATGTGCGCAAGCTGCTTCTTTTTTTTGCTGGTATATTTATTTTAGTATCCCCTTCGATGATAGTTTCTCCGTCTTTCCTGCTTTCGTTTTCTGCTGTTTACGGACTTTTACACCTTAATGATCTGAAATATCCGAAGTTTCTGGCTCCTGTTATGGTCGGAATTGTGGCTACAGTATTTATAATACCCGCAGCATCGGCAGCTTTTGGCTCTTTTAATATAAGCTCTATTATCTCTACGCCGTTTCTTGTGCCGGTGATATCTGCACAGGTGATATGTTTTCTTCTTTACCTTGCTTTACCTTCGCTTTCCCTTGAACCTGTTATTCTTCTTGAAAAAGTGCATCTGTTGTTCATTGATGTGTTTGCCGAAAAGCTCGGGTTTGTGTTCACCATGTATAAGGCAGAGATATTATGGGCTGCGGCTATGATGTTTTTTTTGTATGCTTGTGCCAGATTGCGGATGCTGTGGCTTAGCTTTGTTCTGCTTCTTATCCCCTATATCCCCGCTCACGTCGAGAAAGGGGGATATTTTCCGAATATGGGGCGGTCAAAAGGCTTTGTGGTGGTGGATGACAAGGTTCATATATTCTTTAAAGGGCATCACGGAGATTTTCTCTATCGGTTTATTCCGTATCTTGCAGAGCTGGGGGTTGAAGCGGCAGACAGAGGAACTATAGACATTTACGGCTCAGAGAATATATTTATACCGGTTAAGGTCACATCGGAAGACTACGGCTGGATATGCGTCAACAGGCTTGATGAAGAATGCAAAGCAGTATATCATACAAAGTCAAACAGTTACGGCTGTGATGATGACAGAGTGCATATACTTTATAAAAATAAGTGCAGCACTGGAAAAACATACTTATTAAGCGACACGGGGGATCTGATCATTGATAATCCGAGTGAATGAAAAAGAAGTGAAAGCCAGAGCCGATGCAACTGCCGGTGATATTGTAAGAGACCATAAGCCTGATACAGACATAATAATACAGAACGGACACATAGTTAAGGCGGACAGCCTTCTTGAGACAGGTGATTCTGTTTATCTTATAAAAAAAGGTGAAATACCGGACGAAGAGGAGATGAAGTTTCTCATAACTGCAAGGCATACTCCGAAAGTTGCCGAACGTATGGGGAAATGCCGGATGGCTGTCTGCGGTCTGGGTGGTCTCGGCTCAAATATAGCCCTTGCTCTCGCCAGAATGGGTGTGGGAGAACTGCTTCTGATAGATTATGATGTCATAATACCATCAAACATAAACAGACAGCAGTATTATGTAGATCAGATAGGTATGAAAAAAACTGATGCAACACTCGCAAATCTCAGGCGGGTAAATCCATATATAGAGTATGATGTCCGTGACCTTTTCATAACGAAAGATAATATAAAAGGTCTTTTTGACGGATGCGATGTTATCATAGAGGCGTTTGACGGCGCTGCCACAAAGGCTATGTTTATCCCCGAAGCGTCCCGTGCTTATCCTGATGCGCTCATTGTTGGCGCCTCCGGTGTTGCCGGGCTTGGTTCCCACGAAAGTTTCAGGGTGGTAAAAGCCGGAAAAAATGTTAAGTTGGTAGGGGATTTCGAGGCAGCAGCTCAGATAGGAAGAGGTCTGATGTCGACCCGTGTGACGATAGCGGCAGGTATTCAGGCAAATGTAGCTGTTCGCCACGTTCTGGCTGATATTCTGGAGGATTAGTATATGAAAATACAGTTAAACGGCGAGTCTGTAGAGCTTTCGGATGCAATAAGCTTAAACAGCCTTATAGACAGGTTTGACATGAACAGAGAGACTGTTGTGGTGGAGCTTAACGGAGATCTGCCGGACAAGTCTGAATATGACAGTATTGTTGTTAACGAAGGAGACAGGATAGAGCTTATACGTTTTGTTGGCGGTGGTTAAGGATTATTTTCTTTTAAGGAGAGTTTCCGCGCAGCTCCGCAGAGCCTGCATGAGATCATCTTTCACCACAGGTTTTTTCAGATAGTCTGTGATCCCTATCTCCTCTGTTTTCTGGATGTAGGGCTTTTCGTTGAAAGCTGTTGTGACGATGATAAGGGCAGAAGGGTTAAGTTCTTTAATACGGCGTGACATTTCAACACCGTCCATAACTGGCATCTGTATGTCTGTAATCACAATGTCTGGTTTATGTTCTGTATAAATGTCGAGCCCTTCAGCACCGTCTTTTGCAGAGTAAATAGTGTCAAAGCGTCTTTTGAGAAAACGCATAAGACTTTCGCGGACGCTGTTGTCGTCCTCAACATGCATTACAGAAAACTGCTTAAGAAGTTCGACGTCTTTAATATAGTCTGTGTTCATTTGTTACCACGCTCTGAAACTATTCTAACGTTAATCATTTGAACAGGCAATATAAATATGTATATTGATATTTATGTCAGCAAGAAAAAATTCTGGCAATAATAAACAAATGTTTATATATTTGGAATCTGACCCAAAACTATGGAGGTATTTTGATGAGTAGTTGTAATTCTGACAGCTCATGTAACTCATGCGGTTCACAGTCATCCTGTGACGCAGACGAGAAAAGAAAGCATACACAAGAAATGCTTACTGCAAGACTGTCCAAGATCAAATACAAAATTATGGTGATGAGCGGGAAGGGGGGCGTTGGTAAATCAACAGTGAGTGTTAGCCTTGCCTCTGCGCTTCATTCTCTCGGTTTTTCTGTAGGGATCCTGGATGCTGATATCCATGGTCCGAATATTCCTAAAATGTTCGGTATGACACAGAAGGGTGTGCAGACAAATGAGAACGGACTTGTGCCTTTTGAGGCTGTGGAAGGTCTCAAGGTTATGTCTGTAGGCTTTCTCGTGCGTGACGATGATGATGCTGTTATATGGCGCGCCCCTGTAAAACACGGCATGATCGAGCAGTTTATGAGCGAAGTTGAGTGGGGCGATCTTGACTTTCTTATTATCGATCTTCCGCCAGGCACAGGTGACGAGCCCCTCAGCGTGGCACACACTATAGGTAAAGGACATGTTGACGGCTGTGTAGTCGTTACAACCCCACAGGAAGTTGCTCTTCTGGACTCCAGAAAGTCTATAACTTTCGCCAGAAAACTAGACATTCCGGTTTTTGGTATTGTTGAAAATATGTCCGGTCTGGTCTGCCCGCACTGCGGAGAAACAGTTGACCTGTTTAAGTCCGGCGGCGGAGAGAAAGCTGCTGGGGAGATGGATGTAAATTTCCTCGGTCGTGTGCCTATAGACCCTATGGTTGTGGTTCAGGGGGACAGTGGAAAGCCTTATGTGCTTGAAGTAACAGACACTCCTACTGCGGCAGCTTTTAAAAGCATTGCGGAAAATATCCTCAGCCAGACTATTAAGGCTGAAAAATAATATAGTCTAAGGCAGTACACTGTGTGCCAGCCCCTTAGCAGCCTTGTTAAAAGTTTAAAAAAACAAAATCCCCAATTTTGATAACAAGATTGGGGATTTTTATTCTAAACTGACACTTTCATGGATAAGTTCATCTCAATCAGCTTTCGAGCTTATAAGTCATTGCGAGGAATGTAATGACGAAGCAATCTCAGGATTAACTAACGAGTCCAGAGGCTGCCACAGCCCTGCGGGCTTCGCGGTGACGTATTTTACATATGCTCTGGCTGTGACAACGAAGTTGTAAATTCGTGTGTTAAGTATGTGCGAAGCAATAGAACCAAGGGTTTACCTGTGTGAATCTATCCCAAAGCAGTCTTTCAAACTGAGAATACCTGAGAACACAGGAGAATATGCAAAGGCTGAAGATTGTTTCACCCTAAAGAGTTCACAATGACTTACATCAAAATGTGAGTATTGCAGCATTATTTATTTCACTCGTGTTGATATCTTACCTGAAATAAGTTAAACCTTAGTTGTGTACTATTTGCAGCGAGGTTTATTTATGTCTGTGAACATCATGTTTGTAACAAGTGAGGCAGCTCCGTATGCTAAAACGGGCGGTCTGGCCGATGTCTGTTCTTCACTTCCTAAGGCTCTTTCAAAGGACAATAATGTTAAAGTGGTCATGCCTCTTTATTCGTCTATAGACGTTGTTAAATACGGCATTACTCCGTATATGAACGGGTGTTGTGTACATATGGGCAATTGTGAAGAGTTCTACTCTATCTATCATACCAGTGACGGCGGAGTGGACTTTTATTTTATAAAATTTGACAAATATTTTGACCGTGAAGGGATATATCACACCAAAGCCGGCGAGTATGGCGATAACCCTTACAGGTTCAGCTTTTTATCCAAAGCCTCTCTTCAGGTGGCGAGAGACATTGAATTTGCTCCTGATGTGGTGCATGCCAACGACTGGCAGACGGCACTTGTTCCGTATTATCTCAAAAAGCAGTGGGATCCTTACTTTGTAAATACCTCCAGCGTTTTAACTATACATAATATAGGATATCAGGGGGTGTATGGAACAGAGTTTATGGAGTATGCGTCTATTGAAAGCGCAGATATGCACCCTATGGCATTTGAGGCGTTCGGTGCTGTGAACCTTCTGAAAGGGGGGATAGCATTCGCTGATAAGATAACAACAGTCAGTCCTAAATATGCGGAAGAGATAAAGGGACCTATCGGTTCTTCCGGACTTCATGAAATACTTAACAGCAGAGAGGCAGATCTTAAAGGGATTCTAAACGGCATCGATACAGATGTGTGGAATCCGGCAAAAGATATTTATATACCTCAGAAATTTTCTGTCCGCTCCATAAATAAAAAAGCAAAAAACAAGCTGGAACTTCAGAAGAGGTTCGGTCTGACAGAGAATCCGGATGTTGCTCTATTTGGCTTTGTCGGGCGCTTTGCCGATCAGAAAGGTGTATATCTGCTCCAGACTGCGATGGAGAGAGCAGTGCGGGAGATGACATGTCAGTTTGTGGTTGTAGGTTCGGGGGAGCAGCAGTATGAGGACTATTTCGGCGGTATGCCCGCCAGACACCCCGGAGAGTGCGGGAGCTATATCGGGTATAGCGAAGAGCTGGCGCATCTGGTGGAAGCGGGGGCGGATTTTTTTATCATGCCTTCTCTTTATGAACCCTGTGGTCTGAATCAGATGTATTCACTGGCATATGGTACTCTGCCTGTGGTGCGTGCAACCGGTGGTCTGGACGATACTGTTGAAAACTATGACGAGACAACGGCGGAAGGTACGGGGTTTAAGTTCTATGCAATAAGCTCGAGCGCCCTTTTTGATACTATCGGCTGGGCTGTCAGCACATATTACGACAGACCTGAGCATATGGAGATCATGAAAAAGAGGGCTATGAAAAAAGATTTTAGCTGGAGGAATTCTGCGAAAGAATATCTTAGCTTATACGCTTCCCTCGGGAATACTTCATCTGACCTGTATTTATAAAGTTTAGGCGGCTGGGCGGACTCTTTTGCGGTAGTTGATCAGATAGACAGCTGTGATGGCTGCGAGACCGCCAACGACGGTGTTTAGCCTTATTGGCTCGTCCAGAAAGATATAGCTCATCAGAAGTGCATTCAAAGGCACAAGGAAGATGAATGAGCTTGCCTTCTGGCTGCCGAGACTGTTTGTTGCTATAAAATATATTGTTGTGCCGAAAGTTGTTGCTCCGACAGTGATTAGGAACATGTTTATGACAAATACGTGATTTGCGGCAACGCTGATACTCATCCCTTTGCTGTAAAGAAGTATCAGGTCAAACAGTGCGGTGAACAAGAACAGATAAAAGCTGAAAGTGTACGCAGATGTGTATCTGTTCGCTCTCTTGCTGGTGTGGGTTAAGAATGCCCATGTCAGTGCCGCAACCAGAAAATAAGCGTTACCGCTTGCAAAAATAAGATGTATATCCAGTTTCCACACTTCCATTATTATGGCAGCCCCTGCAAGCCCCAGCAGAAGTCCGGCAGCATCTTTTACTGACGGAGCTTTCATGGTAAGCACACATCCGATTCCGAAGGTGAGGATAGGCACAAGTGTTGTTACCAGTATTCCCCCTGCACCGGCAAACCCTGTCACAAGCCCAGTAAAAAACATCTGATTGTACAGAACAAGAAGCAGCGATGCCACTGCGGCGACAATGAGACCTTTTCTGCTTATGGCAAATGGTTTTTTCATTATGATCATGACGGGGATAAATGTCAGCCATGTGATAAAGAAGCGCCAGAAAACAAGCACATCAGGTGATGCAACTCCGGTCAGAAGTTTGGCAGATATCCATGACTCGCCCCAGCTTACCATTCCGAGAGTTAAAAGCAGATAAAGAAGAGCATTGCTCATTTGGCACCTCGCATAAAAGTTTGCGAACAAAGAATAATAAAACAAAAAAGCCCACCAGATGGTGGGCTGTTGTTGTTTTGGTTGCGGGGGCTGGATTTGAACCAACGACCTTCGGGTTATGAGCCCGACGAGCTACCAAGCTGCTCTACCCCGCGTCAAGGGAATGGAAGATTAGCAACTTTTCATTATTCTGTCAACCGCTAAATCAAAAAAATATGACATATTTCTTTACACTTGAAATTAGAGACAAAAAGTAGCTTAATAGTACAAAATAGATTATTGATAATTGAGGTTAGCACTAATGAAGATTTCATGTAGAAAAAAGACAGCACTTAATTCTAAAAAAGATGCGGTATTGATCCCTGTATATCGTAATATGCGCCCATTAAAGCCACTTACAGGCAAAAAGATAGAAGATGAGATAAATAATGTAATTTCTTCCGACTATTTCTCTTATGAAGAGAAGGAGTTTACCGGTTTTTTTATGGAAATCGGTGGAAAACTGAGAAAAGTCTATCTTGTTACCGTACCGAAAGATCCCGCCGGATACAGATACTATACTGAGCTGGGCGGGGCATTTGCAAAACTGCTTAAGAGTGAGCGGATAACATCATTTTCTATCCTCTCCTTTGAGGATATCTATCTGGAAAAGAAAGACACTATGTTTACTAAGTCGTTTCTTGACGGTTTCTTTTTCGGACAGTACAGCTTTGACACATTCAAAAGCAAAGTCGAAAAGAGTTATCAGTTTGAAGAGGCAGAGGTTATCACCGCTTTTACAAAGTTGAAGAGATTTGTTGATGAGAGCGCAGAGAAATGGAATGCAGTCTTTGACTCTATATATATGGCAAAAGACCTTATCAACACTCCCCCTGCTGATATGACACCGGAGATTTTTGCTGAGAAGGCTCTCGAACTTGCAGGGGATAAGCTTAAAGTAAGCGTGGTTGACGATGTAGAAGTGCTTAAAAAAGACTATCCGCTGGTTTATGCTGTCGGTAAGGGGAGCACAAACCTTCCGAGATTTCTGAAACTGGAATATAACGGTGCGCCCGCTACAACCCAGCATGTTGCACTGGTTGGGAAGGGAGTAACATTCGATTCCGGCGGCTCTAATCTGAAGCCTACGGGCTCTATTGAAGACATGAAGACAGATATGTCCGGCGCTGCTACAGTTCTCGCTGTTACAAAGATTGCTGCTGATACTGACATGGCTATTAATATCAAAACATACATCCCGTTGGTGGAGAATATTATCGGCACCTGTGCATATAAACCGGGCGATATCCTTACAAGCAAGATGGGGAAAACCGTTGAAGTTCTGAATACCGACGCAGAAGGGCGCCTCATTCTGGCTGATGCTCTATATGAGTCTATACAGACAGACCCAGAGGTGATCATAGACGTTGCGACACTTACAGGTGCGTGTGTTGTGGCTCTGGGGTCACATTGTGCAGGGCTTTTCAGCAACAGGAAATTTCTCGCTAAGAATATATCTGATGTTTCCGGCGAAATCGGAGAAGATATATGGGAACTTCCTCTTCTGGAGGCATATCAGGAACGCATCAAAAGTGATGTGGCAGACCTGCGCAATATTGCAAAACCAGGTCGTGAGGCAGGTTCTACGATTGCCGGTCTCTTTCTTCAGGAGTTTGTGGACAACTGGCCGTGGATACACCTTGACATAGCAGGACCAGCATATCTGGATACTGAGCATCCTGTTTTCGGGAAGCACGCAACAGGATTCGGAATCAGGCTGATAACAGAGTTTTTGCAGACTCACTACTCAGTAACAGAATAAATAATAAGGGGGCTTAGGTCCCCTTTTTTTAGTTATGAAGCAAATACATATATTTATTATCTTTCTGGTTTTTGCATATCTATGTGCTGTTGGTGTGCGTTATCATCAGCATATAGAGCTTTCAGTATATTCAGAACCGATACTGACAACCCATGACGGTTATCGATGGCTTAGATATGCCGAAGATATAAGTTCCGGAGTTTATAAGTCAGGACTGGATGAATTGTCAGGTGTGCAGGTCAAAACAGAGAAACCTCCGGTTGTCCCCCTGATAAGCAGGATCACGTCTTATATCAGTGAAACCTGTGATGTTTCCGGACAGACTGCGGGCAGTTTGATGGCTGTGCTTTTTTCGGGGCTTTTTATATTTCCTCTGGGCGTATTCTTTTATCTTGCGGGATTTCCTTCTGCGGGGGTGGGGGCTTCTCTGGTGGGGGCGCTTTCCTTTGCTTATCTTAGCAGGACGTCAGCTTATCAGTTAGATACCGACATGCTGAATCTGTTTTTCGTGTCTTGCGGGGCACTGTTTGTGTTTCTGGCTGGGCGAGGGCGGTCATATCTCTGGTCTGCAATGGCTGGGCTTTCCATGTATGTGTTCTGGCTATGGTATTTTCACAGCGGATTTTCTGTTGCTTACCTTCTCCTGCTTGCATATTCTTTGCGTTCAAAAAGTCTGAAAACCATTATGGTATCGCTATTGATCTATGTTGTCTGTGCTTCCCCATTTGTTGTTGCGGGAGGATTCAGGAATATATTTGAGTTTATAGGCTTTGGCTCCTCGACCATTCGCCCTGTTATGGCGGATGTTGCGGAACTTCAGGTGCTGCCGCTCATGGACACTTTTAAGAGTATTACGGCATATGGTGTGGCTGGCGTTGCAGGGCTTGCGTTATCACTCCTTGTCGGACGCCGTGCAGTCTTTCTTGCGTTGTTTTATCCGCTTGGTGTTTTAGCATTTATCAAAGGATTTAGGTTTGCGATGTACCTTGCCCCCCTATGTGGTGCAGGTCTGGGGATAGTTTTTGACTATAGGGTGAAAGGACATTTACGTCCACTTGGGTGGGGCATTGTGACGGCTCTTTCCCTGCTGGTGTTTGTGCGTCCTTACATAGGAGAAATACCGCCGGTGGTTGTGAATCCTGTAACTTACGACAGTATAAGGGAACTGAAAGGTTTAGAGGATGATGCCGTAATAGGGACTGTCTGGGACAACGGCTTTCTGGTGGAATATCTCACAGGGAAAGCAGTCTTTGCTGACGGGGCGTCACAGTTTCGTGAAGAGGCAAAGACATACGGCAGAGCGATGCTTCAGTCTGATCCTTTGAAAGCTGCTTCTATGCTGGCTGATGCTTCAGGAGGTCGTCCAGTGTATCTCCTTTTTACTCCTGATATGGACAGGAAGGTTGGCTCGCTGATAACCAGCGCAGGATATTCGATGGATGTTTTAGGAGATGACGTTTTTGTGGCTCCTATAGATAAGAATGAAGGCTATTCTGTTGTCCAAATATCGGAAACGCTGCTTTTTGAGATGCATGTTATAGGTGATAATGATATCACATGTTTTGACAGGGTTCCCCTTTACAGTAAGGGTTCTGTGGTCTACAGGCTTTCGGATGAATGCAGATAGTGTACTTATGCTTTAAGAATGTTTACATAGTGATTTTTATATATTGATTTTTCCTATCTTTATGTTATTGTTGAATATTCGTTTTGCTATCAGTATTTGTAATAACACGGAGAGTGCTATGGATTTTAAACAGATCGAAGCTTTTGTATTTGTTGCAAAGTACAAATCCTTTTCAAGAGCCGCAGAGAAGCTTCTGCTTTCCCAGCCAACTATCTCTACTCATATCAGTACACTTGAAGAACAGCTCGGAGTAAAGCTTTTCGACAGATTGTCGAAGGAAGTTGTTCTCACAGAAGCGGGGCAGGTCTTTTATCCATACGCAGTTGATATTCTTGATCTGAGAGAGCGTTCTCATGAAGCTGTGAAAGAGTTCCTTAACGAAGTCAGCGGACACCTCCATATAGGTTACAGCACTGTTGCGGCAGAGTTTATCCTTCCTGAAGTTATAAAAAAGTTTAAAGAAGATTACTATAAAACATTTTTTACTCTTGATAACGGTAATACTCAAAATGTCATTCAACGACTTTCTGACGGTATACTCGATCTTGCTATTGTTGCCAGGAAGATACCTAAGAAAGATTTGGAATACAAAGTGCTTACAAAAGACAAGATCGTTCTTATCGTGCATAAAAACCATAAATTTTTCACCCGTGACTCTGTGTTTATCGAAGAGATCCTCGGTGAAGAATTTATCACCCGTGAGGTCGGCTCGGGTACGAGAGCTTCTGTCGAGCACGCCTTTAAAAACAAAGGTTATGATTTCGACAGCCTGAACGCAGTTGCTGTGCTAAGTTCAACTTTCTCTATACGCAACGCTGTTAAGCGTGAGCTCGGTATTGCTTTTATGTCTGAGATGGCGCTCGCTGAAGACGATCACGATACCAGCGTAAAGGCTATCCCGGTAACAGATCTGATGGTTGAGAAGGATGTCTATGTCGTTTACAGTAAAAACAGAACAAATAAAAAACTTCTCAAACATTTTATCGAAACAATTCTGAAGTTTAAGTGATCCTGAACGAAGAACTTGAGCTGAAATACATTCTTGAAAAGGGGTTGGATGAAGTTAATCTGATAGATGTCCGTTCCCCTTTAGAATATAGCGAAGATCACATACCGACAGCGGTTAATATACCTCTGCTGGATGATGATGAGCGGAGACTTGTGGGAACCTGCTATAAGCAGAAAGGACCAAAGGATGCTCGCCTGTTAGGAGTTGAGCTTGTCAGTCCGAAGCTGCCGGAGTTTATCAGGCAGTTTCTGGAAGTTAAGCAGAATAATAAAATGACAATCGCCTACTGCTGGCGCGGCGGTCTCAGAAGCAACAGCTCTGCCGGGCTGGTGCGGATTGCCGGGATGCAGGTTTATGTTATCAAGGGCGGATGGAAAGAGTTCCGCAGACACGTTGCTGCATTTATGGAAAATTTTCCTCCAGAACTTCATTTTATAAATTTTTATGGTCCGACAGGTTGTGCAAAGACAGAAATACTCCGCAGACTGGACAGAAGCGGGCTCAATGTGCTTGATCTGGAAAAGGCAGCGGCGCATAAAGGCTCCAGCTTCGGCAGAGTCGATGAACCGGATTTTAAAAATGTTACTCAGAAAAACTTTGAATCAAAAATATGGCATACTTTCTATAGAAAAGGGGGGAGGCTCTTTTTAGTAGAGGGTGAAAGCAAAAAGATAGGAAAAGTGAGTATCCCCAATGCTGTATTTGACCGGATGCAGTCCGGCGTGAGTGTTGTGGCGGATACAAGTCTTGATTTCAGGGTAGCCTTTACTGTAGAAAATTATAAACCAGACCGATATAAAGAGGAGATACGTGAGTCTCTCATACGGCTTAAAAGATTTATAGGCGCAGCAAAGGTGTCTGAACTGTCCGGTATGCTCGACAGAAATGATTATGAAACATTTACCAGAGATATGCTGATCAATTATTATGACCCCCTTTACCTGCGCTCGATACCGAAAAAACCGGACTATGTAATTAATTATGAAAGCATTGAAGAAGGCGCAGAAAAACTTAGCGGCATTTATGAAAACGTCGAGACTGATTAGTCTCTGTCTGTTCTTTCTTGCCGCCTGCACATCCACATCCCATTCAGAATACAGCCGAGGCACATACGGGTATAAAGTACCCGAAGGCGCAGTAATGTCCGGAGCAGTGTTCGACAGACCTTATACTGTCCGCGGGATAACCTATTATCGTCTTAAATCTGTAAAGTCATTTAATCAGACAGGTCTTGCAAGCTGGTACGGCAGACAGGAGCATGGGAAACTGACAGCCAGTGGTGAACGATATAACATGTATGCGATGACTGCCGCTCATAAACAGCTCCCCCTCGGGAGCAAAGTCCTTGTGCGCTGCATGGAGACCAACAGAGAAGTTATTGTCACAATAAACGATAGAGGTCCTCATGTGCCGGGCAGGGTAATTGATTTATCATACACCGGCGCAGCTAAGCTTGGTATTGTGGACAAAGGGCTGACCAAAGTTACTCTGGAGCTTTTGAATGGAGAGGAGACAGAACCTGCCGACGGACATTTTTCTGTACAGTTGGCATCATTTTCTATGAAAGCAAACGCACGTGAGCTTGCTGACAGATTTCGCAACTCAAAAGTTGTTGCGGCATATGTGAACGGCAGGCAGTATTTCAGGGTTAAAGTCACAGGGTTTGCATCCCGCGGCGCCGCTGAAAATTATAAAAGCCGTGTGTCAGGTCAATATCCAGGAGCACTTGTCATAGCTGAAGATTAGTGCTGAAGTGTTCCCAGCTGCTGACTCTTGGCTTAAAAAGATGTAATGAAGTATTATTAATGGAGTTTATAAATCAATGAGAAACGAACGAAAAAATGATTCACTGAGAAAAGTTGAGATAATTAAAGACTACATCAGCCACCCGGAAGGCTCTGTTTTAGTGGCATTTGGAGATACAAAAGTGATCTGTAACGCATCTGTTTCTGAAGGGGTGCCGCCGTTCCTGAGAGATTCCGGCACAGGCTGGGTTACGGCAGAATACGCTATGCTCCCCAGAGCTACCCATACAAGAAATCAGCGTGAATCAAAGCGCGGCAAACAGGACGGCAGGTCACAGGAGATATCAAGACTGATAGGCAGAAGTCTGCGTGCAGCTGTGGATTTTGAAAAACTGGGCGAAAACACTGTTACCATAGACTGTGACGTAATTCAGGCTGACGGCGGTACAAGGACAGCGGCTATAACAGGCGGTTTCTGCGCCCTTTACATGGCGTGTGAGTGGATGATTAAACAGGGAATGATAGCAGAGAACCCCGTGACCGGAATGGTTTCGGCGATCAGCGTCGGTATTGTTATGGGTGAGCCTATGCTTGACCTTGAGTATGCGGAAGACAGCATTGCTGATGTTGATATGAATCTTGTCGTTAAGGATAACGCCGAGATAGTCGAGATTCAGGGGAGTGCAGAGAAAGTTGCGTTTGACAGGGATTTGCTCAATAAAATGCTGGATCTTGGCTTTAAGGGTATTAAGGAGCTTACCGATATTCAGAAACAGGTAATAAAATGAAACTCTTCGTTGCTACAAAAAATCAACATAAGCTCAGAGAGATAAAAGAGATACTGGACGGTATCGAAGTTTGCTCTGTTTATGATGTTGTGGATAACAGTATAGATGTCGAAGAAACAGGTGTTACGTTTGTGGAGAATGCTTCACTTAAGGCTAAAGCTCTCTCGAAGCTGGTTGACGGCTATGTGATAGCGGATGATTCAGGGATATCTGTAGATGCTCTGGACGGTGCTCCGGGAGTTTACTCTGCACGATTTGCAGGGGAAGGCGCTACAGACAGTATGAACAATGAAAAGCTAATGGAGATCATGAAACCTGTTCCAGCCGAGGAGTGCACGGCAAGCTATGTTTGTGTGATTGCTCTGGCAGAAAAGGGGCTGGTTGAACGGACATTCAGCGGTCTGTGCGAAGGCTTTGTTGCCAAAGAATATAAAGGGGAGAATGGATTTGGGTATGACCCGATGTTTGCGCTCCCTGACGGACGTCATATGGCGGAACTTAAAGAAGAAGAGAAGAATCGTATAAGTCATCGTCATATGGCTTTACAGGGGCTTGCAGAATACCTTAAGGCAAAAACGGAAGAGTGAAATGACACTAAAGCGGTTTTGGATACTTACAGCATGCGTTTGTCTGGTGTTTTTCGCCGGAATCTCTGCTGTGCTGAATAGTGAGAAAACCCTTGTCAGAGGATATAACGCTGATCTTGATGAAATACTGAAAGGTGACAGAAGCGGAAAATCGCTGACTATATATACTGCTGATAATATAAAGATCTATGAGAAAATTTACCAGCAGACATCAGAACTGCCTAAAGAAGTGCCGGACGATCTTTTTTATATGGCTGAGTTTGCAGGGGAGAATCTTTTTACCTGTGACAAGCCGGACTCGAAAGCCTCCAGGGCTATTCTTGATTTCTATAATATTTCTGAAACAGGGCTTAATAACTGTATAGTTCTGTTTACTGCGGAAAAAGCAATCGCCCGTAAAGGTGATAAGGTAAGCAGGCTTAAGCTGTGGAGCACGGCTGCCAGACTCGTTGAAAAATATGGTGTACGCAAAATCATACTTGCTTACATGGAGCACTCCTACATGCAGAATGATATATGGGGTGTGGAGGCTGCTGCCTACAGTTACTTTGGGAGCTCAGTCAGGTTTCTGACCATAGCCAAAAAGGCGTGGCTTATCTCTGTACTCACTCTGGGGCAGATGCCGGATGATGATACCCCCGCTTTTTACAAAAGAAAGGATATGCTCGCATACAGGCTTTACCTCAAAGGGCTAATTACTTATACGCAGTATAGTGATGCTGCGGAACAGCCCGTTTATAAACTGCATAAGGTCGTGAATACAATGCCTGACTACACTGCCCTTGTGCTTCAGGAGCTGAAGCGCAAAGGGGTAAAGACCGACCGACAGCTTGTTGTTCATACTAATATCAATCTTTCCACTTTGCGGGCAGCTCAGCATGCGATATCCAGTAAGCTTAAAAAGTATCCTGACGGTATCAATATCGCCATGGCAGTGGTGAACTATGAAACCGGCGGTGTTGAAGCGCTTGCGGCAAACAATAAATGGAAATATCATACAATGCAGATGCGCAGACAGATAGGGTCAACATTTAAACCTATAGTTTATCTGACAGCGATAAAAGAGGGTGCATCTCCGAATGAATTAATAGTCGATAAGAAGTATCGCTATAACCTTGGAAATTACGTTTACGCTCCTGCAAATTTTGAAGACTATTATATGGGTAAAATCCCTATGAGACTGGGGCTTGTTCATTCACTCAATAACGCTACCATACACCTTGCAAAGCTTGCAGGATTGCGTAAGGTCAGCAGGATGGCTGTTGATCTCGGGATGGATGCCCGCATAAAGCCGTATCTTGCCATGCCCCTCGGCATATTTCCAATAACTCCGCTGAATCTTGCTAAAGTATATGCCGCATTTGGTACATATGGTATTAAGAAAGAGATCGGGTTTATCAACCGTGTGGAAGACAGCAAAGGGGAGAGAGTTTATCTGCCGAAAGAGATGCCCCGGCGTGTCAGCCCTGAGAGGGAGACATACCAGGTTGTTTATATGATGAAAGATGTAGTGCGCAGGGGGACAGCGAGGCGGAGCGGTCTTATCCCAGGGACAGCGGCAAAGACCGGAACTACAGATGAGTACAGAGATGCATGGACAGTTGCTCTTTTCCCGCCGTATGCAGTGGTCTGCTGGGTTGGTTTTGACAGTCACCGCAGTATGGGAGAGAGAGGAACTGGAGGGGGCTATGCTGCTCCTGTTATTGCAGAGTTCCAGAGATTACTAACAAAAAAGACTGAAAAAATAGATTTCAATGTTCCCAAAGGTATTGTATTTAAACGGGTAGACAGGTATACAGGGGCGGTCACAGGGAAAGGGTGTGGTTCAAAACGAACCTATGCAGAAGCTTTTCTGGAAGAGCGTGTTCCCCCTGTCTGCGGCGGACGAAATATAGCCTTTGAGAATGTAAAAGAAAATACAGGGAGTTGAGATGAAAAATATATATTTGATAGGATTTATGGGGACAGGTAAAAGCTCTGTAGGCAGATTGCTGGCAGAGGATCTGGGAGCGTCATATGTGGATACAGACCAGATGGTTATAGAGAAAACCGGCAGGGAGATTACAAATATTTTTGAAGAGGACTCAGAAGAGGATTTCCGCAGGCTTGAGACAGAAGTTCTGAGCGAGGTTGTAGACAAAGAGAACCTTGTGGTTTCCACCGGAGGCGGTATCGTGGTAACAATGGGCAATCTGGAAGCGATGAGGCAGACAGGTTTCGTTGTAACACTGATAGCAGATGCGAATACTATCCTTGAAAGGATAAGCAGCGATGAAACATGCAGACCGCTTCTGGAGGTGGAAGAGCCTTTCGAAGAGATAAAAAGACTGCTGTTTGAGAGAGCATCTTTTTATATTAATGCTCATCATATCGTGGATACTTCCGATATAACACCAAGAGAGGCAGCCGACTGCATCCTTGAAAAACTGAAAGAATATAACGGCTGATGTATATTTATGAAAACGGTCAAAGTAAATCTCAAAAAAGAGGTTGATACCTCTTACGAAATAACAATAGGCTCATCTTTTGCAAAAGAAGTGATTGAGAAAATGCGTGCCGAAGGTGCGTTTTTTATGGTGGATGAAAATGTTTTTGAGCTTTACAGTGACCTTTTCACTCATGATAATACTTTTCGTTTCCGTGCTGACGAGCACAACAAAACCCACGAGTCGGTTGTTGCTGTCTTAGGCTTTCTCTTCAGAGAGGGGGCAAAGCGTGACAGCCTGCTGTCCATTGTCGGAGGCGGAATAACAGGTGATGTGGGAGGCTTTGTTGCTGCAACTTATATGCGTGGGATAAGCTTTATTCAGATGCCTACAACCCTGCTGTCTATGGTGGACTCCAGCGTTGGCGGGAAAACAGGCATAAATTTTCGTGGTGCTAAAAACAACGTGGGCGCATTTGCTCAGCCGGAGCATGTTTACATAGACATGGATTTCCTGAATACGCTTACTGATGAGGAATTCCTTAATGGTGTTGCAGAAATCATAAAGTACGGAGCAATCTTTGATAAAGATTTTTTCCGGTATCTTGAAGAGCATAGAGAGCAGGTAATCGCCAGAGACACCGAAACACTTTCTTATATTGTTAAAAGGTGTTGTGAAATGAAGGCGGAGGTTGTCCGCAAAGACGAAAAAGAGAGGGGAGACAGAGCACTCCTTAATTTCGGACACACCTTTGCTCATGCCATAGAGACTGATTCCCATCACGGTGTTAAGCACGGCTTTGCTGTTGCCACAGGTATGTATCTGGAAACAGACTATGCTGTGAGAGCAGGCGAGGCAGATAAAGAAACTCTGGAAGCAATTGGGCGCATTCTCACTGACTATGGTTTTGCTCTCTCTTATGACATCGACGACAGGGAGCTTTTCTTTCAGGCGATGCAGGCAGATAAGAAGGCAGGGAAAAAAGGTCTCAGCCTAGCCTTGACACCTTCCATCGGCTCCGGTAAAATTCTAAAAAACATCCCCCAGCAGTCTGTTGTAGATTATTTCAATAATCTCTGATCAAAAGCCGCATACAGAGGGTCTCACCTTTATGGAAGAATACGAAAAGTCAGCATATCTTAAAGATATCGATTATTTTGCAGCTAAACTTGAAGAGAATCCATCCTCAACTCTCTTTGTGCCTCTTGCAAATGCATATATTAAAATGGAACAGTTTAATGAAGCCGTTCGTGTTCTCTCTTTTGGGATAGATGCCAATCCTGAAATGTATTCGGCTAAGACACTGCTTGCTCAGGCGTATCTCGGCGAAGGGAATATTCAGGAAGCTAAGGCTATCCTGACAGAAGTTCAGGTTGTGGACAGGAATAATTATCTTGCCTCCAAACTAATGGGGGATATTCATAGAAATGATGATGACATAAAAAAAGCTCTTGTGTGCTATAGGAATGCTCTTATGGTGGCGCCTGAAGATACAGAGCTGCGTGACCTTCTGGAAGAGCTGATGAGCGCCGCAGGTATCGGAGCACATGAGCTGGAAGGTGAGCAGAGCCTTATAGATGCTGATGATGATCTGCTTGATCAGCTCGGCTCGGAACTCGCAGAAGAGGTTCGTCAGGATGTCGGGGAATCAGAACTAGGAGCTAAAGAAGCTTCGGATGAAGAGGTCAGCAGTACAGTCGATTCAATCGTAGGTATCGCTGAAGAAGCAGAGGAAGAGATGCCTCTTGACAGCTATCAGGAAGATTTTACTGATGGCATAACAGATGAGCTCGAAGAAGAGCTTGTTGCGTCATTTGATGATGAAGTAATTCCTACGGCTTTGAGTCCGGAAGAACCTGCGGATGCGGATGCTGATGAACCCGGAGCTCAGGAAGTTAAAACAATGGCGGCAGAGATCGGCGCTGATCTTGGGCTCGATACCGGAGATACTGATAATGTCTCTGCTGATGAGATAGACGAGGCTTTGGACAGTGTTTTTGGCAGCGAAGATGCGCCTGCCGAGTCAGAACCTGAGCTTGACGACGACCTTAAAGCTATCCTCGGTGAATCAGATGTGCCGTCAGCGGACGTTCCTGTCGAGTCAGAACCAGAACTTGACGACGACCTTAAAGCTATCCTCGGTGAATCAGATGTGCCGTCAGCGGACACTCCTGCCGAGCCAGAACCTGAGCTTGACGACGATCTTAAAGCTATCCTCGGTGAACCAGATGTGCCGTCAGCAGAAGCACCTGTAGATTCAGAGCCTGAGCTTGACGACGATGTGAGAGCTATCCTCGGTGAATCAGATGTACCGTCAGCGGACACTCCTGTAGAGTCAGAACCAGAACTTGACGACGACCTTAAAGCCATTCTCGGTGAATCAGATGTACCGTCAGCAGAAGCACCTGTAGATTCAGAACCTGAGCTTGATGACGACCTTGAAGCTATCCTCGGTGAACCTGATGTACCGTCAGCGGACACTCCTGCCGAGCCAGAATCTGAACTTGACGACGATGCTGAAGAAATATTAATAGACACAGATGTTGCCGGAGAACCGGAAGAAGTGTATGAGGCCTCGATGGAAGAACTTCTGGATGTTGCTCCGGAAAGTTCTGATGACGAGTATGCAGACCTTGATCAGGAAACACGTGAACAGGTGAACAGGCTTGAAAACCTGTTGGAAACAATAAAAAATAATGCCGTCAGCTGAGAAAGTTTAACAAACTAACTCTTATTACTGGATAAATCCTTATTTTTCGATATAATCAACGAGCTTTTTTGCAAATGTCAGTTAAGCTGTGTTAAAATTAATATCTTGTATTATATTAATTGATGCACTGCAATAACAGGAGAAAACTGTGGAAATACTGATAATTAACGGTCCGAACCTTAACATGCTGGGCAAAAGAGAGAAGAGTATTTACGGCGAAATGACTTTGAACAGCATAAATGAGATGCTTCTTGCGAGAGCAGGCGGCAGGTGCGAGTTAGAATTTTTCCAGTCGAATCACGAAGGCGATATCGTGGGCATGATACAACGCACTGATGCTGATGGGATGATAATCAACGCAGGCGCTTTCACACATACAAGTATTGCCATAAGGGATGCGCTGCTTGCGGTTTCCAAGGAATTTATTGAGGTACATATCTCAAACGTTTTTGCCAGAGAGGATTTCAGGCATAAATCCTATCTTTCTGATATATCAAAAGGTGTCATTAGCGGTTTTGGAGCTATGTCCTACGCTTTTGCACTCGATTATTTTCTGGAGCAGAAAAAGTGAACAACAGAATTAGCACACTACAGAAGAGAATGAGCAGACATGGGGTCTCAAACCTTTTTATTACTTCTTTGTCTGATATATATTATTTTACGGGTTTTACCGGGAGCACAGCGAATTTATTCGTGACCCCCGACTCCGCCGTGTTTACCACAGACGGGAGATACACGGAGCAGGCTGGCAGGCAGATAGGTTCTGATGCCGAGATCAGAATTGTTCAGGACTACAGAAAAGCCCTGACTGAAATTGCCGATAAAATATCCAGCATTACAGTTACTTATGACTGCGGGCTCAATGAATATGAATACCTTTATGAAGAGCTTAAGGATGTTCGTATAGAAAATACCGGCTTGATAGACTATATGCGTGCAGTGAAAGATGAAGGCGAACTTGACAAGATAAGAGAGATGTTTTTGTGCGCCAGCGACTCTTTCCACGCTTCTCTTGAATACTTTAAGCCGGGGATCAAAGAGCTGTTCTGGGCAGCCGAGCTTGAAAAAAACATGAAGATGAACGGCGCAAGGTGCCCGTCTTTTGACACGATTGTAGGTTCGGGCTACAGAGGCGCTATGCCTCACGGTATAGCCTCTGATAAGATCGTAGAGAAGGGAGACGCTGTTGTCGTTGATTTCGGCAGCAAAAAGGAATATTGCAGTGACGTTACAAGGCTTGTTAAAACAGGTCCTGATTCTGAGGTGGACAAAATCGCTGACATAGTTTATACAGCTCTCTCCAAAGCCAAAGATGCTGTTAGGGCAGGGGTGAAATGTTCTGATATTGACGCAGTTGCAAGGGATTATATCGCCTCAAAAGGATATGAAGAATATTTTAACCATGGGCTTGGGCATGGTGTCGGTATTGATGTACACGAGAAGCCTGTGTTTAATCCGAGAGACCATACTGTCCTTGAAGAAAATATGGTACTGACAATTGAACCGGGCATATACCTTCCTGAACGTTTTGGTGTACGCCTGGAAGACACTATAGTTGTTAAAAATGACGGCTGTGAAAATCTCACGGCGGTTTTTGAAAAATACATTTATGACATTTAAAAAATGAGGTGTTAAATGATTACTCCGAACCAGTTTAAAAGAGGAGCAAAAATCGAGATTGACGGTGAACCGTACGGCATTGTTGAATATCTCCATATCAAATGCGGAAGAGGCGGCGCGACAGTGCGTACAAAAATGAAAAGCCTCCGTACAGGCGCTGTTATAGAGCGTACTTTCAAGTCTGACGAGAAGATAAAAGAACCCGATTTCGAAGATAAAGAGATGCAGTATCTTTACAACGACGGCACAGTTTTCTTTTTTATGGATACAGAATCATACGAACAGATAGAGATCCCGGCAGAATTTGTGGGTGATGATTCAGACTTTATGCCTGACAACATCATGGTGAATGTTCAGGTTTTTAACGGCCAGCCGATAGGCATCACACTGCCTAACTTTGTTGAGCTTGAGATAACATATACCGAACCCGGACTTAAAGGAGACACTGTGACAGGGGGGAACAAACCTGCGACAGTGAACACCGGCGGGACAGTTAACGTACCGCTTTTCATTAATATCGGTGACGTTATTAAGATAGATACAAGAGAGCAGACATATATGGAAAGGGTCAGCTCTGCTAAATAGGAGAGAGTAATGGATATTAAAGAGATCAAAGAACTTATCAAGTATATCGAAAAGTCTGAAATCAAAGAATTCCAGTATGAGAATGAGGAAGAAAGCATATATATTTCTAAAATGGACGATGCTCCGCAGATGATGGCACAGCCACAGTACGCGGCTCCTGTTCAGCAGGCTCCGGCTCCGGCTGCTGCTCCTGCTGTTGAGGCTCCCGCTGCCCCTGCGATAAAAGGGAATGAGGTCGTTTCTCCGATAGTGGGGACATTTTATGAGTCTCCTGCTCCCGGTTCTTCTCCTTTTGTCAAAGAGGGCGACACTGTGAGCAAAGGGCAGACCCTCTGCATCGTTGAAGCTATGAAGATTATGAATGAGATCGAAGCGGAATATGACTGCAAGATCGTAAAAAAGGTAGGTCAGAACGGCGTACCGGTTGAATATGGCGAGACAATATTCATCGTTGAACCTCTTTAAGGGGGAGTTGAATGTTTAAAAAAGTATTGATTGCAAACAGGGGAGAAATCGCCCTGCGTATCATAAGAGCATGTAGAGAACTCCGCATTAAGACAGTGGCTGTTTACTCTGATGTGGACAGGGAATCTCTGCACGTTGCAATGGCTGACGAGGCTGTATGCATCGGACCTGCTCAGTCGAAAGACAGCTACCTTAATGTCAAAAGCATTATAGCTGCGGCAGAGATAGCCAATGCAGATGCAATCCACCCGGGGTACGGGTTCCTTGCGGAAAACGCAGAGTTTGCTGCGATATGCGAAGACTGCGGGTTTAAGTTTATAGGTCCGAGCGCGGAACATATTAATATGATGGGTAATAAATCCAGCGCAAAGGAAGCAATGAAAAAGTTTGGCGTGCCGGTTGTTCCCGGTTCGGAAGGTGCAGTTAAGGATGCGAAAGAAGCTCGTGCTATAGCCGAAGCGATGGGATATCCTGTAATGATAAAAGCATCTGCCGGCGGCGGCGGTAAGGGTATGCGTGTTGCGCATAACGAACTCAGCTTTATGAATGCTTTCGAGATGGCTCGCTCAGAAGCCATGAATGCTTTCGGCTCTGACGAGATTTATGTTGAAAAGTTTATAGAAAACCCGAGACATGTTGAAGTGCAGGTCTTTGGCGACGGCAAAGGTAAGGGACTCCACTTCTATGAGCGTGAATGTTCCATCCAGCGCCGCCATCAGAAACTTCTGGAAGAAGCGCCAAGTACCGCTATAAGCCAGAAGACAAGAGAGAAAATGGGTAAAATTTCTGTTGATGCCGTCGAGTCTCTTAAATATGAGAATGCAGGCACAATAGAATACCTTGTTGATAAAGATGAAAACTTCTACTTCATGGAGATGAACACCAGAATACAGGTGGAGCATCCCGTGACAGAGATGGTGACTAATACCGACCTTGTTCAGCTTCAGCTCAGAGTTGCCGCCGGTGAACCGCTTGATATGAACCAGGAGGACATCGTTCTGCATGGTCATGCCATAGAATGCCGTGTAAATGCTGAGGATCCTCAGACTTTTATGCCTTCACCTGGGGCTGTGACAGGTTATGTTACTCCAGGCGGGTTTGGTACAAGAGTTGATTCTGCATGTTACGACGGATATTACGTTCTTCCGTTTTATGACAGCATGATAGCGAAGCTGATTGTATTTGGGCGTAACAGGGAGATGGCTATTGCCCGTATGAACAGAGCGCTGGACGAGTTTGTTGTTGACGGCATCAAAACCACAATCCCTCTGCACAAGAGGATTCTCGAACATCATGCTTTCATTGAAGGTGACATTAGCACAGAATTCATAGAAAGGTACTTTGGATGAGGAAAATAACCTCGCTGATTTTGCTTATATTTGCTTTTGCAGCCTTTGCTGAAGCCGGTATTGCCGGTTACTTCACCGCTGATCATAATGAAGCGGACTCCTGGTATGTGAAAGCATCCCTATACGAACAGGATGAGAATTTTGAGGAGGCCTCCAAACTGCTGGAGGCTGTCCTTGAATCTGTTGATGAAGAATATGTCTATCTTAAGCTTGCAGGAATTTACGGCAAACTGAACGACAAAGAGATGATGCAGTTCACGCTGGAGCGGGGCAGCAGGAAAATGCCTGATTCTGCTGTGCTGAAAGGTGCTCTGGCTGACATTTATATGACAGAGACAGAAAATATTGGAAAGGCTTATAAGCTCTACAGGCAGGCGTATAAAATTTCAGGCGATGTGATCTATGCCGAGGCAGAGGCAAGAGCTCATGCTTCCGCAAAAGATTTTAACAGCGCTATCAAAATCTACAGTGACCTGATTAACATAGAAAAGGTTTCAGACTATTATGTTCAGCGTGCGAGGTATTTTGAGAAGCTGGGGCTGAGTAAAGAGGCTCTCGACGACTATATTTCTGCATCTGATTTGGATAGTAACTTTATAGCATCGGCTAAACTTGCAGATCACTATATCGAGACCGGAGATAATGATAAGGCTATTGTCTATCTTAAAAAAGTGATAGATGCCAGCCCTGATATGGTGCTCGCCAAGTTCAGACTGGCGCAGATTCTCAGCAAAATAGGAAAGACAGAGGAAGCAGAGGGATACTTTACTGCTATTCTGGATTTTCTGAATGAGAGCGAAAAGATATATGTCCTCAAAAGCCTTGCTAATATGGCGTTTGAAAGAAATGAATACGCTAAGGCAGAAGAGTATTTTGCCCGTGCTTTCGAAATTGATAAAGACATACAGACTGCATATTCTCTTGCCATTATGGCGGAATCCGCTGGAGAAACAGCAACTGCAAAAAAATGGTATCAGGAAATACTGACGATACGTCCGGACTTTGTAGAGGCGAGCAAAAGGCTTGCTATCATATACCTTAAAGACGGTGAACCGGAAGAAGCTTTGACTGCTGTGCAGAAAGTCGGAGACATCTATCAGGATGTAGACTATCACAGAATAGTCGCTCAGGCATATAATGATATGGGTGAACATAAAAAATCTATCGAAGTGCTCACTGCCGCTGTTAAAGAGAATCCGGCGGAAGTTAAGCTCTATCTTGACCTTGCCCTCGCACTGGATAAGCAGGGGGACAGGAAAGACGCTGAGAATGTTATAAAAAGCGGGATGAAATATTTTCCTGACGACGCTTCCCTTCTTAATTTTCTTGGTTATGTTTATGCTGAGCAGGGTGTTAACCTTTCCGATGCGGAAGAGATGATCAGCAGAGCCCTTAAGCAGAATCCCGAAGAGCCTGCATACCTTGACAGTATGGCATGGGTTTATTATCAGCAAGGTAAATATCAGAAGGCATTCGACTATCAGAAGAGAGCCCTGAAAATGGCGCCTGACGAACAGGAGCTCATTGACCATATGAAGGCGATAATGAAGAAGCTTGGTATCAAGAAGAGTTTAGATGAAGTTATACAGGAGAACTGATATAAGATCGGTTCTTTTTCTCTGCGCACTCTTTCTGTTGAGTGCGTGTACACAGAAAAATATAATTCTCTCTGTTCCGAAAGACCTGACTCAAAAAGTGTCATCGGCTAACCGATCAGTTTGCGCCTATAAAGGGCGTGTGAGTATAATATATGAGAACGGGTTGGATGATGTTCGCTTTCGCGGGTTTCTGAACAAGGACTGCGACGATAATTTCCAGCTGAAGATACTCGGTCTGTTCAATTCTGTGGCATACGATGTCAGCTACCAGGGTGGTGTCCTCCAGGCTTTTAAGAAGGACGAGGATGTCAGCCTTGAGATAGATTATTTCATGCGCTCGAAGGGGCTATATAACATGGTGTCCCTGATACGCTACCCTCATGTGCTGATAGATGACAGCTTTAATGTAAAGGCTGTCGGAGACGAATATATTATGACCAAGGGTTCAGTCACGGCAGCAGCCGGGCAGGATTACCTTTTGCGCAGGATAAGCTTCGGCGACGAGACATTTAGTTACAGCTATGACAGCGGGAAATTGAGCGGACTAACATACAATACTGAGGAATCGAATCTGGAGATAAAACTGCGATGAATGAGATATCCCTGAAAAGTTACGGAAAGATAAATATTTTTCTACATGTTTTAGGGAAAAGATCAGACGGTTTTCATGAACTTTTCACCCTTTTTTCCAAAATAGCACTTCACGACACACTGAATATAAAGAAATCAGTTTCCCAGCGAATAGTGTGCTCAAAAAAGAGTATCCCAACAGATGATAGCAATATCATAAATCGTGTTCATAAGATACTTACTGAAAAGCATGGCGTAACTCAGAACTTTGAAACTGAGCTTATAAAGCGTATACCTGACGGTGGCGGTCTTGGCGGTGGGAGCAGCAACGGAGCAGCATATCTTAATGGTGTTTGTGATCTCCTTGAACTTGAAATGTCCATGTCTGTTAAAACATCTGTAATGGCATCAGTGGGTTCAGACACAGCTTTCTTTCTGCATGATGAGCCAATGATAGGCAGGGGTAGAGGCGAAATATTAGAGCCGTACGGCAGCCTGCCTGAATGCGCGCTGGTGCTGGTGAACCCGAAAGAGCATGTTCCGACCGGAACTGTTTTTACATCAGGAAATTTAAAGTTGACTCATGATAAAGAAGTTAATAGAATGCGCCACATATCAGACTATGAAGAATACGGAGATGTTCTTTTTAACGGACTGGAGGAAGCAGTTTTTAAGCTTTATCCTGCCGTTGAGGAAGCTAAGAGTTCGCTGCTTGATGCAGGTGCGGATTTTGCGCTGATGAGCGGAAGCGGTGCTACGGTTTTTGGTATATGCAGAGACAAGGGGTGTGCCTCGCGAACCGCTGATATGATAAAAAGCAGACATCCTGCGTGGGATGTTTTTATTACAGAATTAATATAGACATAAACTTTTACAGGAGTACGTGATGGATTATCTTGTTTTCGCTGGGAACTCTAACAAAAAGCTTGCACAGAGCATAGTGTCAAAGCTGGGTATGAGACTTGGAGACGCTGATGTACGCAAGTTCAGTGACGGAGAAATTTTTGTCCGCATTAATGAGAGTGTTAGAGGGCGTGACGTTTTCCTCATTCAATCCACATGCGCTCCGGCAGAAGAACACCTTATAGAGATGATGATTATGGTGGACGCTCTTAAAAGAGCATCTGCAAATACTGTCACAGCTATCATGCCTTACTTCGGGTATGCAAGACAGGACAGAACAAGCGAACCCCGCGTTCCTATTACAGCAAAACTCGTTGCAAACCTGCTGACAAAATCAGGTATAGACAGAGTCGTTACCATGAACCTTCATGCAGGTCAGATTCAGGGTTTTTTCGATATACCTGTGGATAACCTTTATTCGTCACCTGTTTTTGATGTATATTTCAGAGAGAACGGCATGCATGGTGAAGACTATGTTGTTGTTTCCCCTGATGCGGGTGGTGTGGCGAGAGCAAGAGCTTACAGCAAGCTTCTCGGGACAACACTTGCGATCGTTGATAAACGCAGAGAGAGAGCAAATGTTGCCGAGGCTATGCATGTTATCGGTGATGTTAACAATAAAAAAGTCATACTGATTGACGACATGATAGATACAGCGGGAACACTCACACAGGCTGCAAAAGCGTGTATCGAACATGGCGCAACAGAGGTTTACGCCTCCGCTGCCCACGGTGTGCTTTCAGGCCCTGCCATAGAGAGGATTCTTGATTCGCCGCTTAAAAAGGTCATCATAACAGACTCTATCCCTTTTGATAAAGCAGTCAGCAAGATAGAGGTGCTTTCTGTCGCTTCCCTTCTGGCTGAAGCTATTACAAGGATTTATCAGAAAGAATCAATCAGTTCACTGTTTGCTACAGGGCAGGTGTAAGTGCTTATAGTCGGTCTCGGCAATCCGGGAGAGAAATACGACCGGACCCGGCATAATCTTGGTTTTTTAGTGGCGGATAAGCTTGCATCCGAGAACTCGGCATCATTTTCCAAAGGTTTCAAAGGAGAGTATGCGGAGTTTTTTATGGACGGCGGGAAACATTACATCCTTAAGCCGTATACGTATATGAATCTTTCAGGAGAGTCTGTCCAGCCTCTAGCTGCTTACTATAAGATCCCTGTGGAAGACATCATCGCTGTCCACGATGATCTTGACATAGAGTTCGGCAGGCTTAAGCTGAAAAAAGGCGGTAATGACGGCGGTCACAAAGGGATCAGGTCTATGGCGCAGATGCTGGGTGACAAAGATTTCATCCGGCTGAAAATGGGAATAGGCAAAGACGGCAGAAGAGACACTATCGGTCATGTTCTGGGGAAATTTTCTCCACAAGAGTCTGAAAAACTTGACGAATTCATAGATATTGGTGTAAAAGCTGTAGTTTGCTGTATTAAAGAGGGTCTACGCCCTGCGATGAATGTCTTTAATACCAGAAAGAACGCTGACAAAAATGTAGAAAACGAGCAGGAGGGCTGATATCGTTATACTGTTAAGGTATGGTGATACGGCATTTTTTGCTTAAAAATAAAAGTTTCCATAGGAGGAATGACTAATGACAAACTTGTCCTATCTCGCGCCTGTACTTGGTGTGATCGGGCTTGCTATCGCTTATGTTATTTACATGAACGTTGTTAAGCAGCCTGTAGGCAACGAGAAAATGAGAGAGATCTCAGACGCAATTCATGATGGTGCTATGGCTTTCCTTGGCCGTGAGTATAAGGTCCTTGCGATTTTTATCGTAATTGTTTTCGTACTGATGCTGTTTCCTAAAGACCTCGGCATTTACACAGCACTGTCTTTCCTGGCTGGTGCTCTTTGTTCTATAATGGCAGGTTTCTTTGGTATGAAATCAGCTACAAGAGCTAATGTAAGAACATCCGAAGCTGCCAGAAAAGGCGGGCTTGCCGCTGCACTTTCCGTTTCTTATAACGGTGGTGCTGTTATGGGGCTTGCTGTTGCATCCCTTGGTCTTCTTGGTGTCGGCGTACTTTTCATAATCTTTGGCGATCCTGAAACAGCTAAATACATCAACGGATTTGCAATGGGAGCTTCATCCATCGCTCTTTTCGCTCGTGTCGGCGGCGGTATCTATACAAAAGCTGCGGATGTTGGTGCTGACCTCGTTGGTAAAGTTGAAGCAGGTATTCCTGAAGATGACCCTAGGAACCCAGGTGTTATCGCTGATAACGTTGGTGACAACGTGGGCGACATCGCAGGTATGGGTGCAGACATTTTTGAATCATATGTCGGTTCTATCATTGCTACACTTACAATCGCAGCTACAGCATCACCAATGCTTCTTGCTAAACTGGCTGCAACAGGCGTGCCTACTCCGGGATTCACATCTACACTGATGTTTCTCCCTGTGCTGCTCGCTGTTGTTGGTCTTGTTTCATCAATCATTGGCGTTTTCTCAATGAAATTGCTCAAAAACTCTGAGCCGGCTGCTGCTTTGCGTAACTCAACATACATCGGTGCCGGACTTTTCCTTGTTGCCGCCTATTTTGTTATTACATCAGTAGGCATAACATCAGGCGTTTTCTGGGCACTTCTTGCAGGTTCCTTTGTAGGAATCCTTGTAGGGCTCGTGACAGAATATTATACATCTGCCGGTCCTGTTAAAAGAATTGTAGAGGCATCAACAACCGGTCCTGCAACTAACATCATTGTTGGTTTTGCTGTGGGGCTTGAGTCAGTTGTACTGCCTGTTATCCTTATATGTGTAGGTATATACGTTGCGAACTACGCTGCCGGACTTTACGGTATAGGTATCGCGGCTGTCGGTATGCTCGCTACTGTCGGTGTTACTATGACAGTGGACGCTTACGGTCCTATCGCTGACAACGCAGGCGGTATCTCAGAAATGGCTGAGCTCGGTCCTGATGTCAGAGCTATCACAGACAATCTTGACGCTATCGGAAACACTACAGCGGCTGTTGGTAAAGGTTTTGCTATCGGCTCTGCTGCACTTACAGCTCTTGCTCTTTTCGCTGCATACAGCTCAAGTGCGGAGATCACTACGATAGACATAACAACACCTACTGTTGTTATAGGTCTTTTCGTTGGCGGTTTCCTTCCTTTCCTTATCGGTGCCCTTACTATGACATCCGTTGGTAAGGCTGCTGAGCAGATGGTTGAAGAGATCCGTCGTCAGTTCCGTGAAATACCAGGACTTCTCGAAGGGAAGCCAGGTGTTAAACCTGACTCAAAAACATGTGTTGATATCTCAACCGCTGCCGCTCTTAAGGAGATGGTACTTCCTGGTGTGATCGCTGTGCTCGCTCCGGTTATCGTTGGCTTCCTTCTTGGTAAAGAAGCTCTTGGCGGCATGCTTGCAGGTGCGACAGTTACAGGTGTTCTCCTTGCGCTTCTTATGGCTAACGCCGGCGGTGCATGGGATAATGCTAAAAAAGCTGTTGAGAAAGGCGAGTGGGGGAGCGACGGTAAAGGCTCTGAGCAGCATAAAGCTACTGTTACAGGCGATACTGTTGGTGACCCTTTCAAAGATACAAGTGGTCCTGCAATGAACATTCTTATCAAGCTGATGTCCATTGTTTCACTTATCATAGCTCCGCTTCTTATATAATAAACTCAGAGGAGGGTGTAAAAGCCCTCCTTTTCTGTTTTGACTGTTTTGTAACGAACGCTTCTGCATCTGCCGAGGCGGGATACATTTTAGATTGAATACTGAGGGCTTCTGCTATATAAAGTGGAAGCCCCATTTTTATCAGAAAACAACGGTAATTCTAATCAGATTTTGTGTCAGGGGATACTTACATCTGTAACTTACAGATATGAGTGTAGAAAATATGTTTTTCGGAGATCATATCAAATGGGATTCAACTGCGGCATAGTAGGACTTCCAAACGTCGGGAAATCCACAATATTCAATGCTCTTACCAAAGCAGGCGCGGAAAGCGCCAATTATCCTTTCTGTACTATAGATCCTAACAAAGGGATCGTTCCTGTTCTGGACGATAGACAGGATTTTATCATTCAATACGTAAAGCCTAAGTCTGTGGTTCGCACAACCATAGAGTTTGTAGATATAGCTGGTCTTGTGAAAGGCGCAAGCAAGGGCGAGGGGCTTGGCAACCAGTTCCTCACGAACATCCGCCAGGTTGACGCTGTTGCGCACGTTGTCCGCTGTTTTGACGGCGGTGACATTACTCACGTTGAAGGCTCTGTTGACCCGATACGTGATATAGAGATAATTAACACAGAGCTTTTGCTCAGTGACATGGAAATTATAGACAGAGCTGTTGAAAGGCTCAGAAAGTCCTCCAAAAGCGGCGATAAAGAGCTGATTAAGAAGTTTGAGCTGCTTTCGACTCTTCAGGGGCCGGTGGCAGAGGGAAAACTTATAAGAGAGATAGACGGTTACGAAGAGATTGTTGATCAGCTTAGTGAATACTCCTTTATCACTGCAAAGCCTGTTATGTATGTTATGAATGTTGAAGAGGACGAGCTTCTCGAAGACAACGAACATGCACGGATGGTACGCGAACATGCTGCTAAAGAGGGCGCTGTCTGCGTTAAAATATGCGGAAAGATCGAGCAGGAAATATCAGAGCTTGAGGCTGACGAGGCGAAAGAATTCCTCGCTGACCTTGGTCTTGAAAAGTCCGGGCTGACGGAAATGACAGAGCAGGGGTATAAACTGCTCGACCTGATAACTTTCTTTACTGCTGGAGAAAAAGAAGTGCGTGCATGGACCATCACACAAGGCACAACAGCACAGAAAGCTGCCGGTAAAATTCATTCTGATATAGAGCGCGGGTTCATACGGGCAGAAACTGTCGGCTATGGTGATTTTGCAGAAATAAAGTCCCTGACAAAAGCCAAAGAACTTGGCAAGATGAGGCTTGAAGGGAAGGAATACATTGTGCAGGACGGAGATATAATATATTTCAGGTTCAATGTTTAAAAAAACTATACTGGTAATCCTGATAACACTTTTTGCTGTGGCCGCATTTGCAGATGATGTGGTTGAGGTTATGGGCAATATTGTTGTGTCCAAAACCTATGCTTATCAGGAACCATCATTTAAAAGCAAGGCTATGGCTCTGCTTGGTAAAAATTCTAAAGTCTTAATCATAGGGGAAGAGGGGGAGTGGCTGAAGGTCAGGCTCTATAATAAGTCCTCAGCTTATGTTTATGCTAAATATGTTGCTTATAAGCATGAGAATATAAGGCTAAAGGAATCTGCTACTAAGGTTTTGATAGATATTAAAAATCTGCTCGATCAATTTAATGACACAGTACAGTCGTCATGGTTTGCTGAAAAGCAGAAGATTATGCCGATGCTCTCTTTTCACTCAGGGAAAAATCCTGATGATATTTATCTGCTCTACAGTGCGGTGAATATAAAAGGCGAACCTGTCCCTTCTCTGAAAGAGAATCTGCTGCAAAAAGATATGGTAAAGCTGATTGAGCTTATCTATATGAAGATGATTGTGCTTCCTGACCCGAGGTATAAGATAACTATTCTTGTGCCGGATTTCGTTTCAGGCAGCTATAAGGGGCGTACAGATAACTACGCGGCGCTGACTCTTGATAAAAACTTTGCTAATATAGATGAAATAAAGACAGGGACGGGGAGCATCTGGGACTATATCAGAAGTGCAAAACGTCCGGACGAAATATTTGCGGGCTATCCGCATTAGAAAAAAGTAACTAGGAGCATAACATGCCTCTGACACATTTTGACGAAGAAGGAAGAAGCAGGATGGTTGACGTCACCGACAAAGGTGAGACAGTAAGGGAAGCAACCGCAGAGGGGTACATCAGCATGACTCCGGAAACCCTTCAGCTTATGATAGACGGGAAGATGGCAAAAGGGCGGAATGTCTTCGAAGTGGCAAGGGTCGCAGCCGTTATGGCTGTGAAGCAGACGCACAACCTCATCCCTATGTGCCACCCCCTCCAGATTACAGGTGTTGATGTCTATTTCACACCGGACAGAGAAAAATCAAAAGTTGATATTCAGGTAAAAGTTAAAATGGCAGGAAAAACAGGTGTAGAGATGGAAGCCCTCACAGGCGTTTCCGTGGCTGCGCTTACGATATATGACATGTGCAAGGCAGTTGATAAATCTATGGTAATGGGCGATATCCGTCTGATGAAGAAAACCGGTGGTAAGTCTGGCACTTACCTGCGAGAGGAATAGTTTTTGTCATTGCGGGACCTTGTGTCGAAGCAATCTTATGTATATTGAGAACGTAAACAGTATAACGTCCTTGACTATGGAGTATTAAAGGAAACAGATATGAAGGTACACATAGCGCAGATCAGCCCTGTATTAGGGAATGTGGAAAAGAATGCAGAGAAGCATTTTGATATAATCAAAACAGCCATAGGCAGCGGGTGCGACCTTGTTATGTTTCCGGAGCTTTCTCTTACCGGTTATTATCTGCTTGATTTAGTCTACGAAGTTGCTATGGACGAAACTCACCCTATCTATCAGAAGTTTCTTGAATTGTCTGAAAATATTGCGATTGTATTCGGATATGTTGAAGAATCAGCAGACAGGCGTTTCTATAACTCTGCTGCTTTTGTGCACAGGGGCAGGACTGTCCATACCCATAGAAAAGTTTATCTG
Organism: Denitrovibrio acetiphilus DSM 12809; assembly: GCF_000025725.1. Classification (GTDB taxonomy): domain Bacteria; phylum Chrysiogenota; class Deferribacteres; order Deferribacterales; family Geovibrionaceae; genus Denitrovibrio; species Denitrovibrio acetiphilus. The sequence continues at coordinate 70,986 of NC_013943.1, forward strand.
CCGGATTATACCCTTTTTGAAGAGGGGCGGTATTTCGCAGCGGGTAAGAGCTTTGAAGCGTTTGATACAGAATTCGGCAAATTCGGCATACTGATATGTGAAGATTCATTTCACATGAGCGCTCTCTATATCCTTTCGCAGTCGGGAGTGCAGAACATTCTTATCCCCTCCAACAGCCCAGCGAGAGGCAATCTGGAAGAGGGGCACGATGCCGCTAATATCTGGCAGACTTCAAATGAGTATGTTGCAAGTGTTCTGACTGTAAATCTGATTTATGCTAACAGGGTTGGTGTTGAGGACGGGGTGTCTTTCTGGGGTGGTTCCGAAGCTTATGATGCCCGTGGTAAAAAACTTAAATCACTGCCGATGTTCAAAGAGGATGGCGGTTGTGTGCATATAGATATGAAAACTGTCCGCAGGGCTCGTATCGAAACTCCTTTTCTACGTGATGAAAAGAGTTATATTTTAAAAAATTATCTGGGAAAGGGGGACTAGCATGAAGCTGAACCTCGACCTTACAGTTGATATACTTACTAATTTTATAAAAGAAGAAACTGAGAAAATCGGGTTTGAGAATGTCGTGCTTGGGCTCTCCGGCGGTATAGATTCCGCTTTGAGTGCGGCGCTTGCGGCAAAAGCTCTAGGCGGAGACAGGGTGTATGCTTACTGCATGCCTTATAAACTCAGCAGTAAAGAGTCTCTGGAAGATGCTATAAAAGTTGCAAATGCTTTTAAGCTGAACTTTGAAGTGATAGAGATAACCCCTATGGTTGATCCTTATATAGATATGAATCCGGATATGAGCAAACTCCGCATGGGGAATGTTATGGCAAGACAGCGTATGATATGTCTGTTTGACATGTCTGCAAAGGTTGCCGGACTAGTGCTGGGAACAAGCAATAAAACTGAACTTCTGCTCGGTTATGGAACATGGTACGGTGATCTGGCGAGTGCCTTAAACCCCATTGGCGACCTTTACAAAACGCAGGTGTGGGAGCTTTCTGAGTATCTTGGTATTCCTGAATCAGTAATTGTGAAACAACCGACTGCCGACCTCTGGGTAGGGCAGACAGATGAACAGGAGCTTGGCTTTACTTACAGGCAGGCTGATGAACTTCTTTATAAGATGGTTGACGAGAGGGTTAGAACTTCTGAGCTTATCGAAGAGGGTTTTGCTTCTGATTTCGTAAACAATGTTTATGAGCGTATCAGGCGTAATCAGTTCAAAAGGCGGACAACTGTTATAGCGAAAGTCAGTCAGAGAACAATAGGCAGAGATTTCCGTTACTGCCGCGACTGGGGCTATTAAGGTTTTATAAGATCACTTCGCTTTGCTCGTGATGACTTTAGAGTAACGGCAGAGTGTCATTGCGAACCCCTTTTATGGGTGAAGCAAACTTACACGGTTACTGGCCGCTTTGCTCGTGATGACTTTAGAGTAGTGGCAGAGTGTCATTGCGAACCCCTTTATGGGTGAAGCAAACTTATACGGTGACTGACTGCTTTGCTCGTGATGACTTTAGAGTAGTAGCAGAGTGTCATTGCGAACCCCTTTATGGGTGAAGCAAACTTACACGGTCACTGGCCGCTTTGGTCGTGATGAACTTAAAGGCAGAGCTGCTTTTATCTGCCTGCACTGAATCAATCTGAAAATATATAGAATTTGCCGTGCCGAATGGGGCTGGGCTGTTAAAGATATTGCACAATACATACGAGGTAATAATGTATCACGACAAGATTATTAAAGAGGCGTTGACGTTTGACGACGTTCTCATGGTTCCGGCTAGCAGTAATGTTCTGCCGAAGGATGTCCAGACACAGACTAGACTCACCCAAAAGATAACTTTGAACATCCCTCTGGTGTCCGCAGCTATGGACACTGTTACAGAGGCGAGGCTTGCTATCGCCATTGCCCAGGAAGGCGGGATAGGGTTTATCCACAAAAACATGAGCATAGAAGAGCAGGCAGCCGAAGTTGATAAGGTTAAAAGGTCTGAGTCGGGAATGATTGTTGACCCTGTGACAATCTCTCCGGACAAAACCGTTCAGGATGCACTTGACCTTATGGGTAAATACAAAATCAGCGGTGTGCCGGTTATAGACGGTCAGAAGCTGGTGGGTATCCTCACTAACAGAGACCTTCGTTTCGTAGAGGATTTCACTGCTAATGTTACAAAGTTTATGACAAGCGAAAATCTTGTAACTGTTCCTGTCGGGACATCCCTTGAGGAGTCCATGAGGCACCTTCAGAAACACAGAATAGAAAAACTTCTTGTGGTTGATGATGCATTTAAGCTGAAAGGGCTTATCACAATCAAAGATATAAATAAAAGAATCAAATATCCTCACGCTGCAAAAGATGGTATGGGGAGACTGCTTGTTGGTGCTGCAATCGGTGTGGGTGATGAGGCAAAAGACAGAGCCGCCGCTCTCATTGAAAAGAAGGTAGATATACTTGCTATAGATACTGCACACGGTCACTCGTATAAGGTTCTGGATATGGTCAAATGGATAAAGAAAGAATATCCTGACATGCAGATTGTGGCTGGTAATGTTGCGACAGCAGAGGCGACAGAAGACCTTATAAAAGCCGGCGCTGACTGTGTTAAGGTTGGTATCGGTCCAGGCTCCATATGCACAACACGGGTTGTAGCAGGGGTTGGGGTTCCGCAGATAACCGCCATTATGGACTGCGCTGCAATGGCCGACAAATATAACGTACCTATCATTGCTGACGGTGGTGTTAAATATTCCGGTGATATAGTTAAGGCTCTTGCGTCAGGTGCCAGTACCGTTATGATGGGGTCGCTGTTTGCCGGAACAAAAGAAGCTCCCGGCGAGATTGAACTGTTTCAGGGGAGAAGCTACAAGGTCTATCGTGGAATGGGTTCTGTCGGCGCCATGAAAGAAGGCTCTAAGGATAGATACTTTCAGGATGATGCAGACAACGAGAAAAAATTCGTACCCGAAGGCATAGAAGGGCGTGTTCACTATAAAGGAGAACTCCGCAGCACTGTTTACCAGCTTGTGGGTGGGATCCGTTCAGGAATGGGCTACACCGGCTGCCCAACAATCGATGATCTGCGTAGAGACGCCAAGTTTGTCAGGATATCCGGCGCAGGGTTGAAAGAGAGTCATGTGCATGACGTTATAATTACTAAAGAGGCTCCTAACTACTGGATAAGTACATAGAACTTGTTGGCAGGCAATATACTGTTAATGCAGGCTGAAACTGCACATCCTCGGCTTTGGACGGTTGCACAATATGCTGATGTCCTGATGCTGATAGCATGACAGGGCGTTTTGAATAATAAAATGATATGCAAGGTAGAAAATATGGATATACACAGCCAGAAGGTTTTGATACTTGACTTCGGTTCGCAATATACACAGCTAATCGCACGACGTGTGCGTGAGGCAAATGTCTATTGCGAGATATTTCCGTGTAATGTGGAATTCGAGAAAATAAAAGAATACGGGGCGAAGGGGATAATACTCTCCGGCGGTCCCGCATCTGTTTACGATAAAGATGCACCTAAAGTCTCTGACGAGGTTTACGAGCTGGGTGTTCCTGTGCTCGGCATATGCTATGGGCATCAGCTCACAGGCATGTATTTCGGCGGTGTGGTGGCAGAGGCTGACCACAGGGAATATGGACGTGCTGAACTTTATGCTGATAAATCTGATGACTTTTTTGCGGATATAGAAGATGACAGTTTTGTTGTCTGGATGAGCCACGGTGACAGGCTGGACAAGATGCCTGAAGGTTTTAAAACCATAGCAAAGACAGATAACGCACCCGTTGCAGCTATGCGCCACGAAACAAGACCTATCTATACAATCCAGTTCCACCCAGAAGTTGCACATACTAAAAACGGCAGGCAGATTCTCGAAAACTTTGTTGTTAAAATATGCGGATGCGAGCAGGTCTGGACACCACGTAATTTTGTCGAAGCTGAAATAGAGCGAATCAAAGAGCTTGTTGGTGATAAAAGGGTTCTCTGCGGGCTTTCGGGCGGTGTGGATTCTTCTGTTGCTGCGGTGCTGATACACCGTGCCATAGGCGACAATCTGACCTGTGTGTTTGTTGACAACGGGCTTTTGCGCAAGGACGAGGGAAAACAGGTCGAGGATGCTTTCAGAAATCAGTTCAAGATGAACCTCGTAGCAGTGAACGCAGAGGACAGATTTTTGTCTGTACTTAAGGGTGTTACAGACCCTGAGAAGAAGAGAAAAGCTATCGGTAATATGTTTGTCCGTATTTTCGAGGAAGAGTCAAGCAAGCTTGGCGAATTTGAATTCCTCGCTCAGGGGACACTCTATCCGGATGTAATAGAATCAGTTTCGTTCAAAGGACCTTCCGCCACCATCAAGACCCACCACAATGTGGGCGGTCTGCCGGAAGATATGAAGTTCAAGCTTCTTGAGCCTCTACGTGAGCTTTTTAAAGACGAAGTCCGCCGTGTGGGGCTGGAGCTTGGTATACCTGAGAACTTTATCTGGAGACATCCGTTTCCGGGGCCAGGGCTCGGTGTGCGTGTTCTTGGTGAAGTGACAAAAGAACGCTGTGATGTTCTGCGTGAGGCTGATGCCATCTTTCTTGAGGAGCTGCACAAAGCAGACCTTTACACAAAGATATGGCAGGCATTTACAGTTCTGCTCCCTGTGAACACTGTCGGTGTCATGGGTGACAACAGAACATATGAAAATGCCGTTGCTGTCCGTGCTGTGGAGTCCACAGACGGCATGACTGCGGACTGGGCGCATATCCCTTATGAAGTGCTCGGGCGCATATCCAACAGGATCATTAACGAAGTCAGAGGGATAAACAGAGTGGCGTATGACATAAGCTCTAAGCCGCCTGCGACTATCGAGTGGGAGTAACAATTGAAATTTGAACGCTTTGTGGCAGGCAGATATCTGCGAAGCCGCAAGTCGAATAAAATATTATCCTTCATCTCAGGTATCTCCATACTGGGGATACTTCTCGGGGTTGCCACACTGATCGTGGTGGTGAGCGTGATGAGCGGGTTTTCAGACAACCTGAAAAACAGAATACTTGGGGCAAATGCACATATCGTCGTTAATCGTGTGGATGTCTCCCCCATTAAGAACTGGCAGGGGATCGGCAAGATAATCGAAGATGTTGACGGTGTAACCGGCGTCTCACCCTTTATTCTGAATCAGGTGCTTCTCACCAGTGAAAATAACGTTTCCGGTGTGGTTGTCCGAGGGGTTGTCCCTGAGCGCGAGCTTAAGGTCACTTCTATCAAAAAGTTTATGACTGACGGATATTTTAACGATATCTCAAAGAAAGCTGAAAATGGCAACCCGCAGATAGCAGTGGGGAAAGAGCTTGCTGCCAACCTTGGTGTTCTCCCTGGTGATGAAGTTGTTATGGTTTCTCCTTTCGGCAAGAAGGGGCCTTTCGGCATAACACCAAAGATGAAGCGTTTCGAAGTTTCAGGTATATTTGATACCGGCATGTATGAGTACAATAACTCTCTCGCTTATATCGATATATCTGATGCGCAGGAATTTTTCGGTACAGGAGACATCGCATCCGGTTTCAGCATCAGCACCGGGAATTTCGACAAAGCACCAGCTATCGCGGCACAGATTCAGAAAGAGCTGGACTTTCCTTTCTGGTCGAGAGACTGGATAAGCATGAATAAAAATCTGTTTTCTGCTCTGAAACTGGAAAAATATGCAATGTTTATAATCCTGACGCTGATTATTATAGTGGCGTCATTTAATGTAATAAGCATGATAACGGTTACTGTTAAAGATAAAAAACGTGACATAGCTATAATGCGTGCCATGGGTGCGCCGGAAAAGATGATATCCCGCATATTCATGAAGCAGGGGATGATCATAGGGATCACAGGGACGGTGTTTGGCAACATACTCGGGTTTGTTATATGCGTTGTTCTGGAAAGGTTTAAGCTGATCTCACTTCCGGAGGATGTATATTTCATGGACAGGATACCTGTTAAAATGGAACTTTCAACATTTGTCGTGGTAACAGTATGCGCACTGCTTATCACATATATAGCCGGCTTATTTCCTGCGAAACAATCAGCGAAGCTTGACCCTATTGAGGCTCTCCGCAGAGATTAAATATGAAACTGTCGGTATATGTTCAGCCCGGGGCGAAAAAGACAGAGCTATCGGGCATGCATGACGGAAAAATAAAAATCCGTGTATGTGCACCGCCTGTTGAGGGCGCTGCCAATGAAGTTCTCGTTAAGTTTTTGTCAAAACAGCTTAAAATATCTAAATCCGGTATAAAAATTATCTCTGGTGAAAAATCCCGTCATAAAATAGTCGAGATCAATATGGACACATTAGATGTCATGAATTGCCTTTCTAAGTAGTTATTAACGAACTTATGCTAATCTCCGTTTTCTATAGTTTATGGCGCAGAACTGCCATATGTGGTACTTTATAATTCATAGGAGGCCTCACATGAAACTAATTTCAATGTTTGCGCTGGTAATGTCGATATCTCTGTTTGCTTTCGCTTTTGGTGAAGGCAAGTATTATAAAAAGGGTCTGGAAGCAATGGGGCAAGGAGACTTGCAGTCAGCGAAAGTATTCTTTGATGAATCTATTAATGAAAACCCTAAGTTTTCAAGGGGTTACAGCAATCTCGCATATGTTCAGGCACAGCTTGGCGAGATTGATAATGCTATCATGAACTACAAAATGGCTTACAAGTTTGACAAGGAAGACTATAGTTCACTTACAAATCTTTGCGGACTGCTCATAGACAAAAACGACCTGAAGAATGCACTGACAAGCTGTTCGAAAGCCATCAGCATTAATCCGGCTAGCTACAAGGCCTACAACAAAAGATGTATGGTCTTCCTGAACGGAAAACGTTACGACAGCGCAATTGCCGACTGTTCACAGGCGATATCACTGCGCAGAGATTATGTAACACCTTACATAAACAGAGGGATGGCGTATTCTGCTCTTAAAAAATATAAAGAAGCATATGACGACCTGAGCATGGCGATAAAGATAGAACCCTCTAACGCTCTTGCTTATAACAACAGATGTGTAGTAAACAAAGACCTCGAACAATATGACAAAGCTCTGGCAGACTGTACAAAATCCATTGAGCTGGACAGCAGCGTATCGGAAGCGTATCTGACCAGAGGGTCTATATATCAGACAATGGGACAGAATGAGGATGCCATAATAGACTACACGATGTATCTGAAGCAGAACCCTGATGCTGAGTCTGTGCGTCAGCGCATGAACACCCTTTTAAAGGATATTAAGTGAAATACAAAGCGGTACTGATAGATTTTGATAACACAATGATAGGCACTGAAAAATATAATTTCAGGCTTTTTAAAGAGACGATAAGCGGTCTGATCGGCAGAGAGCTTACGAGTGAAGACCGTAAAAACTTTGACGGTCACACATGGAAGGGCATATTTCAGATATTATCTGAACAGTATTTACCGGAAATGAAACCGGAAGATATCAGAAATATTTTTGTAGATGCAAAATCAAACTTCTTTAACGGCGGTTCAGCACCACTGGCAGAAGGGCTTGACGATGTACTTGCGCTGAACATAAAAAAGGGTATCGTCACCGGAAGCTCACGGGCAGAGGTCAATATGTTTGCCCACTGTATTGATCTTTCAGCATTTGACATAATTGCTACAGATGAACTTTACGACAAAGGGAAACCGGCTCCTGACGGATATCTTTACGCTGCGAATGAGCTGGGATTTGAGCCCGGGGAATGTCTGTGTGTCGAAGATTCTTTTATCGGGCTGAAATCTGCGAAAAGTGCAGGGTGTGTTACTGTTTTTACCCGGGAGTTTGCTGATGAGGATCACAGCGGTATAGCGGACTTTACTGTTGAGTGCATGTCGGAAGTGGTTGATCTCCTGAGATAAAGAAGCCCCCCTCAAGCGAGGGAGGCGTTATTATAAAAACGGTTACAGACAAGTAAGTAATCTAAAGACTTAAGCTAATTACTATGTAAAGATTGCCGCGTTGCTTTGCTCCTCTCAATGACACGTCTTACTAATATGCAGATGCTAAGGGCTATGTCGCCTGTTTCTCGCAATTACGAGATCAAGCCATCATGTAATTTCAAGCACTTCTGCCGCCTCATTATATTACCTTTTTAGCCTTAAGGCTGCTGGCTTTGGGCTGCTGAGCCCGCACGGAGAGCACAGTCTTCAATGGCGACCCCTCCGAAGTAATTACCAACCACATAGAGCCCTTTGTATTTGCTGAGTGTGGTGTCAATCTTTCTGACGCGGTCTTTGTGATCCATGCCCAGAGTTGGTGAAAAATGGACTGTTGCACCGCTTTTTACGATAGAGCTTCGGTCTATTCCGAGAATATCTTCAATTTTGGAAATCTTCTCGTCTTCGTCCAGCGCACCGTCGCAGAAGTGGAAAGCGGCTCCTCTGTATTTGTCATGGGGGAGAATGTCCCTTGACACAGCAGAAGTGAAAACATCGTCTTTAGCAATTATAAAACTGAACGGCTCAACATTTATGTCTTCTTTTCTGACAATCACGCCGTATGTGTCAACTTTTACACCATGTATTTCAGACAGAAGTGATGCTGTTTCAGGTGCTGCTTGTTCCAGAAGTTTTCCGGCAACAGGGGGCGGGCAAGCCATTACAATATTCGGGGTCTGAAATTTATCACCTTTTACAGTTTCGACAGTATATGTCCCGTCAGCAAGTGTGACGTCAACAGCTTCGCAGTCAGTCTTGAGAGTTACATTTTCTTTTGCAGCAACAGAATCAATAAATGTTGACATGCCGCCTTTAAGAGTGAAGTTTCTCGGGGCTGTTTTGTCCCTGTCTCGTTTTTTCAGAAGCATATCCGCAGGGAATCCTGATGCGTCCTGAGATATAACAGCCTGGAGCATCGCCTGAAACATATTGTCATAGTTACTTTTGCCAAGTATGGCTGAGTAGTATTCTCTGACACTGTTGCCTTCCTTCTTTTTAAAAAACATTTTAGGTGCGTTGAGAGCCAGCTCAACTTTGCTGAGTGCTGACATGAGAGAGCCGATCTTTCCTTCTCTGTACATTTTAAAAGACGCCTTCTCTCTGCCGATAAATTTGTCTTCTGTTCCAAGCTCTCTGAGAGTTTTGATGAACGACATATAAGAACTGTATATTGTGTGTCCGCCGAGCTCCAGCCAGAAGTCCTCGTGACGGAGTGAGTACAGGCAACCTCCGGCGTAGCCTTTCTTTTCGAGAACGAGTACATTTTCCCCCTGTTCCGACATGTGGTGTGCGAAGCTCATCCCGCTGATACCGCTTCCGATTATGATAAAATCAAATGTATTCATTACAGCCTCCATCATTTTAGTATAGCTTCTCTGCTGAGTGTAAGCAAGTAGGCAGACTGCTGATTTGGAGTCTTTTTGTAGATAATTTTTACAAATGTTCACAATATTTACATCACTCTTACAACCTTAATAAGCGTTTTACAAAGTACACGCTAAAATTAGAATATAGAGGTGGGTTGATGAAAAAGTTTCCATGGCTGGTTCCTGTTTATGCATCGGCTGCCGTGTTCAGCCTTTATGCGTGGGCAGCGTCTTTCTTTTTATACGGCAAATAGCGAACAGCATAGCTTATAAACAAGTGTTAACGCACTTAAACAACCTCTGATATACCGTAGTCATAGGGCTGACTGCGGTATGTCCGTTTTGAGGTTGCGAGAGGTTTTTGCAAACATTTTAGTACCGGAGGTATTTGTATGGGATCGTTTAATAAGATTTTCTTTTTAGTGATGGTTCTTATCCTGACAACGGTTGCCTTTGCCTATGCAGCAGATGAGCATCCTGAGGATATGGGGAATAAGGACTGTGCGGAATGCCATGTTGATGTTACCCCAGAGATTTACAAACAATGGGAAGAGAGCGCTCACGGGTTCACAGGGGTTAAGTGTCAGGTCTGCCATGGTGACGAGGTAAACTTTGTGAAATCCCCGACCAATGCTACATGCGAGGGCTGCCATTCTATGCAGGTGGAAAATAATCAGGTTCCGCAGGCAAGGTGTGCAAGCTGCCATATAGCTCATAACTTTACAGTGCACAAGATGCACGACTACAAATAAGGGGGACTTTCATGAGTATAAGCAGAAGAACTTTTCTTAAAGCATCAGTAGCAACTGCCGCAGCCGCATCCGTAGGCATTGCAATGCCTAAAAACGCTGAGGCGGCTCGTGGTGCAGATGTTGATAAATGGGTAAAAGGCGCCTGCCGTTTCTGCGGTACAGGCTGTGGTGTTTATATAGGCGTTAAGGACGGGAAAGTCGTTGCTATTAAAGGTAACCCTGACGCTCAGACAAACTTCGGATTTCTCTGTGTTAAAGGGTTTCTTGCATATAAATGTATGTATCACCCTGACAGACTTACCGAACCTATGATACGCCAGTCAAATGGTAAATTCAAAAAAGTCAGCTGGGATAAGGCTCTGGATACCGTTGCGGATAAGTTCAAGGAACTCCACAAAAAATACGGCAAAGACGCTGTAGCGTATTACGGCTCAGGTCAGGCGATGACAGAAGAAAGTTATACTTTCAATAAGCTTTTTAAAGGCGGTTTCGGGTCTAACATGGTAGAGGGGAACCCGCGTTTGTGCATGGCTTCCGCTGTCGGGGGCTATATATCCTCTTTCGGTTCTGATGAACCGGTGGGAGCATATGCGGATATAGAATACTCTAAATGTCTGTTTATAGTCGGCTCCAATGCCTCTGAGTGTCACCCTGTGCTCTTCCGCAGAATTATGCGCCATAAAATGAAAAATCCTGATGTTAAGATCATCGTATGCGAACCGAGAAAGACCACAACATCAAAGATTGCCGACCTCTGGCTTCCGGTTGACCCGGGGACAGACCTTGCTGTTTTCCATGCAATGGCAAAAGTTATCATGGACAACAACTGGCATAACGAACGTTTCATGAATGAAAATGCACGTATCACAAACGGTAAAGAAACCTTTGATATCGCTGCATACAAAGAATTTATAAAAGATTTTACACCTGAAAAAGTAGAGAAACTTACACGCTGTCCGGCAGATAATATCCGTCAGGCTGCGGAATGGTTTGCAAATTCAGGTGCATCTACATCACTCTGGACCATGGGGCTTAATCAGCGTACGAGGGGCGTATGGGCAAACAACCTCATACACAACCTGCACCTTATCACAGGCAACCTGTTCAAGCCGGGGGCGGATTCGTTCTCCCTCACAGGACAGCCGAATGCATGTGGCGGTGTACGTGAAACAGGTACTCTCTGTCACCTTCTGCCGGGGACAAAACCTGTTACTCTCGATAAGTGGCGTAGTCACATAGAGAAAGAGTGGGGAATCAAGCCGGGGACTATTAACCCTAAACCGGGGTTCCATACTATGAAGATGTTTGACTCCCTTGGCGGAGAGAAGGATACGTCAAAACCTATAAAAGGGATGATCACTTGTACTACGAACCCGGCACAATCTCTGCCTAACCTGAACAAGTATATTGACGGTATGCGTGACTCTTTCCTTGTGGTTATTGATATTTTCCCCACAAGGACGACTCAGCTTGCAGATGTTGTCCTTCCTGCTGCGTTTATCTATGAGAAAGGCGGTGTGTATGGATGCTCCGAGCGTAGAAGCCAGCTTACAGAAAAATGCGTGGAACCTATGGGGAATGCAAAACCTGATGTGTGGATTGCTGCTCAGATAGCTAAACGCATGGGGCTTGAAAAGCTCATTCCGTGGAACAGCGATGACTCAATGAAAAACAATGAAATGGCGTGGAGCGAATATATCCGTGTGACAAAAGATACAGACCACACGCTCGCAGGCGCTACATACAGCAGATTGAAAAAAGAGAAGGCCGGGCTTCAGTGGCCTTGTCCGACTACAGATCACCCGGGCACATATAAAAGATATGTCAGAGGTATGGATCCTATGTTTGAGCATGAAGGGTTCCAGAAGAAATTTGGTATTAAAATGCCTCTGGACAGGCAGTTCTACTTCTATATGGACAGTAAAGGCGAAGGGAAAGCAAACATCTGGCTGCGGCCTTATGCCGGTCCTGCTGAAGTTCCATCTGCTGAGTTTCCGTTCTACCTCACAACTGGGCGTGTTATTGAGCAGTGGCATACAGGGACGATGACAATGCGTATCCCTGAGATAGCAAGAGCTCACCCGAACGGCTACATCGAAGTGCACCCTGATGATGCGAAGAAGTACGGTATCATCTCCGGAGATATGGTGGAGGTTACAAGTATACGAGGGAAGTCAATTTTGCCTGCTCATGTTACCAAAGTTTCACTCCCGGGCATACTCTTTGTTCCATGGCACGATCAGGCTATGGACAGGATGATCAACTTTGTATGTAACGATGCAGTTGACCCTGGTTCGAAGGAGCCGGAGTTTAAGATTGCCGCCGTGAAAATTAAAAGAATTTCAGGACCAAAAGACGTGGCTGACAAATACATAGTCAGCGACATAAACTCATCCTTCTCCTAAGAAGGCGACCAGCATCACTTTGCACTCCCTCTGCGGGGGGAGTGCTTTTTTTAAATGTGGTGTATGATTATTATAAGAAGACAGCATCACTGCGAAAACCATCCGGCAGTTTCTTACTGCTGATGCCTGAGGAAACTTCTTAATGCATAGTTTTTTCAGCGGAGTCCGCAATGATAACAATTTTGATGCAGGAGCCGAAAATGATCTACTCAGGAAGCATAGTTTTTATCGAACCTGAAAATCTAAATGAAGTTAAACAGGTGCTGGAAGGTTTCAGCGAGATTGAGATACATGCCGTTAGCGAGGACAAAACCCAGATAGTTATTTCTTTTGAAACAGAAAATGATGAAAAACTGGAAGAGCTTACGAAAGTGATTAAAAATCATAGTAAAATACTGGACGTTGGACACCATATAATGCATTTCGAAGACGAAGTGGATGCGATACTTCAGGGGGATAAAATTCCTGATCTGAAGACTTTTCAGCGGAGCAGGAGGAGAGAGAAGAACCCTCTTGAATCCCGTGAAGTATAGCCATGCCGAGGAACAGATTTACTGATAAACTCGGGAAGCTTCTTAACAACAACCCGTTTAAGAATTTCTTTAAGCTGAATAGACTGCGCCCCCCCGGAGCAGTTGCGGAAGAGATGTTTATGGAGCTGTGCATAAGGTGTGCCAGATGCATAGAGGTTTGTCCTTATGACTCTATCCATAGAGCGGATCTTTACGAGAAGCTGCAGATAGGGACACCTTATATTTTTGCAGACAAACGCGCGTGCTATCTATGCATGAAGTGCCCTCCGGTGTGCCCGACAGGTGCGCTGAATCCGGAACTTGTCAAACCTGAGAATGTCCGTATTGGAATTGCTGTAATAAATCAGGACACCTGCCTTAATTATCTTTATTTCAGAGAAGAAGAGGAGGGTGTTTCAGAAGGGTTGGCTCAGCTCTGCAATACCTGCAACAATGTCTGCCCGTTTACGGATGAAGCAATTTATCTGGATAAATTCATACTGCCTGTAATTACGGATAAATGTACCGGCTGCGGTATCTGCGTTGAAAAATGCCCTACGACACCTAAATCCATTAATATATATCCGATCGGAATGCCTGTTGAGGCGGAAGGCGGGTTTTTCAGCAGAAAGCAGAAGGTTCACGGGGAAGAAGGGGCTGAAGGGACTGCTCACGGCGAAGAGCTTCTTGAGCGCAAACAGAACATAAGTTCTTTCGGTGTGAAACCGGACTTTGAATATAATGTCGATCTGGATGAAGACAAGGACGAGTGGCAGGAACAATGAAGATAAAAACACTTAGACATACTGCCCAGACAGCAACACTGATTGCTATATTTGTAATACCATTTATGAATGTGTGGGAACTGTATTTTATCAAGGGCACTTTTTACTCAATGGACATAGGCGATGCTGCTATAGCTGACCCCCTTGCCGTATTTCAGTCGATGCTTGCGTCACGCATTATAAATATTCATATGCTGGCTTCGGTGGTTATCCCTATTGCGTTGATGATACTTTTGGGACGTGTATGGTGCAGCTGGTTTTGTCCGTATTACTTTTTTACCGAATGGGTAGAATTTTGTAAGAAAAAACTAGGGCTGAAACTGCGGAAACCGTCTTATTCTGCTGCATATCCGTCAAAGGCTTCAAGGTTTCGTTTTATCTTTCTGCTGATCGGTTTTTTAGTAATGGCAGTTATCGGTGTGCCTGTCCTTAACCTGATATCCGCACCGGGGATTATATCGTCTCAGGCTCTGGTGGTAGTTAAGTTCGGCTATGTGACATTTGAGCTTCTGATAGTATTTGTCATACTTTTTCTGGAACTCTTCTACTACCGTTATTGGTGCAGGCTCTTTTGCCCCACAGGGACATTTTTGTCTTTGTTTCGTAACAAGCACGGGATGACTGTGCGGAAGGTTACTGATACATGCTCCATGTGCGGGAGCTGTATCAAGGCCTGCCCTGCTGTGATCAATCCCATGACAGAGGGGGGGAGCCTGCATTGCCATAACTGTGGGGATTGTATAGATATCTGTCCGGACAATAAAAAGAGGGATACCCTTAAGTTTACATTCCGGTAATCTATGATATAATACGCCTCATGGATAAAAAACAAGCAGTTGTGGCTTTTGCCCGGGATTTTTTCGGCAGTGATGACGCAGACCTGATAAAGCTTCTGGAAAATGTCTGTCGTTACCGCAGAGTGGACAAAAAACAGATACTCTTTATGGAAAATGAGGAGGGGAGCACGGTCTTCTTTCTGGTGCAGGGGAGCATAAAGCTTTACCGTACCAACGATGAGGGGCGTGAAGCTGTTGTTCACTTTGTCCGCAGCGGAGAGATTTTTGCAGAGATACTGCTTCAGCTCGGTCTTAAATATCCGGTCACCTCTATGACCCTCGAAGAGTGCGACCTTGTGGAGATTGACGCCAAAAAGCTGGAAGAGATTATCGCAGGTGATCCTATGGTTTCGATGAGGCTGATAGCGGCACTTTCGAGGCGTATAAAATATTTTGTAAACCTTATAGAGAGCCTGACCATAAATGATGTCCGTGCGAGACTTGTAAACTGGCTTGCCGCTCAGAAAAAGAAAGAGTCAAAAGTTATCAAGCTCCCTGTGCCCAAAGGGGAACTTGCTCTGTTGCTGGGCACGACTCCAGAGACATTTTCACGTGTGCTGAAAAAGCTTGCAGAAGAAGGCTTTATCGAGGTGCAGGGGAGGGAGATCAAAGTTTTGAAAGACCTTATTCAGCAGTAGCTCCACCGCTACTACAAGCCCCTTGCGGGGAAGCAACCTGCACATGTCAGCAGTGCCGCATGATACAAGATTGCTTCGTTATCTGATTTTTGGCAATTAGTCAGGTTATTTAAATATATGTAATACGACAAAATAATATTGCTGGTTGAGGATCCCTTAGTAATCTTTGCCTGCCGCCTGAACGTTTTCAGGAGAGAAAGCGTGGCATGGTGTCACGCCATATACCATCCCGCAGTCGCACTGCGCTTCAAAGGTTTCCATCTGAAAGGTTTTGCCGCATTCTGAGCACGGAACTTCAAGGGGAAGGGGCATATTACCGGAAGAAAACCCCATCGCTCTCAGCTTATCTACAACCTGTTTTCCTGACTCGAAAGAGCCGCTGCATCCATCGTGCATATTGACACTCCTTTTATGTGTATTGTTTGAGTGTACTATAGGTGTTTGACCGGTAGAAAAACTTGATCGCTGTCAAAAAATGAGAAAATATGCCGTCCAGAACCAGATCACTCCTGTGATAATGAAAGAGGCAAAGACCATTGCGCTACCGGCATCTTTTGCGGCTTTAGCTTTTTCGTCAAATTCCATGGTGACGAGGTCAACATTTCTCTCTATGGCGCTGTTTGCAAGTTCTGCGAAGAGGGGGAGGAAAGAAGATGTTGACAGGATCGCTTTTGCCAGCATAGGTACCGGGAGCAGAAAGAAAACCAGCTGGCATACTATAAATATATACACTTCTGTCTTGAATGATGATTCGTTGCGGAAAACTTCTGTCAGCCCCTGAATTGCGAAGGATGTATTTCTTATAAGACCGAATTTTTGTTTGTTTAGCATTGTGTCCTCTTTATTTAAATAGTCCGTCCAGTCCAAGTGTATCCCAGAAATTCCAGATATTCATAAAGAAAGCATCAAAACGGCTTCTGGAAACCTGCTGTTCTTCACGCTGCCAGAAGTACAGATCGCTTACAGGGTAGAGGTATCCGAAGTCGTATGAGGTATGGCTCTGCATCTTTCTGGCGATAAGGGAAACGGGATATCTGTATTCAAGCTCCATGGAGCGGACGATACTTTTCGCTTGTTTTCTTGTTTTTGCTGCATTCGCAAGGAGGGACTCAAAATAATATTCGGAGGAATCATTAAGGTTATAGTTGCGGAAGGCTCCGGCCAGAAGTGTATAATACCTGTGTTTGGCACGAAGTGCAGTTATCTCCAGCGATTCCATTATCTCTGTCCTCAGCGAGTCACGGAGCGGGTCGGTTGGCTGTGCATTGTTATGAAGAGCATTAACGATAAAAAACAGATCATCTGAGAAATCCATCAGCATCTGCGCTTCCTGTTTTATCATTTCACGATGTTTTTTCCCGACGAATGGAAGCGAAGCCTTCAGCATGGAATAATTGCCTTTTGGCTGAAAAGTTTTGTTGAAGGGCCACGGAAGTTCTTCAAAGGGTGTTTTTGCGGACAAAAGACTTATGAGTTTTTCATCTTTTAAGTATTTTTCCTGTACATCTGCGGCATAGTTAAAGAGTGCTTCGGCGTCGTCTGCAAATACATCAGCCAGCACAGAAACCGGCGATGTTTTATGAATCTCTCCGTCTGTTCTGAACTGCCACGACCATCTGGCGATACTGTAGTCAATAACCCAGTATCCCCACTCCCAGCCGGAAGTGAATGTTACATGACCTTCTATCCCCTGATCTGCCATTAGTGTTATGTCATCGTGGCGGCTTTTAAGATACGGCAGGAGAAAGAGCGGGACAGAGGTGTCAAATGTTACCCAGTATGACGATTCCGGCCAGTACCAAGTCTCCCGTCTGGTCTTCTCCTTCTGCATCATCTCAAACATAAACTGCTGATTTTTGTTGCCGTAGACCGGCGCTTCATCTTCTGTTAGCGAATAAAACATTACTGAATGTATCATCACCCCTGCTGTGTCAGGGCTTTCTGACGGTTTCCGCTTAATGACATGAGTGTTTTCCATTACATTCACGCCGTACTTCTCTTTGATAGTTTTGATGAGGTATTTTTTATGCTCGGGCATAAGTTCTGAGAGGTCAGGGAGGTATTCCCCCATTGTAAAATCGATACTTACATAATCGAAAGGAACCTGAAGAAGCCATTTAACATTTTCATCTATCTGCTTTTCGTAGCTTTCTAATGGGTTGAGGAGATTTACGGTCTGAAATGCCTTCTGTTGAAGGGTGGAGAGGCTTATCACTGCTCCTGTGAGTACCCCGCGCTGTTTTGCGTAGCGGACATATCTGGATGCGTGCTGAGTCCATGTCTCTCTGTCTGCTGTGCGCAGAAGCCAGAACTGCATAACGTTTTGTCCGTTGCGTACGAGCCAGTCTATATACTCTTTGACATCGTAATAACCTGTGCCGTCCATACTGCTGTGAAGCTGCTCTGTAAGCTCCATAGGGTGCATTGTGTGAAGGTGGAATCCTCGCTTCTGGAAGAGGGGCTCCCCTTCAAAAGTGAAGGACGAAGGTAGATTCCACTCTGTCAGGGCAGGGATAAATGTATTTTTCGGATGATAAAAGCGGAAGCCGAGCTTCTCCTGAAGCAGACCGTAAAGACCAAACACAATGCCCATTGCGTCCGGTGCTGAAAGGGTCAAAGTGAGACCCTCTTTCGAGGGCCTCGACTTCCACATGTAAAATTGTACAGGATATAAAATGCTAGAGGGGAAAACTCTTGCAGTTGGAATGTCGTTATTTGTCTGGAGCCTCAGGTAAATATTTATCTCTGCGTTATCTCCGTTGATCGTTACGGATTTACCTTTAAAGCTTTCTTTGAGCAGGTTTTTAATATCACCCACCGTAATGTTGACAGCAGACTGCTCAAAAAGTTTATTTTGAATATTGATATTTATGAAATTATTTTCTGCGAATGCAGATACGGGCGTGCATAATAATAATATTAAAACAGAAACTCTGAGCATAAATTACCTCTTTGTAAGGGGATATACGCTCTATTATTAATCAGTTAAGTAATGTTATTGTCAGGTTAATATGCGATTAATGTCTGGTGGTATTATAATTGAAAATTGATAATATATTCCGGCAGGTTTACAGGTCTCTCATCCTCAACATAGAACCAGTCTTCCAGAAAGTTTCCCCCCTGAGTGATTTTATCCAGTGGAAGTTTCATAAATTTTCCAGTAGAGGTGACCGCAGGAGTCCCATCCGGAAGTATTATTGCCCCTGCACTTGTAAAGGATCTGTTTTTGTGCTCGGTCAGAAAAGCTTTAGCGTAGAGCTTGTCTCCTGTGGGTAGAGGTTTGCGGTATTTCATATTAAGGTCTATGGTGACGCCCCAGAGATTTTCGTCTATTGAAAGGATGGTTCGCCCCATTGTTTCGTCAAGTATCGCCGCTGCTATGCCCCCGTGGAGGACTCCAGGGTAGCTCTGGTGCTGATCCATAGCGTTGAACTCTGCTATAAGGGTTCCGTTGCCTATGTGGTAGAATTTTGCTTTTAGACTGTGATTATTATTTATGCCGCATACGAAGCAGCCTGTGCTGCTGTTTTGTTTTGTGAGGTTTTCCATTCGGCTGCCTGTCTACTCGAAAGATGGTTTCTGCAACACTTCGATATCTTCCAGCTTTCCATCAAACTCGCGTATGATTTTCTGGACAAGCCCGTCCTCTTTTGCTTCCTGTCTGATTTTTTTTTCGTGGAAGGTTTCTATTGTCTGTTTTTTTTCAACTATGCTTTTTTTTTTGGTGTCTTGCTCGATGACTGTTTTAACCTGATCTATGCTGTTGAAAGCAGCGGGGATAATCCTGTTTAGCGCCTGCATGTTCTGTGCACGGTTCACGAAGTCAAAGTAGAACTTTTTCTCTGAGGAGAAACCAATAGTCAGCACCTTGTCAGCGATGTGTACAATGTATCCGTGTCCCAGCATAGAGGAGAGTGACCCGGGGATTTCCTGCTCCACAGCGCTTATGATATTCTGCATTTCCAGATCTGTGCTGCTGAGGGTTGGTTTGGATGATGTTTCCGCCACTGGTTTTTTTACAGTAGCTGCTCTGCCTGTAGTGTCGGATGATGTCTGGGACGCCAGACCTTTTGAAGAGATTACAGAACCTATGTTTGCAGCTTTATACATGCCGAACTCAAAAATATACTGCTCGAAACTAAAAAACTTAAGGTCATTCAGTAACTTCTGGAATACCTGAAACAGAGCGTATAACTGCTGTTCTGAAGTGTTTTTCACAAGTTCTTTATAGTAGTCGTTCTCTTTTGATGTCAGCTCTTTGTTTTCCTTTTTTGTGATCAGCTGCATCAGCAGGTTTCTGGTATGCCCTATGAGTGTCTCTGTTGCAAAAGCGAAGTTGACACCTTTGCCGGACAGTTCTTCTATTGCGTCCGGTATTTCTTCCGGCTGTTCTTTTATTATCAGGGCAAAAAGTTTGTCTACGAGGGATTTCTCAGAAAAGCCAAGTAGAAAGGATGTGCTCTGCTCATCCAGTTTGCCTCCGGTGAAAGCTATAATCTGGTCGAGGAGCGAGAGGGAGTCCCGCATACACCCGTCAGAGTTTCGCACAACAAGGTTTAGTGCGTCTTTGTCGTATTCTATCCCTTCCGTATCCATCGCTCCGGCGAGGCTGTCATACATGATCTCGAAAGGAATTTTGTTAAAGTCGTATTTCTGGCATCGTGAGATTATCGTTGCAGGCAGTCTCTGGGGGTCTGTGGTAGCCAGTATGAACATCACATAGTCCGGCGGTTCTTCCAAAGTTTTCAGCAGTGCATTAAAGGCGTGCTCAGTGAGCATGTGAACCTCATCAATGATATAGACTTTAAACTTGCATTTAACAGGGAGGAAGCGCACAGCCTCACGCAGTTCGCGTATTTCGTCTATACCTCTGTTGGAGGCACCATCTATTTCCACTACATCCATTGATGTACCGGAAGTTATTTCCGTACAGTTTTCGCATTTATTGCATGGATTAGAGCCGACAGGCTCAAGGCAGTTAACAGCTTTTGCCAGAATACGTGCGGCGCTTGTCTTGCCGACACCTCTGGGGCCTGTGAAAAGGTATGCATGGGCAACCCTTCCCATCTCTATGGAGTTTTTTAGGGTGGTTACCACAAACTCCTGTCCTGAAAGCTCATCGAAATTTTGGGGTCTCAGTTTTCTGGCTAGTGCTATATATGACATAAACAAAAATTATAGGATTCCATGCCGAATGTAAAGAGAGATTTTCCTTATGTCTTTATGGATGGAGTGCAAAAAAAAAGCGGCACCCTTTCGAGTACCGCCTGTTATTAAGCTTCCTGGAAGCCAAGTCGTTTTGATATCTCTCTGGCGTATTTTCTCGCAACGGGGAGGATCTCTTTCTCCATCCGTTCCTGTGTCATCCGACATGCCGGACCTGTAACACTGAGTGCCGCAACAGGCACACCAAGGTAGTCTTTAATCGGTACAGCGATACAGCGGACTCTGTTTTCAAACTCTTCGTTGTCGAAGGCGTAGTTTTCTGCTGCGACCTGCTTAAGTTCTTTCTTAAGAACCGGCAGAGATGTAACAGTCAGGTCTGTGTAACGTTTGAGTCTCGCACCCATATATATCTTATTGATCTCTTCCTCTGACGAATAAGCAAGCTGCACTTTACCGATTGCGGTGCAGTATGCGGGGACATCTTTCCCCACGCGGCTGATTACGCGTACGGGGAGCTGTGTTTCAGCTATGTCGAGGTAGATAACATTCCCCTCACGGAGAATGCCGATATAGACAGATTCGTTAACTTCGGATACGATCTTCTCCATAAACGGTCTGGAAAGCTTAAGTATGCCGAGTTTGTTGACGAATTTCTGACCCAGATTAAAAATACCGATCCCGAGGCGGTAGTTTTCAGTGTTGAGGTTCTGCTCAATGTATCCTCTGGAAGCCAGAGTAGCAAGCAGTCGGAACACATTGTTTTTATGAAGACCGAGAGACTTGCTCAGTTCTGTCACTCCGAACTCATCTTTGTTTTCAGCATTTCTGAAAACTTCGAAAAGTTGCAGAGCGTGATAAACTGACTGAACAGGTTTCACTTCGGGTTTGTATGCCATTATATGCTCCTTATAGTTATAAATATTCCAATTATAGAATATTGTTATAATATGCGCAAGTGATTTGACCACAGTAAACCACAATAATTGAATTGTTGGAAGTAAAAATTAACTAAATATTGTGCATTTTTACAAATAACTGATATACTAGTGCTTAAAATTTAATCAGGGATGCAAATGTTGAATAAATTACCTGTATCAGTGGCCATAATATCGTTTAACGAAGAAGCTAACATCGGACGTACTCTTGAGGCAATAGCTGATTTTGCGTCTGAAATAATCATAGTAGATTCCCATTCCACAGACAAAACAGCAGAGATAGCCGAAAGCTATGGGGCAAAGGTTTTTGATGAAGATTGGAAGGGGCATGTGGCGCAGAAGAATTCCGCTCTTGAGAAGTGCTCCTGTGAATGGATTCTGAGTCTGGACTGTGACGAAGTTGTTGACGAGAAACTAAGGAAGTCAGTTGTCCATGCTGTAGAACACCCGACATCAGACGGTTACATGGTTAACCGCAAGACTTTCTATATGGGGAAGTTTCTTGATTATTCATGGCAGCCGGACTGGAAGCTGCGGTTGGTAAGGCGCAAGTGTGCACCTGTATGGGGAGGGTATGACCCCCATGATGTCCTGTGCATTGAGGGGAGTGTTGAGAAACTTCGAAGCGGTTATTTGCTTCATTACTCATACAAAGATATTTACGACCACTATCAGAGGCTTGTAAAATACGCTAAAGTTGCGGCAGAGTCATATTATAAAAACGGGAAACGATTTTCATATTTTGGTCTCATAACTAAGCCTGCATACGCTTTTGTAAAAAAATACTTTATAAAGCTTGGTTTCATGGACGGATTCGCAGGGCTGGCTGTTGCTGTTAGCTCGTTTATATACGTATATCTAAAATATCTGTTTCTGAAAGAAATAAAGGATAAAAATAATGTCTAAAGTTATCTCCATAGGAAATATTAGCATGGGGGGCACAGGGAAAACCCCTTTTACTATCATGCTCGCCAAGCACTACATATCAAAAGGTAAAAAGGTCTGTATCCTGTCCCGCGGGTATAAGGGGAATATAGGCTACGATACAAATGTTGTCAGTGACGGCAAAAGCATACTTCTCGGACCGGACAAAGCTGCTGATGAACCTTATATGATAGCGGTGAACTGTCCTGAGGCAATAGTCATTACAGGGAAAGAACGCGTGCGCTCTTATGAATATGCTGAAAAGCATTTTAAGCCTGATATCTATCTGCTTGACGATGGGTTCCAGCACCATAAGATGCATCGTGACATTGATATCTGCCTGCTGGATCATAAAAAGCCGATCTCGACAGGGCTGATGTTTCCTTTCGGGTATCTTCGTGAGCCTGCATCGGGGATAAAGAGGGCGGATATCGTTGTCTTTACCCGTGCAGAAGATGATAGAATTCCTGAAAAGGCTGCGAAGTTTGTTAAGGGTAAACCTGTGTTTTTTAGTAATGTGGATTATTCCGGTATATATGGCGTTGACGGTAAAGCTAAAATAGCGATGAAGGGGAAGAAGGTCTTTGCTTTTGCAGGGATTGCATCACCGAAGAAGTTTTTCAGTTTTATTAAGTCCCTTGGGGCAGAGCTTGTGGGCAGAAAGTTTTATAGTGATCACCATTGTTATTGCGGGCGTGAAACATATGTTGTGGAGCGTAAGGCGAAAGAGATTGAAGCTGACCTGATCCTGACCACAGAAAAAGATTATGTAAAACTGCCGGAAGACGTTAAGGAAAGGGTGCATTATCTTAAGATTGATATAAACCTTCGAGAGGCGCAGAAGTTTTTTGAACTGTTGGGGTAGCCCTGCGGTTTGTTAACAGGTGCTGAGATTATAAAATAGAAAGCCCCCGCAAAACCTTTTTATCAAGATCTTCTCAGCGGGGGCTGAAGTTCGAGGTATTAATCGTCCTACCTCCATATTTATTTTAACAACACGGCGAACTCTTGTTTTCACTCGAGGCTTTTCCGCGCCTCCTACGTACTGTCCGAGCCGTTGTTGATAATACTAACATACGACTGGTAGCCAAATTATCAATAGTTATTTTGCATCATTATTACGAAAAAAGTATCTTCCGCTCACCATGCAAGGCTGTCTCTTTGTAGTTCTGTTTTGATATTCTACGATTTATGGTAATATTCATCAGGGCAGTATCTGGCTTTATATACAATTTCTGCTGTCAGGGTGTTTTAAATATACTGTGCCATGTTTTTACTAATCCAGTTTTTTATGTTCCGGGGGTAGTTGCATATGTGGTCGTAGTTTAGCTTTGTGATGAGAATATAGTCAGAGTGCGCA
Source organism: Denitrovibrio acetiphilus DSM 12809 (assembly GCF_000025725.1). Lineage (GTDB taxonomy): Bacteria > Chrysiogenota > Deferribacteres > Deferribacterales > Geovibrionaceae > Denitrovibrio > Denitrovibrio acetiphilus. Next base: position 94,663 of record NC_013943.1, read on the forward strand.
AGGCTGTCTTTAAGTTTGTCGTATATTGCGCTTACCGGTTCATCGGATGCAATGAACCAGCTGTCTTGTCTGTGCCTGACTCCGTCATAATCGTTTATGATCTTCTCAATATTTGCCATAGCAGGACTTCCGGCTTTAAAATCACAGTGTACAAGATATATGGTCATAGCTTCTCCCGAGTAACTAAATAACTTAAAAATTCACTTATTGCAAATAAAAGTAATATGTGTTACTATATGCTATACAAGTGAATATTATATATACATTAGTATTAATTCACAGATGTAGAATAATTTGCAGTATGCATTATTAGGGGGTAATCATGGGAGATTTCAGAAAATATGCATGTGACATCAGCGGGGAACTCTTTAAGGCAGTAAACAAAAAAGGGATAAGAAGAGAAAAACTGGCGGCAGAGCTGGACATTTCAGTAAACCAGATTAAAAACTATGCTTACGACAGTAGCAAGTCTGCGACACTGGAGAATTTTCTCTACGTGCTTATCAATTACAAATGTGTCGATGTGCTGAATATTGTCGCACGTGATATGGACTGTTGCGTGTGCAGGCTTCCTGAGGCTTCTTCAGGACAGGCGCTAACCGACGCTGCAGCAGACGCTCTGGCTGAAACAGCAAGGGCTGTTGCTTCGTGTATGGATAAAGAGCATAAAAAAGATGAAGTTTTCCAGAGTTTACAGCGGTCTATAGAAAAGCTTGTGTATCTTCAGAAAATTATCTGAGGAACAAGTTTTGTATCAGCGATGCCTTGTAATAAAGACTTGAAATCAGACAAAAAAGGTATACTATATAAATATGGTTGCTGTAAAAGGCGAATCCAATAAAACCTCTACTCTCTCATTATAGCGAAACGGCGGGTGCAAAACACTCGCCGTTTTTGTTGATTGCACCAGTCAGTATTTGAGCTATACTTTTAATATTCATATTATTTAGATCCAAATGAACTAAACATACTTAATAACCGGAGGTTTGAGTGAAAAAGCTTTTTCCGTTATACTTCAATAAACTCAGCCCGTGCTATTCCCGTGATCATCTGGGGAACCACGGCTGCTATGCCAGAAACGACATACCGAGATTTTTGTATCTTACCGAGCTGGGACGTTTCGAAGAGGCGTTTTATGTTTTAAAAGAGACGAATCCGTTCAGTTCCGGCTGTGGACGTTTCTGTGATCATCCGTGCGAAACTGCCTGCAACAGGACGAAATTTGACGAACCTGTTGATATCAGGGCTATGGAGAGATTTGTTTCTGACTGGGGATACAGAAATGGTCTGGAGCCGAAAAGGCTTGCACCTGATAAAAATCTGAAAATAGCTGTAATAGGCTCGGGGCCTGCCGGACTTTCCGCTGCGTATTTCCTTGCGAGGCTTGGCTACCGTACAGATGTCTATGAGAAGGAGGATACTCCGGGGGGGCTGCTGACACAGGGGATTCCCGCTTTCAGATATCCCCGTGACGTCTTCAGTCATGAGCTTGATTTTATAATGAAAGCAGGAGTTAAAATTAAATGCGGCGAGAATATCAATAAAGATAAATTTCTTAACCTTACCCGTGAATACGATGCAGTTATTGTTTCTACCGGAGCGCATAAGCCTGCTGAGATGAATATTGAAGGGGAAGAACTTGCTGAATCCGCGATACCTTTCCTGCGGAAGATTAATTTCGGTCTGGCTGAGGAGCTTAAGATAAGGAAGGGCGAAAAGATATGCGTAATCGGAGGCGGTTACTCGGCTATTGATGTGGCAAGATGCAGCGTGCGTCTGGGCGCAGAGCCGACAGTCCTTTACAGACGTACAGAAGATGAAATGACAGCTCATGCCGGAGAGGTGGCAGATACTATTAAAGAAGGTGTTGCCTATAATTTTTTGCGGCAGCCTCTGAAGATAGAAAAGGCTGGAAAGAAACTGAAAGTGCAGGTTCAGGTTATGAAACTGGGGCCTGTGGACGAGAGCGGGCGGGCAAAGCCGTTTGCTGTTCCGGGGCTGGTGGAGGAGCACGAGTTTGACCGTGTTGTACTGGCGATAGGTGACAGACCTGATCTCTACTTTGTAGGCGAAAGCTTTACTGTGGATTTCCCGCGGATGATATGTCCTGATCTTCAGGAAGAGGACAGGGATAAAGTGTTCGTCACCGGTGACGCTGCGATGGGCAATGTTGAGAGTGTTGGTATGGTTGTCCGTGTGGTGGGGCTTGCTCAGGACACAGTAAAGGCTGTGCGTGAATTTCTCGGAGAGGATGCAGAGCCGGAATCAAGGCGGGATACAGCATTTTATAACATGCTTAATACAAAGTATTTTGAGAAAACAGGCAGGCTTGTGGAAGACGAACTCCCCGTTGCTGAAAGAGAGAATAATTTTAAAGAGATAGTGCAGACAGCGGAAGATGACATGGCAATGCTTATGGCTTCCAGATGTTTCAACTGCGGTATCTGCATCCAGTGTGACTGGTGCTGGTTCTACAGTGACGGTTCCCTTATAAAGCTTAAGAAGGGGTGGACACCGGAACCTGATGCACATTTTTACGAGTTTCTTGAAGATAAACTCGGTGATGCTACTTATAAAAGTGTTGAGGCGTGTCCTAGGTCAGCACTGACAGTAACCAAAGAGGGCTCGAAGCTGGATGATTTCCGTAAACAGCAGTACATCTCCGCATGTGAGATATTTGACGACGGAGGGTGTGATCATGATCATTAATGAGGAATTCTCAAGGTCGAGAAATATAAGCGTCAGCAACTTTTCCGGTGGCGCAGAAGGACTTCCGGGGGGCGCCTGCGGACTGCTCGCTGTTGTTGGTGATTTCAGTCTGGATGCGCTGCTGAAAGCCGCAAGGTGTATGCAGTACCGTGGACGTACCGGCGCAGGGGTCACACTTAAGAGCCTTTATAAAGATACAGGTTTTTTTAATTTTCATATAATGTTCCGTTCAGAAGACAAAATATCCGAGCTGGACGAAGTTCTGAGCAGTATGGGACTTCGTATCCTTGAAAAGCGTGATATGGTTCAGCGGAAATTCTATTATGCATATGATCTGCCTGTGATAATGCACTACAGCATTGTTCCCCCTTCGCCGGAGGAGATGATGTACCGTGAGCATATTCAGAATGAGTCAGAATACATAGCAAAAGTCGTCAGCCGTTTTAACAGGCAGTATATTGATGATGCTAGAATATTTTCCAGTTCCAGATACAACGGAACATTCCTTACTGCCTTTGAGCTGAAAGAAACGATAGATATTTACGACATCCACCAGTTTGAAAACAGCTATTATGATGCGTGTCTGATACACCTGCGCTGGCCGACCTCGCAGGGGCGTGGTCTCTGGTGGGGGCCTCAGCCGATATCCATAGGTGAGATCGCCGGTGTGCATAACGGACACCTTTCCAGCGACATGTCAAACGCACGTGCTCTGGAGCAGCTTGATATTATGCTCACAGCCGGTACAGATTCCGAGGCTATATTTCTCTCTGTGGCATACCTGCTGAAGCAGGGCTACAGTCTGGAGGAGATAGAGTGGGTTATGTGCAGAAAATTCCCGCAGGAGCTGTGCGCCATGGCTCCGGAAGATAAAGAGCGCTTTGACGCTCTTATGGCTGATCCGCTGCTTTACAGGATGAAGATGTCAGGGCCTGCCACAGCTATCACTCTTGTGGAGGATGTTGTTGTGGGATTCACTGACAGAGACCATCTCAGGTCATTTTCTGTAGGGGTGAACGACAAAGTGGCACTGCTTGGTTCTGAACAGAGGGCGGTCATCTCTGCTGCGTATTTCATGCATGAAGAGCTGAATATGTATGACCCCGAGGCGGGAAAAATAATCGGCTTTGAGGTTAAGGATAAGAAGGTGACCAAACTTGATTACGGGTGGAAGAAACATGATTGATAAAAAAGATATAGTTATACAGCGCTCCATCAGATATACCGAGCCGGATGAGAAAGGGATCTTTGCTCAGGGGGCAAAATACTGGGTGAAAGTTACAGACGATATCGAAGAGCCGGGGAGAGGCTGTGTCCACTGCTCGACCTGCGTTGAAAGCTGTACGCATAATATAAAAGAACCCGGTGCGGGGCATGGTGTTTTTACCATGGAAGAGCGTTATTACGATGACGGCGGACACAGGGTATCTCCAGACAGTAGCGACGAAATCAATCTCATAGAGAAGATACTCTGGATAAACCCCGACGAATGCTGTAACTGCAAGAGGTGCGTTAAAATGTGCCCGCAGAGAGCAATAAAAGTTTATGACAATCCGGACTATCACGATATAGGCGTGAACCTCACGGGGCACGAACAGATAAATAACATCATATCCCGTGCCGGAGGTAAATCCACTATATCATCCGCTCACCTCGGGCGTGGTCAGTCAAAGATGTATACTGACTGGCTCATTGATGCCGCAGAGATTCTCTCTCCCACAAGAGACCACATGAACGAATATGCCGGGCAGATGCGTAATATGACTCTGGGCAAACGTGCCGCAAGGTTTCAGGTTGATACGCCCATTTTCGATGTGCATCAGTCCTATGGCTCAAACAGCCACGAGGCGATACTTGCACGTATGATGGCATGCGTTAAGCTTGGCAGACCATTCTTTACCGGGGAAGGGTTTGTGCACCCTGATATGATGGCAGCCGCCAGCCACTGCATTTTGCAATTCGGTTCCGGTGGCTTTGGTCCTTGGGTGGAGCTTGATAAATTTGCCGGAATCTCTATGAAGTACGGGCAGGATGCTAAAAAAGGGAAGGGCGGAAGGCTTCAGGACAAGAAGAACGACTACGAGATAGCTCTTCTCCGATGTGTGGAGGCTCTGCGCCATCTCTCAAGTCCTAACCCTCAACACCTTCAGTATTCGATAGAAGAGCTGCCGATGCGTGTGGAATCTCTCCGTGCACTTCTCGGTGACGATAAGCTCATTGGGGCGGATGTCTATGGCACTGCATGGAATTTCGCAGAGATATGCGTGGCTATCGCAAAGGCGGGATTCGACTATATAACAATTAAGGCGGGGGATGGCTCGACAGGTGCGGCGCATCTTGTAGACCTTCAGAACCGTGGACTGAATATAATATATCTTACCCACATGGCGGATATGGCGCTGCGTAAAGAGGGGCTTCGTGAGCATATCTCGCTGATATCAGAGGGCGGGGTTATGGATTCTTTTCATGCCATGCTTGCCATGCTTGCGGGGGCTGATTTTGTGGGTATGGGGATGCGTACTCTGCATGTGCTCGGCTGTACTCTTTGCCGGAGATGCCACACGGGGCAGTGCGCATGGGGTATTACATCCAGGCCCTACGGTCACAGGATAGACCCTGCTACTGCGTCAGACAATATCGCCCGTATGGTCAGGTCTTTTCATGACGACATGGAGGGGATGGCTGCCGGGCTTGGCATGTCTAATCACGCTGACGTCGTTGGGGCAAGACGCTTCAGGTATCACGGGGGCGACCCGCTCCTTTTCGCGACATTCGGACAGGGAGATCATCCAAAACAAGTTCCGCATGTTTCCATCAAAGAGCGTGAGAAGAAGATATTTAAATCCAGAACTGCCACTTATGAAGAGAATAAAGAAGTTTTTGAAAGGGTTCTCTCCGGTATCGAAGGGGACAGCCTTAAGGTTGATGTCGGATTTGACAAAATTGAATCCATGCACATTAACCACATCATGAAAGAAGCTGTGGACAGAGGTGTTAAGAAGTTTTTTCTCGATAACGTTATGGGGCAGAGAACCCTTGGCACAGGTATCCGCTGCGAAGAGATCACTGTGCGGGGGCTTGTGGGGAATCACTCCTTTGCCTTTGTTCGAGACGTAAAAATCAACGTTATACCGAACCATTCCACTATTACCACTGTACCTGCAAATGCACAGGTCGGTGTAGCGAATACATCAAACCCCGAAGAGATAAACATTGCAGGTGAGGTGAGTGACCTTTTTGCAGCATATTCTGTTAGCGGTACATTCCGTGTGGCAAAATCAGGAGGAGTGCGTAATCTTCTTCTGATGAAGGCCGGACTGCCGGATGAATGGAAAAATATAGATGTTGAAAGGTTTCAGAACGCATCGGATGATGAGATCCTAAAAGAGCTTATAAAGAAATACCAGCACCGCCGTGCGAAACGTGTGAAAACAAACTGGCAGGATTTTCTGAAACAGTTTGAAGTGAAGCTTTCCGGCAGAAGAGCTCCTGTCGCTGTTTACGGGCTTGGTCATGAAAAGGGTATGGGTGACTATTTTATGGAGTACGCTCAGGGTGGTATCGGTATAATATTAAATATCGTGAACAGGATGAACCCTATCGGATATTATGTATGTTCCGGCATGACTGCGGGGGCGGCATACATCAGAGGGCGAGTCACAGACGGTCAGCTCGGCAAAGGGGTAAGAAAGATAGAGTATCTCACTCCTGATGACAAACTGTTCCTCACAGGGCACATAAACAGCTTTATCAGCCAGTTTAAAGATATTGATATAGATAAGTCTTATAATGAAAGCCTTAAGGAGTTTGCCAAGAACTTCAAATCGAATCCAGAGCAGATTCTTGCTGATTTCTGTAAGATAATTCCGATCTCAAGCCTGTCGGCAAAGTCGAATGAATAAGAAGTCCGCAGAGTAAAAACAATAGGGCTGGGTTATGATGCCCAGCCTTTTATTTAGTAATTTCCCATTGCCTGATCAATTGTTATCTTTTCATAGCCATCAGGGATGCTGAATACTGATTTTTTTATCTTAGTTTTTGATATTTCTGTAACTATTCTGTCGTATCCGTCTTCCATACCGAACATTGTGCTGTCTGTTTTCTCGCTGAGGGGGTACCCTGCTTTTTCTTCAAGTTCTGATATCTTTACACCTATCATGTCTCCCATGCCGTCGATTTCCAGAGAGTCCATGAGTTTTTCGGCTTTTTTGATGTCAACTTCTTTCTGTAGGGCATCACCGAGCTCTTTTGAGAAACATACTTCTGCACTGGCACCCATCTCTTCCATACTTAGTAGGTATTTATCGCATTTATATCCGGCTATGGTTGTTGTGCCGTCTTTTTTGATATCTACTTTACCGGCGTGTCTGTCCAGCAGTTCCTGAAACTGAGGGTTTTCCGCCATGGCTTTCATCTGTTCGTTAAGTTGTTCTGCAAGTGCTCTCATCTCTTCAAAAGTTGCCTGAAAGTATGTTTTTTCCATAGGGTTCAGAACAGTTATAAGGCTTTTACTGATGTCGGTTATGTTTGTTAAGTGACCGTCTATATAGTGTGCAGAGACATTATCGGCATAGTAAGTTACCATTTTGGATCCGTCTGATTCTTCTGTAACGGTAATATCTGCATACCCGTATGAAAAACAGAGCATTGCAGCGATTATGATAATATTTTTCATCAGATTCTCCCGATTAGCTTTAGTTTATGTAAAACACATAAGTATAAACATCAGTATAGCATAGCACAAGATGTTAAATTTGTTATTCGAATTAACTGTGTTATATTTATTTATAGCTAAGAAGTGACCATTAAGCCAAACCTCAAGGGTGTTATTATTTATATGAGAAATTTCTCCGGAAAGCTTATCATAGCGTATATTCTGATTATTCTGGTTGCAGTTATAGCTGTAGCCGGAGTTATGCGGTACTGGTATGGAAATACATTTGATTTGCACAAGCTGCGGCTGCGTGAAATTGTCAGCAACAAAAAGGTAAATCTTCAGGTCATCTTCCTCAGCCACATAGAGAAACACAGAGAAACCAGTAATGAAGCTTTTCACTCTGCTGTACTTGACATGCAGAACGGTTTTGCTTCGACTATAGGGGGAGATTTCTCAAGCACATTTGCGCTGATTGTAAAGGATGGGACAACTTTTTATTCTGTTTACAAAAACATAGACGGGCAGTCATTTTTGCTGAAAGAACCTATCGGTGATGTCCCCGAGGGTAAGCCCGTGTCCCTTGCTTATGAAGGGGAGAGAGGCGTGACTGTCAAAGACAATATATATGGCGAAAAACTTCTGGTGGCCTATGATTTTGTTGATCTGGGAGACAGGCGTGTGGTGCTGACAGCCAGTGTCCCTTATGTTGAAGTTATAAGACCGAGAAGTGCAGCTATAATTTCCGGTCTCCTTATCTGTGTTGTTATGTTTGTCGGCGGCGGACTCATGTTCTATTTGACAACCAGAAAGAATATAAGTGATCTGAGGATTGCCCACAGCGAACTTGAAGCGTTCGGGCACATTATGAACTCTGCCAAAGAGCTTATTTCATATGTAGGGCTCGACCACAGGTATTATGCGGTTAATGATGCTTATGAATCAGTCTTTGAAGTTCCTAAAGAGAGTATTGTCGGTGTGCATATGCGTGATTTTCACGGCAGCCTCAGATACGATGGGTATCTTAAAGTCTGCCTTGATAAATGCGTCGCAGGGGAAGATATCCGCTCACAGAACTGGTATGAACTGTCCGAAGGACGAAGAAGGTACCTTGATATTAATTTCACCCCCCACTACTCAAAGGGTGAGATTGCCGGATTTGTTATAACAGCGAATGACATTACAGAGCTGGAAAATGCCAAGCAGGAGATACTCGAAACCAGCAGAGACCTTGAAAAGCTCACATTGGAGCTTGAGGAGAAGGTTAAAGAGGAAACGACAAAGAGGATCCAGCATGAACAGCTCTTTTTCGAGCAGAAAAAGTTTGCCGACATGGGGCAGATGATAAATGCGATTGCTCATCAGTGGAGGCAGCCGCTGAATGCTCTGGGGCTTTATATCCAATATATAATAGATTGCGCCAATGATGAATACACCACACCGGAACTGCTAGAAGGCTTTAAGAATGACTCCATGAATCTCGTGCAGCATTTGTCAAAAACCATTGATGATTTCAGAGCATTTTTCGAGCCAGGTAAAGCGCAGTCGGAGTTTGAAGTTGTGAATGCCGTTACGGAGACCGTCTCCCTCGTGGATGCACAGCTTCATAATAATTTTATCGAGTACGAAATAAATTGTACGTGTGACCATAAGGACTTTGCTGCCTGCAACGGTTCTGTGCCTTTGACATGTTCGTACCCTATGACTCAGGTTTCCGGCTATCCGTCAGAGTTCAAGCAGGTGCTCATGAATATTATCCAGAACGCGAAAGACGCACTTATACATAGATGCTCAGGCAGAAAACTTTTTATAGGCATTACAGGCGGAGAGTGCGAAGTGATGGTGGATGTTACGGACAATGGCGGGGGGATTCCAAAGTCGGTGCTAGGCAAAGTTTTCGACCCTTATTTCACAACGAAAGAGGAGGGGAAAGGTACGGGCATAGGTCTTTACATGTCTAAGCTTATTATCGAAGACCATATGAAAGGGGCTCTTGCCGCTTATAATACACCTGACGGTGCCGGTTTTAAGATTATTTTGAAAAGAGTTCCGGCTAAAGGGTGATGGTACCTTTCATATATGTTACTGCCTTGCCACCGATCTTTACTCTGTCCCCTGACAGTGAGCAGTCAAGTGAACCGCCTCTGGATGATATTTGTTTAGCTTTCAATTCTTTTTTACCTGTTATGTCTGCCCAATACGGTGTGAGTATGCAGTGTGCCGAGCCTGTTACTGGGTCTTCGTCTATGCCTACATTCGGACCGAAAAACCTGCTGACAAAGTCACAGTTGTCGCCTTTTGCAGTGACAATGACCCCTCTGGCATTAAGCTTTGCGAGTTCTTTGAAGTCTGGGGTGAATCCGGCAATGTCCGCCTCTGACTCGAAAACAGCGAGCATGTCCGAACCTGTGTATGTTTGCAGAGGTTTTTTGCCCAGAGCTCTTTCTATAATAGGGTCTGTCTCGCAGGGGACGACACGTTCAGCGGGGAAATCGAGCTCCAGTTTATCACTCTTGCGGGTAACGGTGAGCATACCGCTTTCAGACATGAACTCTATTTTGTCACCTTCAAAACCTTCGTGTTCAAAGAGCACATGTGCGCCTGCCAGCGTAGCATGACCGCAAAGAGCAACTTCACAGGCGGGGGTGAACCAGCGTATGTTTAGTTTACTATTTTTTTCGAAGATGAATGCTGTTTCAGATAAATTATTTTCGAAAGCGATGCTCTGCATAATTTCGTCAGAGATGACTTCTTTCAGCGGGCATACAGCCGCAGGGTTGCCTTTAAAAACCTCATTAGCAAAAGCGTCTATCTGGTAAATTCTGATATCCATTTAACTGCCTCCCAGCGTGATCATCTTAATACTACCAGTAACAGTTCAGCAGAAGAAGAGTAAAGAGGAAAGCGGAACCGGCACAGGTGTTTAAGCCCCGCTTTTAAAACGGGGCATTTGGGTCAGATATTTTGTATTTTAAGCACAATTTTGCCAAAGTGGCTGTCATCTTCCATAGTTTTGTGAGCCTGTGCAGCTTCATCCATAGGGAATATTTTGTGTATCATGGGCACAATTGACCGGTCTGTAAATTTCGGCAGAGCTCTTCTGGTGAATTCAGCAACGATTTCACCTTTCATCTCGACAGGTCTGCTGCGCAGGACAGAGCCAATGATCTGCTGGCGTTTTACCATCATAAGGGCAAGATTGAGTTCTGCTTTGATACCGCTTATGACGCCTATTATCACGAGTTTCCCCATATATCCGAGAGAACTCATGTTCGGCTTAAGGTATTTTGCCCCCACATGGTCAAGGATGAGGTCAACACCCTTTTTCGCTGTATATTCCTTTACAGCTTCTGAAAAGTCAGGGGTAGTGGTGTAGTCTATGACCAGTGAAGCTCCCAGTTCTTTTACCGTATCCATCTTTTCCGGAGCGGCTGTCACTATATATTTGCTGTTTGGGGTGAGTGCATTTGAGAGTTGTATGGCCGCTGTATTTACGCCGCCTCCCCCTCCGTGAAAGATAGCTGTCTGTACGTCTTCAAATCCGCCTATCATGAAAACATTAGAGAATGCTGTGATGTATGATTCGCACACACATGCGGCTTCTTCAAAGCTCATAGTTTCAGGGATTTTCATAAGGTGACATGCATATGCAACAGCATATTCAGCGTAGCCTCCTCCCCCCACAAGTGTCATTACTTTGTCCCCGGTTTGCCAGTCTTTTACATCGGCACCGACCTCTTCTATAACTCCTGCTACTTCCAGCCCGAGTATTTCAGAGTCTCCTTTTGGGGGCGGGTAATTCCCTTCTCGCTGAACGATGTCCGGTCTGTTTATTGAAGTTGCCGCAACTTTTATGAGCACCTGATTTGCTGCGGGAACAGGTTTTTCAGCTTCACCGATGTAGAGCACATCAGCACTTCCGAATTCTTTCATCAATACTGCTTTCATAGAACGTCTCCTTTATTCGTGTCGAGCCTGTTTTGTCTATAAGTTTGGCACATATTTATTCTTTTGCAAATATTAAAAAAACTGCATAAACGATGGAGTTTATAAGGTGTTAAATAGATAATTATTAGTTAATTGAATTGATAAAGCTTGCGGATATCGTTATGTAAATATATAATAACGCAGTATTGCTAAACAGGAGGCATGTTATGAAGCTTAGTGCAAGAAACACTTTTAAAGGTAAGGTCATTGATCTTAAAATTGGTGCAGTGAATGTTGAGGTTGATATAGAAATTCCAGGCGGAGCTGTCGTTACTTCCATGATTACAAAAGAATCATGTGAAAAACTTGGTCTCGCCGTGGGTAAAGATGCTTATGCAATAGTGAAAGCCTCAGCAGTGATGGTGGCTGTGGACTAAAGTTTTCTGCGGAAAGCGTTACTTCATTTTTCTGACATTATGCGGCATCGTCCGGTGCCGCTTGTTCTTTTTGTACGGTTCCACTCATAATACTTCTTGAATTTTCTGTCCCACTGTTTAAAATCTGTCATGGTATGAATTTTCTAAACCAAGAGGTAACTTATGAAGAAGATATTGCTGGTTCTTACTGCCGTATTATTAGTGTCAACCGCTTTTGCCGGTGACATGGTAAAGATAGGCATTTCCCAGATAGTCGAGCACCCTGCTCTGGATGCTGTCCGTGACGGTATCAAAAGCTCACTGCGAGACTGCGGGTATATAGAGGGGCAGAATGTCGAGTATGACATCCAGTCCGCTCAGGGTAATATGGTGACAGCCAACCAGATCGCCAACAAATTTGCAGGGGATAAAAATGATGTTGTGGTCGGTATTGCGACACCGGCAGCTCTCGCACTTATCAATACATATAACAAGCTTTCTCCTGACACGCCTGTTGTTTTCTCCGCTGTGACAGACCCTGTCGGTGCGAAGATAGTGACAGACCTCATGAAACCCGGCAGAAACGTTACAGGGGTGAGTGATCTCGCTCCGATAGAAAAGCAGTTTAACCTTATATTCGAGCTCGGCTTTACACCGGAAGCAGTGGGGATAATCTATAATTCCGGCGAGCAGAACAGCAGGTCTCAGCTTGAGCTAGCAAAAGCCGCTGCCAAAAAGAAAGGCGTAAAGCTTGTTGAGCGCGCCATAGCAAACTCATCCGGTGTTTATGCTGCGGCACAGTCGCTGGTGGGGAAAGTTCAGGCTATATATATCACAACGGATAATACTGTTGTGTCCGCTCTTGAGTCTGTCATCAAAGTTGCGGATGAGAGCAGAATTCCTCTTATTATGTCTGACACAGACTCTGTTAGACGAGGCGCTCTGGCTGCCAAAGGTTTTGACTATTTTAAACACGGAGAGCAGACAGGTGTTGTCGTTTGCCGTATACTTAAAGGCGAGAAGGCGGGGGATATCCCTGTTGAATTTCAAAAAGACCTTAAGCTGCTTATAAACATGAAAGCCGCAAGAACTCTGAACCACAGTATTCCGGCAAAACTTGTTAATAATGCCGAAGTAATAAATAACTGATGACATATTTTGCATTTCTGGGAGCTGTTGAGCACGGACTTGTTTTCTCGCTCATGGCTCTCGGTGTTTTCCTGACATTCAGAGCTCTGGACTTTCCTGATCTTTCCGTGGACGGTACTCTCCCGCTGGGAGCTGCTGTCAGTGCGCTGCTTATCACAAAGGGAGTTGACCCTTATGTGTCTGTTGCTGCTGCGTTTGCTGCGGGATTTGCTGCCGGTGCGGTTACTGCTCTGCTCAACACTAAGCTTAAGATTCTTAATCTGCTTGCGGGCATCCTGACTATGATAGCCCTTTATTCAGTTAACCTGCGTGTAATGGGGATGCCTAACATTCCGCTTCTGGGGTATGAGACAGTTTTCACCCCTGTGGAGTCTTTGGGAATAAGTCCTCAGTTTGCGGGGATTGTGCTGTTCGCTTTTTTCACTGTGGCTGTTTGTATCTTTCTGGTATGGTTTTTTCATACTGATGTCGGTCTTGCGCTGCGTGCTACCGGTGACAACATGAAGATGGTGAAGGCGCAGGGGGTTAACACTGACCGCATGGTATTTTTCGGAGTGGCACTCAGCAATGCTTTCGTTGCTATGTGCGGTGCTCTGGTTGCTCAGTCTCTGGGGTTTGCCGATGTTAATATGGGGATAGGAACTGTGGTCGCGGGGCTTGCCTCTGTGATCGTAGGCGAGGCGGCACTGTCCAGCAGAACGGTTCTTCGGGCTGTGGTCGGTGTTGTTATCGGCTCGCTCATATACAGGCTTGCTGTTGCATACGCTCTCTCTGTGGAGCTCGGACCTGTGAAGCTTTCGCCTGGAGACCTGAACCTTATAACAGCAATAATAGTTATATTTGCCCTGACATTTCCGGGGCTTCGTAAAAAACTCGGGGGGCTGAAGTCATGATCGAACTCCGGGGAATTAAGAAAGTATTTAATGCAGGCACTGTGAATGAAAAGATAGCGATAAACAGTGTTGACCTTACAATAGAAGAGGGTGATTTTATCACCGTAATAGGAAGTAACGGGGCTGGTAAGTCAACCCTGCTCAGCATCTTAGCCGGATTTCTGAGTCCCGACAGCGGATGCATAATGTTTGGCGGTGATGACATCACGAAGGTGCCGGAATATAAGCGTGCGAAATACATCGGCGTTGTTTTTCAGGATCCTCTGAGTGGAACTGCAAAATCTCTCTCCATCGAAGAAAATATGGCGATAGCCTCAAAGAGAGGGTCTAAACGCTGGTTCCGTAAAGGTGTTACTTCTGCAAAAAGAGCGCATTTTAAAGAACGGCTGAAAGAGCTGGGACTTGGTCTTGAAGACCGCCTTAATACGAATGCTGGGCTTTTGTCCGGTGGGCAGAGGCAGTCCCTTACCCTTCTGATGGCAGCAATGGCTGAGCCGCAGATCCTTCTGCTGGACGAGCACACAGCCGCTCTCGATCCGAGAACAGCCGGGCTTGTGATGGGGCTTACGGATAAGATTATCAAAGATACAGGACTAACTGCTATGATGGTTACGCACAACATGAAGCAGGCTCTGGAATATGGCAACCGCATAATTATGATGCATGAAGGGGAGATTGTTCTTGATATCAAAGGTGCAGATAAGGAAGGGCTTACCATTCCTGACCTGCTCGGTATGTTTGAAAAGGTGCGTGGAGAAGGGCTTGCTGACGACAAGCTGCTTCTGAGTAAATAAGAGGTAAATGATGTCGATATTTGATGAAAGAGCATCCCAGTGGGAGAGCAAAGGGCGCAGGGTTGAGCTTGCACGTGATGTAGTAAATTCCATTATAAAATATGCTGAACCGGAGAAAGATATAGATATAGCTGATTTCGGCACAGGCACAGGGCTTATTCTGCTGGGGCTTGCGGACTATGCGAAGACGATGACAGGGTACGACACATCCAGAGGGATGATAGATGTTCTGAATAGAAAGGCGGAGGAAGCGGGGCTTACGAACCTGACTACCGAATTTCTTGATATAGAGAAGGATACTTTCCCTGAGAACGCTTTTGATCTGCTGACATGCAGTATGGTTTTGCACCATGTGGACAGACCGGAGGATTTCTTCAGCAAAGCTTACAGGTCGCTTCGCACTGGCGGGAAGCTGTGTGTCGCTGATTTAGAACTGACAGATGTGCCGTTTCATGATGTGGCTCACGAAGGGGTGAAGAACGAGGGGTTTAGTGAAAACTGGCTCATCGAAACCATGAAAAAATACGGATTTTCTTCCGTGAAAGTGGTACAGGGGGCAGTTATGGAAAAAGAGCGTAACGGCGAAAAGATAAATTTTCCCGTACTGCTCGCAATAGGGACAAAATGAAAAGAACAGAAAACCTTACGCCATTTATAGTTATGGACATCCTTCAGCGTGCGAACGAGATAGGTGATTGCATTCACTTTGAAGTAGGGCAGCCTGACATGGCGCCTTCCGGCGGTGTTCTTGACGGGATGCGTGAAGCTCTGGATGATGGTCAGTTTCCGTATACTCCGGCAAAAGGGATAATGCCTCTGCGGGAGAAAATTTCTGATTTTTATAAGCAGTATTACAGAGTGCAGGTTTCCCCTGAACGTGTGATGCTTACAGTGGGGACGTCCGGTGCATTTCTGATTGCTTATTCGATACTTGTGGACATCGGCGAAAAGCTTGCTTTCACAGACCCAGGGTATCCTTGCTATAAAAATTATTCATATGTGCTTGGTATTGATCCGGTTATGATACCTGTTGGTGCAGAAACAAATTATCAGATGACTGCGGGGATGCTTGCGGAACATGAGAATGTAAAAGCTGTGCAGATATCGTCACCCTGCAACCCCACAGGAAATCTGTATGGCAAAGAGAACCTGCTGGGTCTCATAGAATATTGCAAATCAAAAGATATCGGATTTATATCCGACGAAATATATCATGGTCTTGTTTATAGTGGAGTTAAAGAGCATACTGCACTGGAATTTTCAGATGATGCTATAGTTATAAACGGTTTTTCAAAATATTTCTGCATGCCTGGCGCAAGGCTTGGCTGGATGATTCTTCCGGAAAAGCTTGTTCGTCCTGCTGAGGTAGTTATGCAGAATTTATTCATCTCTGCGCCGACTATGAGCCAGATAGGGTGTGTGCACGCTTTTGACTATAAGTTTTTAGAAGACTATAAGGCGGAATATGAAAAACGCCGTGACTTTCTTTATAATGAACTGAAAAGCATATTTAAGATAGATGTTGTGCCGGAAGGCGCTTTTTACATATGGGCGGATATTTCAGAATATTCCGATGACTGTTACAACTTTGCGCTGGAGCTTCTCGAAAATGCCCGCATAGCTGTTACCCCCGGTGTGGATTTTGGCAGGAACAATACAGGAAAATACATACGTTTTGCATATACCAGAAACATTGAACATATGGCTGAAGGTATACGCAGGCTCAAAGAATATCTCAAACAAAGGTAGGGCAACATGCGATACTGGCTGATGAAATCTGAACCGGAATCATTCTCTATAGATGACCTGAAAAACTGCAAAAACAGCACCGAACACTGGGACGGTATAAGAAATTATCAGGCTCGGAATTTTATGCGTGACGACATGGTGATAGGGGACAGAGTCCTGTTTTATCACTCAAATACAGATGAGCCGGGCGTGGTGGGTATTGCTGAAGTGGCTAGTGAGCCGTATGCAGACTATACCGCATTTGATTCCGGAAGCAAATATTATGACCGCCAGTCAACTAAAGAAAATCCGAGATGGGTAATGGTGGATATCAGATTCGTTGAAAAGTTTGACAGGACAGTAACCCTGAAAGAGATGAAGAGCATGTATAATCTGGCGGGTATGAAACTCCTCCAGAGGGGGAACAGACTTTCTATCATGCCTGTGGGCAAAAATGAATTCGAAACTATTGTCAGCATGTCGAAGGAGTTCTGATGAGGCGTAGTGAGAAGCTTATATCCGACCAGACTGAAATCAACGCTCTTTTGGCAAAGGGCGAGATTATAAGGGTTGCAATGGTTGACGAAGGGAAGCCTTATCTTGTGCCTATGAGCTACGGGTTTAAGGATGGGGCGATTTATCTCCATTGCGCTAAAGAGGGGAGAAAGGTTGACATCCTCCGGAGAAATCCGAACGTCTGCTTTGAAGTGAGTGCAGACACATCCTTAGCTGCCAAAGAACAAGCCTGCGGCTGGACGTACCACTTTAAGTCTGTGATAGGGAACGGAAAAGTTGTGTTTCTCGAAGAGACTGCCGATAAGGTTTCGGGGCTTTCAGCTATCATGGAACAGTACGGCAGTGCCGACCATTCATTTCCTGATAAGGCTGTAGGGAATACTCTTGTGCTGCGGATTGACATAGATGAAATGACAGGCAAACAATCCCCTGCGGTGTAAGTTGTTTAAGATTGATAATTATATATTTCACACCTCTTAGTAAGTTTCATACATAACTATGATTAAAGCGTTTTCGTGTCATGATTGCTATCAGACATATTAATGTTTGATTTCCGATTCGCGAATAGGTATGGTATATTGTGAAGTCTGGTTAGCTATGCTCAGGTTACATCGCTTATATCAGATTATACTGCTTATAAATACAGCGCATGGAAAGAAAAGTGTGTTGGCATAATGGAGAAAAAATGCTGAAACCGCAGGATGTAATGATTATACTTAAAATAGTTGCCATGCATCAGCGGGAATGGAAATATAGTGAGGCGGCGAATGAGCTTCATATGAGTCCTTCTGAGGTTCATGCCGGTGTCAGAAGGTTAAAAAAATGCAGTCTGCTGACTGAGCTCCGAATGGGAACAGGCGGTGTTGAACAGAAGCTCCACCTGCCGGATATCACAAACCTGAAAGAGTTTCTGCGTTACGGAGTACGGTTTGTTTTCCCCGCAGTTTATACCGAGCCAGTGAAGGGGCTGCCGACATCTTATGGTGTTGAGCATCTCTTCGAAGGGTTTAACTTCACCGGAGGTTTTATACCTGTTTGGAGTTATGAGGTTGGTGACTATTTCGGTGCAGGGCTTAAGCCGCTTTATCCTTCTGTGCCGATGGCTGCTGTTGATGATTTTCATTTGTATGAATTGCTGGCTTTGACTGACGCATTGCGGTCTGATGACAGCAGACTAAGAGATTTTGCATGGGGGAAGATGAACCTCATGCTCGGAGAGTGATATGGCAAAAGAGAAAATTCCGGTAACTCCGGCAATAAGGGAACTTAGGAGATACAAAGTTGAATTTACTCCGCAGCTTTATGATTATGTTGAAAAGGGCGGGGCGAAACATTCTGCCGAAGTGCTGGGGGCTGACCCCCACGCTGTGATTAAGACTATAATATTACAGAATGAGAAATCCGAGCCCTGTGTTGTACTTATGCACGGGGATAAGGACATATCCACAAAAAATCTTGCACGGGAGATAGGTGTGAAGACACTTGAACCCTGCACTCCTGAAATTGCGAATAAAAATACCGGCTACCTTGTTGGTGGGACGTCACCCTTCGGGACGAGAAAGCAGATGCCGGTTTATATGGAAAAGACGATTTCTGAACTGGAGACCATATACATTAACGGTGGCAAGAGAGGATTTCTTGTGAGCATGAAGTCTTCTGATCTGGTTCGTGTGTTGAAGCCTGTTTTTGTCAGTGTAGCTATTGATAAGTAGCTTATTTCGCCTCTTCGGTGGTGAACTGAAGGTTGCATAAGCGTGAGTATGTTGTTGATTTTGCAAGCAGTTCCGTGTGTGTGCCTGTGGCTTCTATCTTCCCTTTGTCAAGAACTACGATCATATCTGCATTTAATATAGTCGAGAGCCTGTGAGCTATCACGAAGCTCGTGCGTCCAGTCATAAGGTTAGTCAGGGCTTTCTGTACGATACGCTCTGATTCTGTGTCCAGCGCACTTGTGGCTTCATCGAGGATGAGTATAGGTGGATTTTGCAAAAGAGCTCTCGCAATAGTGAGCCTCTGCTTCTGACCGCCCGAGAGTCTGTCTCCGCGTTCGCCTATTATTGTGTCGAAACCGTCAGGTAGAGCTTCTATGAACTTCAGTGCATACGCTGAGTCCGCAGCCTTTCTGATGTCATCAAAATCGCTATCCTGTCTTCCGTAAGCGATGTTATCTCTTATCGGCATGTTGAAGAGGAACGGCTCCTGCGAGACTATCCCGATGTTTTTACGGAGAGAATGCACTTTAAAGTCCCTGATGTCTGTGCCGTCTATGGATATAGAGCCTGCTGTAACATCGTAAAATCTGGGAATCAGTGATGCGATTGTACTTTTCCCTGCACCGCTTGAACCCACCAGAGCAACAGTTGTTCCCGGCTGTACCGTGATATTTATACCGTTCAGTACCTCTTCCGGTGTGCTGCTGTAGCTAAAGTGAACATTGTCAAATCTGATAATTTTATCTTTAGCATCACACTCCAGTGTGCCGTCATTGTCCAGAATACTGTTTTCCATATCCATAACACCGAATATCCTGTCTGCTGCCGCATTCGCTGTTTGTATGGTGGAGTTATATTCGTTGATTTTCTTAAACGGATCAAACATTAAACCGAAAGCTGTAACGAATGAGAAGAACGTTCCTGCTGTTGTTTCTCCGCTGATAACTCGCATTCCGCCATAAAAAATGATCGCTGCAACAGCAAATCCGGCAATAGTCTCCATAAGAGGCGCACTGATTGCATTAACCATCACCTGCTTCAGCCGATACTTTACGGCGTTGGCATTGAGAATAAAAAAGTTTTTTGACTCTTTATCTTCGTTAGCAAAAGATTTAACAACTGCTACTCCAGAAAAACTTTCCTGTAGAGCGGTCGCCATCTCTCCGACACGCTGCTGCTGTTTTTTACTGTACTTTTTTACTTTTCTGCCTGTTTTATCTATTAGCAGAGCCATAAAAGGTATTGCTATGAATACTGTTGAGCCGAGAATAGGGTCTTGGTAAAGGACTACGGCGATAAGGAAAAATATAGATAATCCGCTACGGAACATTTTCAGAGCGGCGGGGACTGCACTCTTTAAATATGAGACATCGTTGATTATCCTTGCCATCATTGCGCCGGTGTCGTTGTTGTCGAAATAGTGCATGGGCAAGTGTATCATTTTGTAATACAGGTCTTCGCGGATATCCTGTACGGCTTTTTGCCCTGCGTGCTGTATGAAATATGACTGAACGATTCTTGCTCCGAACCTAAATGTATACATTATAATTATAGCGAGGGGGATGAGCTTCAGGAGCGTTTCGTCTTTATCTATAAAAATGCCGTCAAGTATATGTTTAACAATATATGCTGTTGCACCGTCAGTGGCAGAGACAAATACAGATGCGACCATCGCTGCCAAAATGAATAATTTCTGTGCTCTGAAATAAGTCCAGAGCCTCTTTATGTTTTTCATACAACTTCTTATATCACCATTTTATCTTTTTCAACAGCTTTTGATAAAGTATGTATTTTTAACTGTAAAAAACATGGGAACAGCTCCTCATTATTGGTGGTAGAAAAATGACTGTAGAGTTTGTTAATATGTACGACAATTTGTTAACAAGCGCTCTTGCAGGTTAATTGTAAATGCCCTTATGAGACGTTTTGCCGATCCGGAGTTTGTCTTGTTTTGAGGTAAAAATACCTTAACTATCTTATGTAGGACTCTGGTAATCATGGCAATAAAAGCGTATAATGCAATACTGATGTCCCCCGGATGCAGATGAAGTGAGTAGGGGATGGGAATTGTAAAGCTTAGTGGTTATGTGGCTGAAAAAGAGTACATGCGGTAGTGGATGTGAGCCCGCGGGCTACGCGGAAACTGTATTAAAGAGTAATGTCTTTGTTATTGGTGGCTAGAACAAACACTCTCAAAACCGCAGAATTTTTATTATTGTGAATAAGAATACTGACATTATAGTCGGAGGAGTCATGGCAGAGTATATAGTCTAGGCAGTCCATCAGCCTTTTCAGAAGGGCTTTAAGGAATGTTGTATTATTATGGAGAGCGGGCACGTTTCAAAGTGTCTCAATAAGCTTTCTATTGTCTTGCCTGACAGGATTGTAAAGTTTTTTACATGTTTTACCCCTTCGGGTAAAGTGTAGGCTCGATGACATTAATATGAATTATTAATGCTTGTTCGGCTATCTTATTATTAGTACGTGATACCCGCTAAATTAAAATCCTATAGTTAGCTGTTACGCACTGTGTTATCATTTTAGATGACATGACGGCGTATCGGAGCGGTATGTATCACATTTTAGGGGAGCTATATGTTTACCAAGTTTACTAAAAAAGCAATCATCCTTATCTTTCTAATGATTTTATCGTTATCACTACCGGCTTATGCTGATAATGCGGAAGTGTTTGCGGAGCCTCTGGGACTTGACAGTGTCCTCAGAGAATCAGTTGCAACAAACCCTCAGATACTTGAAGCTCTTGAAGTTTATGAAGCTCTTATTCATGAAGTCCGGGCTGCGGAAAGCGGATATAAGCCAAATGTCGGAACAGAGTTTTCTGTCGGACAGCAATATACAAACGGAGCCTCTTCCGACGAGGAAGAGCGTGACCTGACAGCTAGTTCTGCCGGGATATATGCCAGACAGAATCTATTTAACGGTTTTGGAACTGATAATTATGTAAACGAAACAAAAGCGAGACTGATGGCAGCCGCCTATGACGTGCTGGATGTTGCCAACAATGTTTTCATCGAAACAGCAGAAGCATATATCGGCGTTCTGAAAGAACGTGAGCTACTCACCCTTGCAGAAGAGAATGTTGAGACTCAGGGGCAGATTCTTAAACAGATTATAGAGAAGACTGAGGCCGGATTCGGCAGAAAATCGGATATGCTGAATTCAGAATCCAGAGTAGCCCTCGCGAGAGCAAATGTCATCTCCCAGCAGCAGAACCTCAAACAGGCTGTGGTTAAATTTCATAAACAGCTCGGACGTTTTGCCGCCCCAGACAAGTTTCTTGATCCTTCTAAAACATATGAATTTGCCGGAAATGTTGACGATGTAGTTGAGCTTGCATTTAACAATTATCCTGCCCTTAATGTTGCGAAGTATAATGTCCTTACCAAAAAATTTGCAATGAAACGTACTCAGGCTCTTTATTACCCTACGCTTGACGCCGAACTTCGTGCGGATTACGACAATAATACTGGTGGTGACGAGGGTGACACGAAAAGCTACAGTGCCATGCTTTATCTGAAGTACAACTTTTATGACGGTGGGCAGCGAAGTGCAGAAAAGAAGAAAAATTACCGTGAGATACTGAAGGAACACCAGAGAACGTACATCGAAAGGCGTAATCTGAATGAGTCCGTCAGGCTCGCCTGGAACATAAAAGAGTCAGAAGATAAAAAATATGAGTATCTGAAGAACCACGTTGGACTCAGTACGAAAACCCTTGAGGCATTTAAAGAGGAATATCAGCTCGGTAGAAGGACACTTCCAGAGCTTTTGGATGTGGAAAATGAAAATCAGGCAGCTAAAACTGCTTTTGTTGAATCTAAGTATGCCTCTTTAATTGCTTATTACAGAGTTATGTTTGTGACCGGCGTTCTGCTTTACGAACACCGCACGGATCTTTTTGAGAAAGTTGGTCTTACTGATAACAAGATTAAGCTCCCTGACCTTTCAGATTATCAGGTCATGGAAAATAATAGAGATGCCGACACAGTAAAAGATACTATGGATCAGTGTGATAACTCAGTGTTAACTGAAACAGGTGTCTATGGATGCGCTGATAATGAAAATGTCAGCATAGGCTACAGTGCACCGGAGAATGCTCCTGCGTATATCAAGCCTAAAGAATCAGCACTCACTCTCGAACCGGAATCATTAGGGGAGCCGGTTTCTCTCGGAGAGCCTGAAAAGGTTGATTCGATGGGGTTTGATGCCAGTGCAGAGGAGCAGACAGTCAATTTCAGCAATATACTTTTTAAGCTGAATTCGTCTAAACTTACAAAAGACTCTTACCCTGTTGTGGATGCCATAGCGGCAAAGCTTAAAACTATGGAAGGCTACACTCTTCAGATTGTTGGACACACTGACTCAAGCGGCAATGCAGAATTTAATAAAAAACTATCAGCAGAAAGGGCAAAATCAGTTTATAATAGATTAGTTAGGAAGGGTGTTCCTAAAGAAAATATCACAACATATGGTAAAGGTGAGGAGCTCCCTCTCTACAGCAACGCAACCAGAGATGGAAGAGTAAAGAACAGAAGGATTGAGTTCAAGCTCACGCACCTGAAACAACATGAATAATTTATGTCAAAAATAAATGGTTTCGCTGTTTTATGTTTTATTATTATGCTCTGTACTGTCGGTATCAGTTCTCAGGGTAGATTTTACCTGCCTGATGATGGTCTGAAGTCATATGCAGGTAAATACGGCGAGCTTGCGGTTAAGCGTCTTGATGGACTGCTGAGCCTTATGGACGGACTAATCGCGGAAAGTGAAGACAGTAAGGTTATAAAAGTTAACAGCTTTTATAACCAGATCCCCTATCGCTCAGACAAAAAGATTTGGGGAAAAGAGGACTACTGGGCTAGCCGCCTGGAGTTTCTTGGAGTTGGAATGGGCGATTGCGAGGATTATGCTGTTGCGAAATTCCTCACTCTTCTGCAACTGGATGTCCCGCAGGAGAAGCTTTTTCTCACCTATGTTAAGGCGAAAGGATATGCCGATGAAGCGCATATGGTTGTCACGTATTATAAAAAACCCGGCACCGTCCCTTTTGTTCTGGATAACTATAACAAGCAGATTCTTCCGGCAACGCAACGTAACGACCTTGTGCCTATTTACAGCTTTACTGCCAACGACCTCTTTCTGCAGAAACAGAAGGGGCTTGGTAAGAGAGTTGATCCGTCACAATCAAAAAATGTCGGCAGGCTTAAGTCTGTTGATCTTGAGATATTGAAGAGGTAGAGAGATGACATTGTTCAGGCAAATTCAGATTTTTGTGACACTGCTTTTAGTTGTCATGCTCATTGTGGTTCTGAAAATTAATTTTGACAGTACGAGAGAATTTGTAAGGACACAGCTTTATTCTGATGCGAAAAATACGGCTAACTCCCTCTCTCTGTCCCTCAGCACCGTAGCCGGTGACGAAGCGGCAATGGTTACGATGATGCGGGCAATGTTCGACGGCGGGTATTATGAGGAGATAAAGCTCATAAATGCCGAAGGAAAAGTCATTGGGGATATTTCACAGAAACCTGTGATCGAAGGAGTTCCTGGTTTTTTTATACGTATGGTTGACTTTGAGAATATACCTGCCGAGGCTCAAATATCCAGCGGTTGGACAATATTTGGCACTCTGAGCGTCAAAGGTCATCCGGGACTTTCATACATTCGTCTATGGGATTCATTTAAATACCTCGGCATGTGGTTTGTCATAATAGGTTTGTCTGCTCTAGCTGCGACTCATATGGCACTCAGGCTGATTTTTCGTCCTCTTGGGGCGGTTCGGGAGCAGGCTGCCGCAATCGAGAATAACGAATTTATCATAAACAAAAATATACCCTCCACGCCGGAGATGAAACAGGTTGTCATAACCATGAACTCTATGGTCTCAAAGGCGCAGGCAATATATAACAGAGAAATTGAAACTCTCAAGAACTATCAGGAGCTTTTGTATAAAGATCAGTCGACTGGGCTTTTCAACAGGAAATACTTTGTAAGCCAGCTCAGTGCGTATCTTCAGGCTGAGAACGAAAATTCTTCAGGAGAGGTGGTTATACTCTCTTTTGAAGGGATGGAGGATGCTGCGGCTGAAGCCGGTCATAGTGTTATATCAAAGCTTTTCTCTTTTTGTGTGGATGAGATGCAGAGTATATCAGGAAAAGTCCCAAACTCTGTTCCTGCCTGTTTGAACAATAGAGAATTTGCACTTATTCTGCCTGGCTGTGATACAGCGGAGGCACTTGTTATGGCAAAAACAGCAACAGATAATATCAACAACTATATCAAATCAATAGAGGAAATTAAAGACATCCTCGGTGTATTCTGCGGTGCTGCCTCGTACCGGTATGATGAGGATATGGGGAAGGTGCTTTCTAAGGTAGACTATGCTGTTACTCTGGCCAAAAGTAAAGAGTCAGGAGCTGTGGAAAGATATGTTGATGACGGTTCTCATATTGTGCTTGGAAAGATGGAGTGGAAGCATATGATCGAAACCGCTCTTGGGGAAGACAGGTTTATACTGACTTCTCAGCCTGTAGTTTCCGACGGAGGAGAACTCCATCAGGAGATATACGTAAACATGGTGGACAGCGACGGCAAAGTCCAGCGGGCAGGCTTTTTTATGCCGATGGTTATCAGCCTGAATCTTGCAAACAGTCTGGATAGGTATGTTCTTGAAAAAACTGTGGATTATCTGACAGGTAACAAAGAACACACTCTTGCTATAAATATCACAGATATGTTCCTGAATGACAGAGGGGCGTTTTCATGGTTCAGAAAGCTGCTTGTTTCAGCTAAACATCTCAGGGAGAGGTTAACTTTTGAGATCTCTGACAGCGCCATAAAGCATCACCTTGATATATGTCTGGACTTTTCAGGGCTTATAAAAGGGCTGGGGTTTACATTCGGTGTCGACAGGTTTGCCATGTCTCAGGAATCACTGGAGAATCTTCAGCAGTTAAAACCTGACTATCTGAAAGTAGACTATGATTATCTGATAAACTCCGAAGACGGTGACGTTGCTGCAGCGCTTAAGTCATTGCAAACCATAACGGACAGTCTGGGCATCAAGCTTATAGCGACGAAAATAGATAGTGAAGAACTTCGGCAGAAACTCGAGGATAATAATATAAAATATTTTCAAGGGCGCGGCGTTGCCGGCATAAACCCTTTGGGTAAAAATAATGAGTAATAAAAGCGTTCAGACAGACCCGCTGATGCTGTGTCTGGTTCTGCTTACAAAGCTGAACAACAGACCGGCAACCGCAGAATCCTTGTCACATGGGCTGCCTATGGATCCATCTGCTGTGCGTCAGCAGCTTTTCAGTACGGAAGGCGGGAAAGCGAATTTTTCACGTGCTGCAGCCAGAGCCGGTTTTAATACGAGTCTGGTTAAGCGCAAGCTGAAACATATACCTTCTGTGGTACTGCCTGCGATACTCCTTCTGAAAGATGATAGTGCCTGTGTTGTTACTGCAATAGATAAAGAATCCGGTACTGCTGAGATAATAGTTCCGCAGATGGATGATGTTGCTCAGTCTATCACTTTGGACAAGCTTAACGAAGAATATCTTGGATATGCTTTTTTTCTGAAAAAGATATATCTGGATAACAGACCCGAATATCAGGAGAAAGAGTTAACCTCTGATAAAAACTGGTTTTTCGGGACATTGTGGCGTTTTAAAGGCATTTATGCAAATGTGATTCTCGCTTCTCTGATAGTCAACATCTTTGTTATCGTCGGTCCGCTTTTTACTATGAATGTTTATGACAGGATCATTCCGCACAATGCTGTGGACACCCTGTGGGTACTAGCTGTCGGGATGTTTATTATATATTCCTTCGACCTGCTGCTTAAATTTATCAGAACGTACTTTCTTGAAGTGATAGCAAAGAAGAGTGACGTTATCCTGTCTTCGAAAATATTTGAGCAGGCTATGAACATCAGGATGAGAGAAAAGCCCCGTTCTGTGGGTTCATTTGCAAACAACATCAAAGATTTTGACAGTATCAGATCGTTTTATTCCTCCAGTGCTCTTGTGGCTTTTATTGATTTCCCTTTTGTCATAATATTTTTACTGGTCATATCATACGTTGCGGGCATACTTGTATTTGTCCCTATCGCCATAATCATACTTATCCTCGGCTACAGCCTTATTGTCCGTAAGCCGCTTCAGAGAAGCATTGAAAGCACATACGAATCTTCCGCCAGAAAGAATGGACTGCTCATTGAGTCCCTTTCTAATCTGGAAAACATAAAGGCATTCAATGCCAGCAGCAATGTACAGTGGTCGTGGGAAGAGCGCACCGGAGATATCGCAGGCAAAAGCCTTCGCTCCAGAATGCTGTCCAGTTCGCTTTCCACTGTATCAGTCTTTTTTACTCAGCTAGCCACAGTTGCGATAGTTGTTGTTGGAGTTTACCTTATCCGTGAAGGCGAGCTGACAATGGGTGGTCTGATAGCTACTGTTATTCTTTCATCCAGAACAATATCCCCCATGTCGCAGGTTGCGGCACTTCTTTCCAACTATCAGCAGATGAAGACATCGCTTAATGCGCTTAACGACCTTATGGAAAAAGATGTTGAGAGACCTGAAAAGAAAAGCTTTCTGTCCAGACCTGTTTTTAAGGGCTCCATCGAATTTAAAAATGTTAGTTTCAGCTACCCTGATGAAACTAACAGTGCTTTGGATGGTATCAGCCTCAGATTTAATCCTAAAGAGAGGGTCGGGGTTATAGGTCAGGTAGGGTCGGGGAAGTCTACACTGAGCAAGCTTATTTTGGGGCTTTATGAGCCGACAGAAGGCGCTGTCTTTGTAGACGGCATAGACATACAACAGATGGATCCTGCGGATCTCAGGCATAACATAAGTTATGTGCCACAGGATATTACGCTGTTTTCCGGCAGTGTGCGTGAGAATATCGTTTTCAAAGCACCTCAGTCGGATGACGAAGAGATTATCGAAGCAGTCAAGATAGGCAACGTAAACTCATTTACAGACAGACACCCCATGGGGCTGGATCTCTGGGTTGGTGAACGGGGTGCAAATATTTCAGGCGGTCAGCGGCAGGCTGTGGGGGTAGCAAGAGCAATGCTTACAGACAGTCCGATCGTTCTGCTGGATGAACCTACAAATTCTATGGATTTTACTTCCGAAGCGAAGGTTATAGAAAACCTTAAAAAAGCTACGGAGGGGAAAACAACTATAGTTATCACACATAAACCGTCTATCCTTGCCATAGTGGACAGACTTATTGTTATGGACAGTGGAAAGGTTGTTATGGACGGACCTAAAAACGAGGTATTGCAGAAATTGGGTAAAGGCAAATGACATCAAATACAAACGGCTCAAAAAAGAAAAGCAGGGTTTCCTCCAAAGATATCGCTTATATGAAAAGCCTGAATGCCGCTGTGCTCCAGAAGAGTCCGGTTAAGATGTCGCTGGTATTATACATAATAGCTTTTCTGACATGCGCATCTATTATCTGGGCGAATATTGCAGAAGTGGACGAAATGACAAGGGGTATGGGGCGTGTTATCCCTTCACGTCAAATACAGATTATACAGAATCTTGAAGGCGGTATCATAGAGAAGATAAATGTTCAGGAAGGGGAACATGTTAAGAAAGGGCAGGTTCTCGTGACTATAGATGATACCGGGTTTGGCAGTTCATATAATGAGAGCAGATCGAAAGAGGACGAGCTGCGTGCCAAGCTGTCCAGACTGCGTGCAGAATCAGAAGGTTCAAAGTTTAATCCTGACCCCGATGTGCATAAAAACTTTCCGGAACTTATAGATGAAGAGAGAAAGCTGTATAAAACTAATCTTGAGAGACGTGACAGTGAGATTGCAACGCTGAAAGAACGTACGCGCCAGCGGGAAATAGAACTTCAGGATGCCAGGGCAAAGCTCAAAAATCTGAAGGCAAGCCGTGAACTGATATTGAGAGAGATGAGACTGACGAAACCTATGTTTGACAGAGGGCTTGTGTCCGAAGTTGAATATCTGCAATTACAGCAGAAAGAGCTTGAAAACAAAACTGATATAGAATCTCTGGAAAAATCTCTGGGGTCTATACAGTCTCAGATAATTGAAGCAAAAAGTATGATAGACGAAACTTATGCCAAATACAAAAGTGTTGCTCAGGAAGAGCTCAATGAAACTCTTGCGGAGCTTAAAAGGGTTAGCACTACTCAGGTAGCCATGAAAGACAGGGTTAACAGGGCACAGGTCAGAAGTCCCGTTGACGGCACAGTAAACCAGCTTCTGGTGAACACCGTAGGGGGTGTTGTTAAACCGGGGATGGACATACTGGAGATCGTTCCTGACGACGATGCGCTACTGGTGGAGGCTAAGATAAAGCCTTCAGATATTGCCTTTATTTATCCCGGACTAAGAGCAGTGGTGAAACTTACCGCTTATGATTTTGCTATATACGGCGGGCTTGACGGCGAAGTCGTGCACATTAGTGCCGACACCATTATTGACGAGAAGCAGGAGCATTATTACCTTGTAAGGATAAAAACAGACAAGAGCTATCTGGGTGATGATGAGGATAAAAAGGACATCATGGTTGGTATGACCGTCATGGCGGATATTGTTACAGGTAAGAAAACTGTTATGCAATACCTCATGAAGCCTATCCTGCGGGCAAAATATAATGCTTTAAGGGAGAGATAATGGTTTTTATCATCACAACGGATATGTTTGTACAGGAAAGGTTTACAAAGGTTTTTGGTGATGGCGTTGTGCGCTGTTTCAAAAGCTATGCAGACATGATTTCTGAATGTGTGCCGAACAATGAAGATGTCGTTGCTGCGGATATGCTTAAAACTGAACCCTTTGACCTTACTAAACTGAAATGCTCTGTGCTGGCTCTGGTTGGAACTCCTAAATACGAAGAGGCTGTGCAGCTTATGCGGTTCGGTGTAAGGGGGTACGGCAACAGGCTGATGCTGCCTGCCAATTTCGTTATGGCAGTGAATGCACTCAGCTCTGGTCAGGTATGGATGCCTCCGGAGATCATTAACAGACTCATTAATGCTATACCTGAAAATGTAAACAGTAACGGGGCTGGGGATATGTCCATGCTGTCTGAAAGAGAAATGGAAGTCGCACGTTATGTTGCGCAGGGGCAGTCAAATATTGAGATTGCTGATAATATGGACATAACCGTACGTACAGTAAAAGCGCATCTTACATCAATATTCAATAAAACCGGACTCCGTGACAGGGTCGCTCTGGCTCTCCGCCTGAAATAAATCTTCAAATGCAAAAAAAGCCCGCTTGATTAATTCAGGCGGGCTGCGAGTCGTACTTATATAATGGCTATTTCGTAAGTCGCATAGCTGTCAGTTCTGCTATGTCGTGGACTCTTATATCTTCTTTACCGACATCTTTAAGTCCGTCTTCGAACATTGTCATGCAGTAGGGGCATGAAACGCATATTGAATCAGGAGATGTCTCCAGAGCCTGATTAACTCTGTCTACATTAATACGTGTTCCAAGGTCTTCCTCCATCCACATACGTCCTCCGCCGGCACCGCAGCAGAAAGATTTGTCATGGTTACGTTCCATCTCAAGGACTGTTGCCCCTGTGCCTGTGATAACATCACGGGGGGCATCGTAAACATCATTATGCCTGCCGAGGTAGCATGAATCGTGGAAGACTATCTTCTCGTCAGTCTGGTTCAGCCTCAGTCTGCCGTCTTTGATTAGCTTGCTGATAAGCTCACTGTGGTGTATCACTTCGAGTTCTATTCCGAATTGTTTATAGTCATTTTTCAGTGTGGTAAAGCAGTGCGGGCACTGGGTGATGATCTTTCTGACGCCTTTTGATTTAAAGAGCTCAACATTCTGGTTTGCCATCTGCTCAAAAAGGTATTCGTTACCAAGTCTTCGGGCGCTGTCTCCGCAGCATAGCTCGTCCTTCCCAAGGATACCGTATGATATCCCCGCTGCATCCATTATCTGCGTGAGAGCCAGAGAAATCTGTTTGCTTCTGGAGTCGAAAGAGCCTGCACATCCAACGTAAAAGAGATATTCAGTGTCGTCACTGTACTCTTTAAGGTCGAGCAGACTGCACCATTTTGTTCTGTCGGAAGGAGCAATACCCCATGGATTGCTTCGCTGTTCGAGATTTTCAAACAGGTTCAGCAGTTCTTCGGGGAAATCAGCATCCATTTCAACCAGTTTCCGGCGCATTTTGATTATCTTAGGCGCATGTTCTATGAAAACGGGGCAGGCAGTCATACATGCTGCGCAGGTCAGGCATGACCATATAGTATCTTTTGCCACAGAGTAGTCACTATTGCCGATGAGAGGTTCTTTTATATCGCCGGTTTTCAGCCCTTTGCCGTTGGCATTAAGGTTGTCCTTGATGGTGTGTATCAGTGTCCTCGGGTTAAGAGGTTTGTCGGTGAGGTTCGCAGGACAGTTGTCCTGACAGCGTCCGCATTCTGTGCATGTGAAGCTGTCCAGCAGATCTTTCCATGAGAATTCGTCCGCTTTGCCTGCACCGTATGTGTTGCCGTCTTCGAATTTTTCTCTTTTAGGGATTATAGGTTTGCTTTTGGCTCTGAAGTAAACATTAGGCAGAGCCGTGATAACGTGCATATGCTTGCTGTATGGGAGATAGTTCATGAACACCAGCAGCACAACAGCGTGTACCCACCATGAATAAGCATAGAAGGATTCCATATATTCAGGTGATGCACCGGCGAGTCCATTTGCGATAATGCCTGAAACAATGCTCGCTGATTTTGCGTGCCCCATAGCAATCTCTGCCCCATGCATGAAGAAGAAGGCTATCATGAGTGTTCCGATCATACCCAGGATTGCAAAAGCTTCAAATGAGCGAGCTTCAGGGTATGGCGGGAAGAACAGCTTTCTCGCCATGGCGAAAGCGACTGTTATCAGAACAAGGACGGACACCATGTCAAAAATATTCATAAGCAGGGCATAAAGCCATGACGGGAGCAGGCCGAAAGATAAAGCAGGGATGAGTCCGTTTATAAGGAACTCTGCGTTCAGTATGACAAGGATCAGGAATGACCAGAAGAGCATGGCGTGGTTTATGCCGAATGGACCTCTGATCACCCTTGTCTGTCCTATCGCATCCCTGAACATGTTTTTTAAGCTTCCGCCTCTGTTGTCGGGTTTCCCGAGGGCTACCAGACCGAATTTAACGTAGCAGCTGTATGCGAAAAAGAGCATCGCAGCCGCAAAGACTATATAAAATAATGTATGATTAATGATCATTATGCTGTCCTCGCTTTTTCACTTTTCATCTGTACGAGAATCTTTGTGAGAGCCGGAACTATCTCGAAGAGGTCACCCACGATGCCGTATGTTGCCACCTCAAAGATGGGTGCTTCTTTGTCGCGGTTAATGGCTATGACAACATCCGAGTCCTGCATACCCACAAGGTGCTGAATAGCTCCGCTGATCCCGCAGGCGATATAAAGTTTCGGGCGTACGGTTTTGCCTGTCTGCCCTACCTGACGTGAGTGGGGTTTCCAGCCGGCATCCACAGCACTTCTGGATGCGCCCACTGTTCCGCCTATTGCGTCAGCGAGCTCCTGCAATATTTTGAAGTTGTCAGAGTTCATCATTCCACGCCCTCCGGAAACAATGATCTCTGCACCTGCAATGTCCTCTTCGTTTGAGTGTCCTTTATCTTTTATTATCTCCAGCACTTTAGAGAATATATCCTCCTCTTTAACGCTGGATGTCTCTCTTATTAGCTCACCGGATTTCCCTTCCTGTCTTTCCGGCATGTCCATAACATGCGGGCGCACAGTAGACATTTGAGGTCTGTGCTTGTCGCACATAATGGTTGCCATGATGTTCCCGCCGAAAGCAGGGCGGGTCTGCATCAGATTACCTTTGTCGTCGATGTCCAGCCCTGTGCAGTCGGCTGTGAGTCCGGTTGCAACTTCTGTTGCCACTGCACCTGCCAGGTCGCGCCCCATGCCTGTTGCGCCCATGAGAATTATCTCCGGTTTATATTTTTCAACCAGTCCGCACATCGCTTCGTGATATGCCTGTGTGCGATAATATTTAAATACAGGTTCATCTATGGTATAGACTTTGTCGGCTCCGTATATAAAAGACTCTTTGCAGAGACCTTCGACCCCTTCGCCTATTACGACAGCGCACAGCTCGGTTTTGAGCTTGTCTGCGAGTTTGCGCCCCTCGCCCAGAAGCTCCCATGAAACTTCTGCAACTTCGCCTTCTGTCTGCTCCACAAAGACCCACACACCGTTGTACTGTCTGAGCATCTCAGCAATAGCTTTGTCCTCATCGGAGAGTTCTTCAACTTCCGGTTCTGCACCTGCTTTTTCAAGCTCGGCCAGTATCTTCTGTTCCTCTTCGGTGAAGTACATGAAAATTGCATCCGCCGGACATACTTTTACACATTTCACACAGCCGATACATTTTTCTTCATTTATAATGGGTGATTCATTATCGTCCATTGTGACGGCATCTACAGGGCAGGCACTTTCACACCTTGCTCCGCAGGCTATGCAGGTATCGGGCTTGAGCCTTGCAACGCCTCTTGGTTTTTTAACTTTTGCCATTTTACATTACCCCTTTATATACTCAGAAGGTCTTTCTCAAGAAGCTTGTCTATGAGAAGCTGAGCTGTTTCCTGCGGTTTAGTAAGACCGTCGCCGATTATTTCGCCCTTATCTCTTTCCGGTGAGAAGATTTTGCTGACCCACGTAGGCGAGCCTTTAAGACCGATAGTGCTAACGTCAAGTTTAAGGACGTTGTTGTCCCATACTTCAACCTTTGCATTTCTTGATGCCAGCCTCATGGGCACTGTTGGGTATCTGGGTCTGTTTATCTCACGTACGACAGTTATCATAGCGGGGAGTTTGCTCTCAACTCTTTCGTAACGCCCCTCAAGCTTTCTGCGTACAGTTGTTTTTTTTGCGTTAAAGTCCACATTTTCCACCCTGTCCACCAGAGTAAGCTGTTCCATCTCCATGCGTGTGGCTATACCTGGGCCGACCTGAGCTGTGTCGCCGTCAATAGTCTGCTTACCGCATAGAACAAAACCTACCTCGTCCTCTTCAGCAAGCTTTCTGATCGCTGCTGTGAGGACATTACTAGTGGCAAGAGTATCAGCACCGCCGAAGACTCTGTCGGAGAGGAGTATTGCTCTGTCTACGCCGAGTGCCAGAGCTTTACGGAGGGCAGCCTCTGCATTAGGAGGTCCCATAGTGAGCACGACAACGGTTGCGCCGTATTGATCTTTCAGCCGGAGGCTTTCCTCCAGAGCGTGAGTATCATACGGATTGATGATAAAGGGGATACCGTCTCTGATAAGAGTGTTTGTTACAGGATCTATCTGAACCTGAGTGGTATCCGGTACTTGTTTGATACAAGCGATAGCTAGCATTAATAACACCGTCCTATATTATTAAGTTCATTTATAAAAAATCAGAATTCATCGTAATAATTAATGTCATACATATTTTTAGTATCATACACCGGAATTAAAGTCAAAAATGTAAATTTAAGTTAACCTGTTTGTAGGAGGGTGTTCAGAGAAGGGGTAAATGCCCATGATGTAAATACATTGTCAGAGCATTGTTTTTTCTATTCAATGTATCTTTTTGCGACTTAAATTTTTTTTTATAAAAATTAACTGGATAACATATAGGAAAATATAATATATAGAATATAATGCTGTTTGTGTTTTAAAATCGCAGTTGTATTAAAGGTATCAAAGATTATATGTATGCTAAATTATTGTAGATATAAGCTAATGGAAATATCCTGCTGTTTCATATATTCATGTGTGCAACATTTCATACAAAATTATACGTTAAGAAAAAAGTTTAACAACGAAGCTAGAATGACGCATTGTAAGTTGTCGTTAAAAAGTTAATTTTAAAAGTTGTTTTTTTACCAGCATATTATATGTTTTTGAGTAAAAATAAAATACTACTGTATCTTTTGTGTGGTTTCTATGTCCTACAAAAGATGGTATCAAACATTACAATTGTTGGAATTTTTAACTGTATTATCTCTTGTGAGTTCGGTAACTAAACATTTCTATACAAATCATTCGTTGTTTATTTACTTGTTTGTGCTATATAAATACAAATGATTAATCTTGAGAAAAATAAAGCTTTATTTATAACATTCCTCGCTCTGCTGGCATCGACGCCACCACTATCAACTGACATGTACCTATCAGCAATTCCGCAGATAGCTGATAGCTGGGGCGTTGGGAAAGACCTGATAAACCTGACACTGGTTTTGTGGTTTGCCTCATTCAGTGTGTCTATACTTTTTGCCGGACCGCTCTCTGATAAATATGGGCGTAAACCTGTTCTTATTATTGGTTTAGCGATTTTTGTTATTTCATCGTTTATGTGCGCCTTCTCCCAGAATGCTTATCAGCTCATAGGCTTTCGTATTATACAGGGTGCAGGAGCCGCCGCTCCGTCCGCAATAGTGATGGCGGTTATACGTGACAGATTTGCCGGCAGAGAGAGACAGCAGGCGATGGCATATGTTATGACCATTGTAGCTGTTGCACCGATGTTAGCGCCTATGATAGGTGCTATGCTGCTGGAGTTTGCGAGCTGGCGGTTTATCTTTGCTGCGCAGGGGGCTCTGGTCTTCGTAACATTTATGATTACATTCTTTTTTCAGGAATCTATTACAGAAAAGCTTACTACAAAACTGTTGAAGCTGCTTACAAGGTATACTCTGCACTTCAAAAACAGAGAATTTATGTTTGCCAGCATAAGTATGGGGCTTCTTCCTCTTCCATTTTACGGTTTTATAGCATTTTCACCGATATACTACATCTCTATACACGGTTTATCAGCAAGAGCCTTTGGTCTTCTATTTGGATTAAATGCACTTTGCAGTATGGCGGGGGCATATTCTTCACCGCGCATAGTTAAAAAGCTCAGTGACAAAAGAACAATAACTTTTTCTATCATAGGCTGTATGATTGGGGGGATTGGGGTTATCTTATTTGCTGGTTTGCACTATCTCTTCTTTTTTATATTCATGGCACTGTTTTCATATTCGGTTGGTGTGAGCAGACCTCTGAGTGGTTCGTTGATACTTGGTCTCGTGAAAACTGATGTTGGTTCTGCGTCTTCTTTTCTGGTTTTCTATCAGTTTATATCAGGTGCCGTTGCCATGTCGTTTGTGACTCTGCACTGGGCAGACCCTGTTCTTTTCTACGGTTCATTAACAGCGCTTACGTCTGCTGTCGTGCTTATCCTATGGCTTTGGATAGAAAAAACTCTGAATCCCGAGAACTGATTTATCTGGCTTTCATGTGGCGCAGGCTGCCTTTATTTTTCACAAGCATGATTTCGCTGATTATGCTGAGAGCGATCTCTTCCGGTCTTACTGATGCTATGTCAAGCCCCATGGGAGCATACACACTGTCCAGATCTTTCTGAGGGACACCCTCTGACAGTAAGTTTTTCATTATTGTGTCGGTTTTTTTACGGCTGCCTATCATGCCGACATAGCCTGCCCCTCTGTCTACAACGGCTTTAAGAGCCTGCTGGTCTGTTGCGTGTGAGCGTGTGGCAAGGGCTATATAGCAGTTACTGTCTATGTTCATCTCTGACAATATTTTATAAATGTCACCTGATAAAACAGAAGAAGCTTTAGGGAAACTCCCTTTGTCTGCGAATTCTTCTCTGTCATCTACTATTGTCACCGCAAAACCCAGCAGAACACCCAGTTCGTAAAGCTTCTGACCGATGTGTCCGCCGCCGCATATGATGAGCCTGAGTGCCGGTGAGAATACTTTTATATAGATACGGACGTCCCCTCCGCACATCATGCCGTCTTCGGTCAGGCTGTAACTGAGCTCTGCGTTTTCATTGCCGGATATGCACTCAAGAGCTTTTTGGGTAGCTGAATGCTCCAGACTACCCCCTCCGATTGTCCCTGCTGTTTCGCCGTTATGGAATACTGCCATTATCGAGCCTTCCTTTCCGGGGGCGGAACCTGCATGGTTCAGTACAGTTACAAGTGCTGCGGAGATATTGTTTTGTAATGCTTTAGATATCTTTTCAAAAATTTCAGCTTCAGTTGTCATTGCCATTCCTTAAGTGAAGTACAGCCTCAAGGACGCTTCCGCCAAGAGACCTTGCTTTGTCTGAGACAGTATAGCAGTTTTCAAGTTCATCCTGCCTTGGGTCTATGTCTGCAATTTTCATCCCCTGATGCACAGGGTGTCCATCCATTATCATCCCCCTGACTATTCCTTCTATTGTCGCTTTAACAGGGGTATTGTCTATTAATGCAATGGTTTCATCTTTTTGAACGATTTCGGAGATGTCTCTTATGATTCTGAGTTTTCCTGAGCACGGAGCATGTATGACACGTTCTTTACCTATGCCTTTTATGACGCCGGGGGTGCCTGTATCCTCAGCAGTTTTCCCAACATAGAGAACTCTGCCGAGGTTGTGACCACGCATAGTTTCTATTGCTGCATGACAGTCTGTCCCTGCTGTGAAGCCGGGGCCCAATGCTATTACGATATCAGCAAGTCCTTTTGAAAGTCCTGTATTTTTTTTTGCAATTATCGCATCTACCAGTGCCAAGGGTGAAATTATATCCAGCGCTTTCATATCCGGATCAACGATAACCGGGATATGGTCTTCCGCAGCGGTGAATTTGTTATGCAGTTCTGCTCGGATCTCTTCAACGACAGCTTCGCCATTATATACTGCCATGCCGAGGGAAACTGTGCGCCTTATGAATGTAGGCTTTGCTGTTTCCAGTATTGTCACCTGAAATCCACTGTTGAAGAGACGTACAGCGATACCAGTTGCGAGATCGCCCCCTCCGCGGAGAATTATCATATTTTTACAGGATGTTTTTTGCATATTTAACATCCTCCGGTGTATCTATGTCCATGAACTGAGACTCATTGTCAAAGCATATCTCTTTGCAGAGATAACAGTTTTTGTCTATAACGTCACGTCCGCCCCTGTCACCTTTAAGGGTTGCGAGCTCATCGTATGTACATGGGGGGAAAAGTACGGGATTTCTTCTCTTCCCGTTGCAGATAGGGATGATTATACTTTTACCATCATATACGCTGATCAGCTTATTAACTGTGCTGCGTTCGGTGAATGGCTGGTCAGCAGTAAAGAACATCAACCCGTCATAACTCCTGCACGCTTCTGTGCCGAGCTTTATTGTAGTGTTTTTCTTTCCGCCGGAAGTGTTGCGTATAGTTGTCAATCCATACACCTCTGCAATTTGTCCGACCTTTTCGTGAGCAAATACTGCAACCGTTTGCGCAAAAAGCTCGGATGGGAAGTTATTCAGAAAATGTCTTATCAGTTCTCGTCCGTTTATGTTCAGGAGAAGTTTATTTTCGCCCATTCGCAGTGAGTTTCCGGCAGCCATAATTACAGCAGATATTTTCAATATCTCAGCTCCAGTACAGAACCTTTCTGCGCACTTCCAGCGAACACTCTTATGTTGTCTTTGAGCATTGGGAGAAGTTTCTTTCCATTGGCAAGCTGCTCCGGTGTCTCTGCCTTTGCGCAGAAGATACAGTTTGCAGTGTGGTTCGAATGCCGGAACATGCCGTCTTTGTGATTAATAAGCTTTGCCATTGTCTGGACAGTTATCCTGTCCCCCATATGCAGTCCGGTCAGACTGGTAAATATCTCACTCCGGTGGATATTTTCCTCTGATGCCGTCTGTCCGATCAGGCTTATGTCGACAACGCCTATTGTGACAGTAGCAAACTTGGGGATAACAGGCTCATCTTTCTGCCAGCCTTTGAGCCTTTTGCATGCGGCTCCGTCAGCTTCCAGAAGCGTAATGTCGTATTCTTTCATCTTTTGCAGTAGTGTGTCCATGTCTGGTGCGAGAGCTTTTTCATCTTTTATCTGAACCAGATAGTCGAATTCGTCATCTATCTGGTGTTTGCCCAGTCTCGTTGTAGTGCTTATCAGCGGTTTCATCCCTGCGGTTTTTATCTTGCCCGCAAGGAACTTCATCAGGGTTGTCTTTCCGCCAGCACCGATCACAGCGACAGTGTCGCCTCTGGTTATGTCAAATATCATTTATTCAGCATTCCCATCAGAACTTTTTCCGGCGTTATGGGGAGAGTCCTGTGCCAGACGCCTGTTGCGTTGTATATTGCATGGGCTATGGCTGGGGCAGGGGTGTTGTTAACAACTTCTCCGATAGATTTTGCACCGTATGGTCCGGTCGGTTCATTGCTCTCTTCAAAAGCCACTCTAATGTTCCGGATGTCCTTTCTGCATGGTATTTTGTAAGTCATGAAACTGTCAGAGACCATCCGTCCTGTGCCTGAGTGGACGACATCTTCGTAAAGTGCAAGCCCTATGCCCATTGCTGTACCGCCTTCGACCTGTATACGGGCAAGGCTTTTATTTATGACAGTTCCGCAGTCTGCAACAACAACAAAGTCTGTAACTTCGCATTTGCCTGTCTGGAGGTCAACTTCCACCTCGGCAAAGCCAGCCATAAAAGGTGGAGGGGATGTGTCCCCGCCGAATGTGCCTCTTGCTATAAGCTGGTCTTTACCTGCGAAAGAAGCAAGTCTGGCTGCCAGCTCGTCAAGGGTAAGGCTTTTATCCCCGTCAGTTATTATTTTGCCATCGTACGAGAGCAAGTCTTTTTCTGTTCCGAGGAATTTCGCTCCGGCTTCGAGTATCTGCCTGCGCATATCTTCACATGCCTTTATAACTGCATTTCCCGTCACATACGTTCCGCTTGAAGCATAAGCTCCGGGGTCGTATGGAGCTATGTCCAGATTGTCAGAGACATTTACTATTTTGTCTATGTCAACTTCGAGAACTTCTGCAGCCATCTGGCTCAGTATGGTATCTGAACCCTGCCCCATGTCGGACGCAGAGTGTATCAGCGTAAAATAGCCGTCATCATTCAGTTTGACTATGACCGTTGCTGTATCTATCTTTGCAATACCAGAGCCCTGCATGGTCACAGCCATACCGTAGCCTCTGACTTTTGTACTGCTTATTTTTACGGCGGGATATTTTTTGTCCCAGCCTATCATTTCCTTACCTGTTTTTATGCATTGCTGAAGAGTACTGCTTGCCAGTTGTGCGGGGTTTCCCGGTTCAGAGCCGTCAAGCTTAGGGTGTTTGTCCCCTTGTTTTATAAGGTTTTTGAGACGGAGTTCCGCAGGGTCTATCTTCAGTTTTGCAGCCAGCTCGTTTACTGCTGTTTCCTGTGCGAATGTCCCCTGTGTTGCTCCGTATCCTCGCAGAGCTCCGCCGGGCATTTTGTTTGTATATAGTGCGTGCCCGTAATATCTGCCGGCTTTTGCCTTAGAGTACATCGGCAGGGTTTTGTGCCCCACCACAAAGAAAACTGTAGGGGAGTGTTCGCCGTGTGCTCCTGCATCGGCTAGCCCATGTATGTCCATTACCTTTATCGTACCGTCTTTGGCTGCGCCGAGTCTCACATCAAGACGCATAGCGTGCCTGCTTGTGGTTGTGCTGAAAGTTTCATTGCGGGTGTAGACAATCTTTGACGGTTTTTTGGTGAGCCATGTTACAACAGCGGGGAACATCTCAACGCTTGCTGTCTGTTTCCCGCCGAAACCGCCCCCCAGACGAGGCTTTATTATTTTGATCTTACTTTTTGGTATATCCAGTATCTTTGAGAGATGTCTGCGCACATGAAAGGGAACCTGCGTAGAGCTCATAATCTGCAGTCTGCCGTTGTGGTCAATGCTTGCTGTAGCTCTGTAGGTCTCCATCATGCAGTGACCCTGTGCCTGTGTTCTGTATGTGCTTTCTATTACGGCATCAGAGCTGTCGAGTTCCTTATCGATGTCGCCATATTCAGTGTACGATGTTGATGCAACGTTCCTTTCCGGTTGGCTTCCTATGTCGAAGTTAGTGTGAACATCGCAGTTATGAACCCTGACAGGATTGTCCAGAGCAGTGTCGAGGTCAAGAACAGCTTCGAGCACTTTATACGTTACCTCGATAAGCCCGAGCGCTTTGATTGCTGTTTTTTCATCTACGGCGGCTACAACTGCTACTTCGTCACCGACGTACCGGAGCGTCTTGCTGAGAAAGCTTCTGTCATAAGGCGAAGGTTCGGGGTACGACTGTCCCGCAAGGGTAAACTTGATATCTGTGGTGTTCTTATATGTCAGTACACATTCCACTCCGGCGAGAGCTTCTGCTTTCGATGTGTCTATATTCTTTATCTCTGCGTGCGGGTGAGGGCTTCGGAGTATTTTTATTGTCAGCGCATTGTTGTTTATGTCCAGATCGCTTGTGTAAGCGGGAGTCCCCTTTACAAGTTCTATGCCGTCGATCTTGGGCACCTGTTTGCCTATATATCGCATTTGCAAGCCTCCAGATATTTCATGACAGCTCTTGTCTGCCCCATATAACCAGTGCATCTGCAAAGGTTTCCGGACAGGTAGTGTTTAACATCTTCTTCTGTGGGGTCTGCCAGCTCACGTTTCATGGCGAGAACTGTCATTGTAAATCCCGGTGAGCAGAATCCGCACTGTTCTGCACCCTCTGCAACCATATATTTTGCAAATTCCTCTGCCTCTTTCTGAACACCCTCTATGGTTGTGAGCTCAGAACCTTCTGCTCTGGGAGCAGGGACACAGCATGAGAGCACAGGGCGTTCATTCATCCATATCGTACAAAGACCGCAGGAGCCTGTGTCGCAACCTTCCTTTAGCCCGAGGTATCCGTGTCTGCGCAGTACAGTTGAAAGCTGTTCCCCTGCGTCACAGTCGAGAGTAACTTCCCTGCCGTTTATATAGGTTTTAAACTGCATTGATAGCCTCCTCGCCTGCACGCTGTACGATTGCTTTGCATATTGCCTTACGGTAATCAGCGGAACCTCTGGTATTATCGCCGAAGATGAGTTCTGCCGCCGCTGCTCTGCCTGTATCCTCAAAGCTTCTGCCGGAGTTCAGCACATCTTCCGCCTCCGGAGCACGAACGGCTTTTTGCGGTCGGGCGCCTACGAATATCTTATAGTCACCGTTTTTTATCCCGACTGCAGCATTTAATATGGCATAGTCTGTTTCAGAATGTCTCATAGAAGCAAACCCTGCCTTCTGACCATTTTTAGGTATAGATATCTTTTCGACTACGTCTCTTATAGCCTTTTCGGTCATATATTTTTCAAGGCTTATCTTGCCGCTTTCTGCAAAGTGGATGTTGGTCTCCAGTGCCATCAGTACAGGCAGGATGTCAGAAAACGGATACCTCCCTGCAACTGTTCCGCCAAGGGTGACAACATTGCGGAGTTGAACTCCGACAATACCCTCTGTGCTTTTTCGCAGTGCCGAGCCGTATGTTCGCTCAATAAGGCTGCTGGTTTCAATGTCACGAAGGGGTGTCATTGCTCCAATTTCTATGGTGGTGGGTGTTTCAGTTATGTAGGATAGGCTTAAGAGTGATAGGTCTATGGCTGTGGAAATCTTTTTTCTGCCTAAACGCAAATATCCGCATCCGCCGAGAATACATGCCGCCTTGTCTTTTCTGAGTATATCGGAGGCCTCATACAGTGAAGAAACTCTGACATACCTGTCGATGTTCATCATATTATTATCCGTTTCAAGTTATTTGGAGTTTTTATAATATATTGAAATGTACATCTGTGGCAATAAAAGATGCCCCCGCCTTTGACAACAGGGGCATAAGTTGTTTATTTCTTTACAGGTTTTTCTGCGGGAAGAATCAGATTCAGTACGAGAGCTATTATACCAGTGATAACGATACCGGAACCTCCGAATATCATTTTCACCTCTTCAGGAAATATTTTAAGTGCTTCCGGTACGGATCCAAGCCCGAAACCGAGCCCGAGAGCAACTGCTACTATTATAGAGTTTTTGCTGCACATACGTTCTTTCGTTACCAGGCTCATACCGCTGACAGCTATCATGGAAAAGACGATGACCATTGCACCGCCGAGGACACTGTTCGGAACCATTGCGAATACTGCGCCAAATTTAGGGAATAATCCGCTGATGATAAGTATCGCAGCGCCCACACCAACAACATATCTGCTCATTACTTTAGTCAGAGCTACTATGCCGACGTTCTGGCTGAAAGATGTGTTTGGCATAGCATTAAAGCACGCAGCAAAGATACTGCCCACACCGTCTGCCATGACACCGCCCCGGAAAGCTCTTTATCGGTAGCCTCTCTTCCTGCGCCCCCCATAGTTACGCCGCTTATGTCGCCCACTGTCTCGACAGTGGTCACAACATACATAAGGCACATTGCAACAACAGCATCCATATGAAATTCGATACCGTACTGAAACGGCATCGGGAAGCTGAAAAGAGCAGCATTGGAGATGATATCAAAGTTAAGTTTGCCCATGAAAAAGGCGACAATATATCCGACAATGATACCTATCAGTATGGATGATACGCTTGTAAGACCTCTTGTGAACTGTTTGAAGAACAAAATAGTAATGAGAACGATAAACCCCAGAGCGAGGTTGCTGGCAGAGCCGAAGTCGGGAGCCTTTACACCGCCCGCAAAATACTGAATGCCGACAGGCAGGAGTGAAAGTCCTATAGACAGAAGAACTGTCCCTGTCACAACCGGAGGGAATAGTTTTCGCAGCGGTTTAAGAAAAGCACCTAGAAAGATCTCTACGAATCCGCCTAAAAGAGATGCACCGAGGATCCCTGAAAGACCGTGCATCTTTCCGATTGCTATGGCTGTCGGGACGAAGCCGAAACTTGTCCCCTGCACTATAGGCAGCTTTGCTCCGATGCGCCCTATAGGATATACCTGAACCATTGTTGCCACACCTGATGCGAACATTGCGCACTGTATCAGGAATGTTTTTTCCTGTGGCGGCAGTTTCAGAACACCTGCAATGATGATGATAGGGGTGATATTACCTACAAACATGGCAAGTACGTGCTGGAACCCGAGGGGAACTGCCTCCTTTAAAGGCGGTTTTCCGTCAAGCTCAAAAGCTGATTTACTCATGAGTTTCTCCTGAGAATGAATGAATTTATAGCCTGAATTGCTATTTTAACTTTTACAAGTCAAATAGGTATCATATAGTAAGATCATTTACAAGTTATAGAAATGTAGAAAATTTCAATCGGCAGGTTCAGCATTAAGAGCGGCGGGGCTGTCATGGGGCAGAGTGTTCTACTCTGTTTCTACCGTTTGCTTTTGCACGGTAAAGCAGTTTGTCTGCCTGTGCATACAGTTCGTTTGTGCAGTGAATGTCTCCGGCATATTTCGACAGCAGACCTATCGATATTGTTACAACATTGCTTGTGTCAGAGGTTTCATGAGGTATTGCAAGTGCTTCGACATTCGATCTGATCCTTTCTGCAATGTTCTCGGCATGTTTTGCCCCTGCTGTTTTGTAGAGGATACCGAACTCTTCGCCGCCAAGCCTGAAACATGTGTCGTCAGCTCTCTGCATTGTTCCTGCGATGCACTTTGCGACCTTGCGGAGTGTTTCATCCCCTTTCTGGTGTCCATATGTGTCGTTGTATTGCTTAAAGTTATCCAGATCAAGGATTATAAAATTAGTCAGTTCGTTATGCCTTTTGGCGTAGTTGATGAATTTGGGATATATGTCGTTGAAGTGCCTGCGGTTAAAAATCCCCGTCAATCCGTCAGTGATAGATATCTGTTCAATGATCTTCTTATCAGTGATGTCCTGCGCGATCGAAGTGTATCCGCTGATACTGCCCTGACTGTTAAACATTGGGGCAACGCTTGACTGAACCCAGTATGTTCTGCCGTTTTTACTCAGGTTTTTTATCTCTCCGCGCCATTCGCCTCCTGAGTTTATCTGGTTTAAAACTGTATCCATTTCGTACTCA
Source organism: Denitrovibrio acetiphilus DSM 12809 (assembly GCF_000025725.1). GTDB lineage: Bacteria > Chrysiogenota > Deferribacteres > Deferribacterales > Geovibrionaceae > Denitrovibrio > Denitrovibrio acetiphilus. The sequence goes on from NC_013943.1 coordinate 139,038, forward strand.
TTTATATCGCTATGTCTGAGTATCCTGTGGCTTTTACCGATGAGCTCATCAGCTGTGTAGCCTGAAATTCTGCAAAATGCATCAGAAACACCGGTATACCTGCCTTCATTATCTGTTGTACAGGAGATTATATGCTTATCTATCAGCTCCATATGGTCTTTGAGCTGTTTTTCTGACTGTTTTACTGTTGTAATATCTTTTGCGGTGACAAGAAATCTTTTCCTGTCCGGCATCATAACAAAAGACATGTTGACTATGACCTTTTCACCGTTCTTTTTGATATATATTTTTTCAAAGTTATCAAGGTGTCCGTGTTTAGTCAGATGACTCAGCACTTTTGATGATTTCTGTATATTTTCTTTTGCCGTTATTTTCATACAGGTCAGGTTAAAAAGCTCTTTTCTGGAGTAACCTGTAAGTTTTTCATATGTCCTGTTAAAGAAAATGAAATTAGTATCCAGATCCATGATGGCAATTCCGTCCATAGATGTGTTGAAGACAGCTTCAAGCTCGTTTTTCTGCTGTAATAATGAGTTTTCCAGCAGTTTTTTTCTGCTTATATCCTCTGCTATGCCAATGAACCCTGTAAGAGTGCCGTCATCATCTTCAAGTTTTGTTATATGCAGACTGACAGGGAATTCATGACCGTCTTTTGTCATGAAGGTTTGCTCATTGCCGGCTGCGCCCTCGTTTAATATGTTGGTTATCATGGTTTCAAAGATTTGTGCAGGGCTGCTGTCACAAAAGGTATTTGAGTTTTTGCTGAGTATGCTTTCATTGGGCTTGTGAAATATCAATGGTGTACTGATTCCCACAATATCACTCTTTTTATATCCAAGCATTTGCTCAGCTTTTCTATTGAACAGCGTGATTCTTCCATCTTTTTTTGTTGCAATGACCGCATGGGCTGTATTGTCGAGAATGAGCTGAAGGAACTTTTTGTTATCACGGAGTTTTCTGTTGGAGTTATCCAGTGCCGCAATGATCTTCTTAAATCCGAAATTGATGATAAGCAGTATTACTGTCATGAGGGAAGCAAGGATAATCCCCAGCTTTTCAAGAGTGTTTCGGAAATCCATTTCGGCTTTGGTGATATTATGAAAAAAGATGGCTTTTGCGGCGACATTGCTGTTTAGATCATGTATGTCAAAGGAGTAAATATCAATTGTCTCTCCTCCGGTATGCATATGCAGATATGCAGGGAAGTTGTAGTGTCTCTTTTTTAAGTTATTCAGCAGAATACGGTTGTTTGATGTTTTGTACTGAAGAACAAACTGACCAATCTCAAAACCTGAATTTTCCCTGTATAGATTCAGTAGATTTTTTCTGACAAAAAGTGCGCCTCTGAGTCCGTTCATATAGTTCATGTCATTCAAAAAGATATCAGGACGTGACCCTATCTCAAGCGCTCCTATATATTGATTATTATAAAAAATCGGTGTGACTGTTCGGTATGAAAGGGAGTATTTGCCTGCTTCAAAGCCGGATATTGTCTTTTGTTCAGTATGAACCCGTTTTATCATGGAGTTTATGTCAGATGAATTGTCACCGTATCTGTCCGGACGCTGCATACGGAGAAAGCATTTACCGTCAGGAGTATGGAAATTCATAATGTTCAGATACGGGTTTTCGCTTCTGAGGGTATGCCAGCGCCCTGCAATCAGACTGTATAGTTTTTCTCTATCCCTTTCTGCAAGTGCTTGTTTGACACCAAATGAGCTGATATTAGCTTTTGACCTGCTTTTGTAAAAATTCTGGTGGCGTTCCAGAAGCTTTGAAAAGATTGTTTTGACATTATCGTAATAGTTGAACTCTAAAGCTTCAAGTTTCTTCTTTTGGTCGATATATACGATACCTATCAATATCACAGAAAAAGCAATGAGCATGCAGGTTACAAAAAGCAGGGTTTTATTTTTTGTACTTAATTTATTGATCATCCATATTTCCAGTTTGCATAATACAGATTATGATTAACAATTAATACACTTATAAATGATAGTATATACACCTATGGTGGAGTGGGTTCCTCGGATGTTTTTATGTCGTGAAAAAAGAGAAATAAGCTGAAAAAGAATCTCCGATGCCTGTGCAGACACCGGAGGGAATGCCAAAGATGCGTTATTAAGTGTTTTCGCTTGATCCGGCTTTTCTCAATATAAAATATCCTGCGATGCCCGCTATCACTGATGCTGAAAGTATGGATATTTTTGCTCCGTTCATATCCGCAGAGTCGAATGCCATGGATGCTATAAATATTGACATCGTCAGACCTATCCCTGCAAGTAAAGCCGCCCCGAGAAGGTGCAGCCTTGTGATCTCTTTCGGCAGTGATATCAGTTTGAAGTGCTCGCCAAGTTTTACAAAAGAGATTATTCCGACAGGTTTGCCTATCAGCAGACCGAATATTATCCCCAGCCCTACAGGGCTTAAGATACTGCCTAATGCGGAAGAGTCTATCGTTACGCCTGTATTGGCAAAAGCAAAAAGAGGCATGATTATAAATGCGGAGAATCCGTGAAGGTTATATTCAAGCCTGCTCATAGGGTTATAGACGGAAAGGCAGGCGTGAATTATTTTGTTCAGTGTGTGCTTCTGGCACTTTGTTGGGATCTCTGATTTGGGTATATTTTGACAATTTGCAAGTTCTGCCTGAAATATCCTCATAGAGCGGTTAAAAACATTAAAAGGAATTTTTGGCTCACTCGGGATGAACAGCGCCAGAATAACTCCTGCAACTGTTGCGTGTATACCGGACTTCAGGAAGAAATACCATAACATCGTACCGACAATGAGATAAGCCATTATGGAGCGCACACGACCTATATTCATAATAAAGAGAAGTATGATGATACCCGCAGCATATGCCAGATAGACTATGTTCAGTCCGCTTGTATAGAAAACGGCTATCACGATAACTGCTATCATGTCATCCACAACTGCCAGTGATGTTATGAATATTTTTATCTGAACCGGGACTCTGCTGCCGAGAAGAGCCATGATCCCTATGGCAAAAGCGATGTCCGTCGCCATCGGAACGCCCCATCCGTCCGGATTGCCTCCATTTCTGTTCAGTGCAAAGTAAATAAGAGCAGGCACAACAGCACCGCCCACTGCCGCGATAAAAGGCAGCAGCGCCTGACGTACGCTGGAGAGATCGCCTATAAGCACCTCCCGCTTGATCTCCAGACCGATTACAAGAAAAAACAGACCCATAAGCCCGTCATTTATCCAGTGGTGTGCGGATTTATATAGGGTGAATTCTCCTAAGGCAAAGCCCAGCTCTGTCTTCCACAGATTATGATACCAGCCTGCATACGGGGAATTAGCCAGAATGATTGCAGCAGCCATGGAGAAGAGCATGATAATACTGCTGGAGGACTGGTTTTTGAAAAACTGGGTTGTCGGGTCGATTGCGATGGTTCTGAAAGCCTGATTAATTGTCATATCTACCTCACTATTTTATTATAGCGGGTAAGACGTTCCTTTACCCGCCGCATTTGCATGCGAAGGATAAAGGTCTTGCAGATTTCGCATAAGCGAAGCCCTGTTGCCGGGTGCGGAGCACCGTAATGACGAACAACAGGCCGGAAGTGCGGCTGCTACTCCCCTTTATTCTGAAGAGCAATATATTGGCGCTTTGGAAATGTGTCAAGCGATACCGGAATCAGCATAGCTGTTTTTTATCAACAGTTGACTTTTATTATTTCATGTTATAAATTTTTAGATATGTATATTTCAAATAATCATTACTGTAAGAATGTAAATTACAGGATGCATGGGTATTGGTCAGCCGCTTATCTGCGGCATCTATCACATCGAAAACTTAATATGAACTTCAGGTGAGGGGACGGTTGGCGTTTATGCCTATAGTAGAAACTATGATTTTTAAGGAGGAGATATGATTTTTAGAAAATTATCAAAGACCGCTTTTGTGGCGGTGCTCACGGCTGCAATTTTTATCAGTGCGTTTTCAGTGGATGCAGGGTCGCTTAATGACCGGATCAAAAAAGGGGACAGCATCAGAATAGGTTTCGCTAATGAAATCCCATGGGCATATCCCGGTGAAAACAATAAACCACTCGGTTTTGTTAATGCTTATATCCTTGGTGTTCTGAAGACTATGGGCTATACAAACATCGAGCCTGTTGTGACAGAATGGGGCGGGCTCATCCCCGGTCTGAAAGCAAACCGTTTCGACATAATTACAGGCGGTATGTATATATTAAACAGCCGTTGTCAGAATATCGCTTTTTCTGAACCTATGGGGCAGGTTACTGATGCTTTTATCGTTAAAAAGGGCAACCCCGAAGGGATTAAAGATTATAAAGATATCGTAAAAAAAGGCGCTGTTCTTGCCACAGGTGCTGGTTACAACACCATAGAGGCGGCAAAGAAGGAAGGGGTTCCTGCTGATAAGATTATGGTTGTTCCAGGTCCTACAGAGATCCTTGCCGCTGTTAAAGCAGGGCGTGCTGCTGCCGGCGGTATGACTTATTTTACCGCACTGAACCTTGCGGAAGAATCAAATGACGCTGTTGAGGTCACTGACCCTGCCGCGCTGCCTGACTGGACACTGAACTATGTGGGTATCGGTTTCAGAAAGACTGATAAAGATTTCCTGAAGAAATTCAATGAGGCTCAGAAGAAATACTTAGGCACTCCGGAGATGATGGAATCCGTCAAAGAATACGGCTATACAAAAAGCCAGCTTCCAGGCAACGTGAAAACTGAATGGGTCTGTAATAACAGATAATAAACTGAAAAATTTCGGGCATGCCTATGGTGTGCCCGTTTAAACACTACTATTAATAAAAACAAAAGAAAAATTTATGACATTATTAGAGTTTCTCTCTGAATATGGTTCGAGGCTGATTGACGGCTCTCTTGTGACTGTTTTGCTTACTATTCTGGCTTCAGCTCTTGCGGTGGTGATAGCTGTTGTTATGGGGTTGATGAGAATGTCACGGAGCAGACTGATAAGCCTGCCTGCTGCTGTATATATAGAGATTTTCCGCGGAACTTCTCTTTTGGTACAGCTTTACTGGATATTTTTTGTACTTCCTCTTTTTGGTGTTACGTTTGACAAATTCACAGCAGGTTTTGTGGCTGTTGGTATGAATCTGGGCGCATATGGAGCCGAGCTGGTCAGGGGCGCAATACTCGCTGTTCCTAAGGGGCAGTGGGAAGCAGCACTCTCTCTCGGGCTTTCGCCATTCAAAAGGATGGTGCGCATCATCTTTCCGCAGGCGCTTCTCATAATGCTGCCGCCGTGGGGTAATCTGCTTATAGAGCTTCTGAAGGGAACCGCACTTGTTTCGCTCATTTCTGTTGCAGATCTTATGTTCGAGTCAAAGCAGATTAATGCATCGACATTTCTTTCTGCACAGTCCTTTGGCTGTGCGCTTATCATATATTATATAATGGCTAGGTTCATGCTGACTCCTACTATGCGCTGGTTTGAGCGGGTGATGGCACGCAAGATAGGGAGGATCAGATGAGTTTCGACTGGAAATGGGGATTTGTCTGGGACATTCTGCCGAGGCTCATAGAAGCAACAGGAAATACAGTGATGGCAGCCTGTTTCGGGTACCTGATAGCTATTGTTCTGGGGCTGATGTTCGCTCTCGGGCAGAGAACCAGATTTAAAGTTCTGAGTGTTGTGCTGCGCGAAACTGTAGAGTTTATAAGATCTACTCCGCTGGTGCTTCAGATATTTTTTGTGTTTTATGTCGGACCTCAGGTTGGTGTGATGCTATCCCCCTGGACAGCGGGGATGATTGCTATCGGTCTGCACTACGGTGCTTATCTTTCAGAGGTTTACCGTGCGGGTATAGAATCTGTTCCCAAAGGTCAGTGGGAGGCGGCTGTTTCACTCTCTCTCAGCAGAGTGCGGACGTATACCCGGGTGATACTACCTCAGGCAGTTCCCCCTGCTTTTGCAGGTATGGGTAATTATCTTGTTGGAATATTTAAAGATACGCCGATGCTTTCTGTGATTGGTGTTGCTGAGCTTATGCATACAGCAAATTCTATAGGTTCAGAAAACTATAGGTATCTGGAACCATATACTCTGGTGGGGGTGATATTTCTTCTTATCTCTCTGCCGACGGCATGGATGCTCAGAATTCTGGAAAGGGTGATACGTAAAAAGATGGGACTGAGGTTAAGATGAAAAAAAATATAGAGAATTATCCGCTGAAACTGACAGGGGAAAATATCCCTATGGTAGACTTCAGAAATGTAAGTAAAGCATACGGTGATCTGGTGGTGCTTGATTCACTGAATCTGAAAGTGGAAGAGGGGGAGATGGTAACGGTTATCGGACCTTCCGGGTCGGGTAAGACGACTGTCTTGCGGATGCTGATGGCACTGGAAAAGATAAACAGCGGCGTGATATATGTGGACGGGGAACCTCTGTCGCACATGGAGAAAAACGGAAAGCTCGTAAGGGCTAATGAGAAATATCTGCGCAGACAGCGTGCAGAGATAGGCATGTGTTTCCAGCACTTTAACCTTTTTCCGCACATGACTGCTCTTGAAAACTGCATGGAAGCTCCGGTTCATGTGCTCGGTCTCACTAAAAAGCAGGCAAGGGAACGTTCCGAAGAGCTTCTAGATATGGTGGGGATGCTTGAGAAGGCAAACGAACACCCCTCAAGGCTTTCGGGAGGTCAGCAGCAGCGTGTTGCCATAGCTAGGTCTCTTGCAATGCGTCCTAAGATGATGTTGTTTGACGAAGTTACATCTGCCCTTGATCCGGAAGTCATAGGTGAAGTTACAAGTGTTATAAGGAAGCTTGTCTCAAAGCATAATCTGACAATGCTGATGGTCACTCACCAAATGGGATTTGCAAGGGAGATATCTGACAGGGTTTGCTTTTTCTATGACGGAAAGATAGAGGAACAGGGGAAACCCGATGATATCTTTGAGAATCCTCAGAAAGAGAGAACTCAGCAGTTCCTGAGTGCGGTGCTTGAAGCAGGTTAACAGCTTGAAAGTTGCAATACTGTTCATATCTGATATCTTAGGTAAAACTACTTATTGAGGTCAATATGGACATTTCAAAAAAGATTGCAGAACTCAAACAGGATGAGAATTTTGCCCAAAACGTTGGCATGATACTGGTTCACAACGGTGTTGTCAGAGGGACGGCAAGGGCGGACGGCTCTCCTGTGTCAAAACTTGAGGTGCAGGCTGATTACGATAAAATCGATAGTATTGTCAAAGATATCGAGGCACTGGACGGCATATATAAAGTTGTGGTGGAAGCAAGGTCAGGTATTATGATGCCTGGTGACGATCTGCTCTTCCTTATTGTTGCCGGAGATATCAGAGAAAATGTAAAACCGGCTCTCGCCCTTTTGCTTGATCGTGTTAAATCTGAGGCAGTTTCCAAGAAAGAATATCTTGTTTAGATTATTAGTGGATATATAGCAGACTCTAACCCTTTATGTATGTTATAATTGAATTATTTTATGATTACGGTCGGATTGCGGCTTTAGAAGTGGGCAATTATGAGAAATTTAAATGTCCTTTATGTTGAAGATGATGAGATTACACGAATGGTGCTCTCCAGACAGCTTTCTGCGGAATATTCTAATATTTTTCAGGCAGCGGACGGAAAAGAAGGGCTTCGTATATACAAAGAGATATTACCGGATGTTGTTATAACAGACCTTACCATGCCTGTTATGTCAGGTATGGAGATGATTATGCATATTCTTGAGATAAGACCTGACCAACCGATTATTGTCCTGACAGGATGCTATGATGAATCACAGCATTTTCTGGATTGTGTGGTGATAAGCAAACCTGTGGTTGCTACTGATATTTTTAAGACTGTTGAGTCGCTTGGCATCTGATGGAAAGAAGCGGCTGAAAGCTTTGTTTCAGAGGGGGGGAGATGGGCAGTCAGTATCTTCAGCGTTCTTTTGCAAGAGTTCCGGTGGGGTATCAGTCGCTGGACATCAACGGGCATATTATTGATGTGAACGCCGAGTGGTGTTCCATGTGTGGCTACGAAAAGAAAGACGTTATCGGCAGATGGATAGGGGATTTTCTGTCTGAACCCAGCAGAGAGCATTTCAACGTTAATTTCGCACTTTTTAAAGATGTAGGGATGATAAACGAAGTACAGTTTGAAATGGTCAGAAAGGACGGCAGCGTCCTTAATGTCACCGCAGATGGAAAAGTTTCTTACGACAGTTTTGGCAATTTTATCCAGACCCACTGCACACTTAAATCAACAGATGCAGAATTTTCCTTAGACAGTAGTTACCAGAACATCCTCAACAAAACAAGCGTTCCCGTTATTGTTTTTAGTCCTGACACCTCAGACATTGTTGATGTGAATATAGCAGCATGTTTATATTATGGCTATCTTTATAAAGACTTTATAAGAAAGAGTGTGCATGATTTGAACATTGAACCAAGAGAAGTTACATCGGCAAAGATTAAGTCTATATATAACAAAAATGAAGTGAAATTCAGAATCCCCCACAGGCTTGCCGACGGAACTATACGCATCATAGAGACCCGCCCGAACAAGCTCACATTCGGCGGGAGAGACTACATTCTCTCAATGATTATTGATGTCACTGATGAAGTTCGTAATGAGCGTAAGCTTATGGCATTACTTGAGCTTTCCAAAAAACTTCTCGAGCCGAACATACTGATATCTGAAATAACAAAAACTGTGCTTGAATATGCAAAAGAGCTCACAGGGGCAGAAGACGGCTATGTAGCGACTATAGACCAGATAACGAAAAATCTTGTTCTGCACGCCTTCACCGGAGCATTGAGCAAATATAGTGATGAAAGCAGACGTATAACATTTTTCGTGGATGCGAACGGAGACTATGTTACCCCGTTCGGACAGTCGCTTGATCTTAGTAAAGCTTTTTATTCAAACAATGTTGATGAATATGTTTCATCAGATAATCTTCAAAAAAACCATCTTGATGTACACAATTTCATTTCATTTCCGGTTTATCTACAGGAGCAGCTTGTAGGGCATATTGCATTGGTAAACTCCCCTAAAGGATTCAACGATGCTGATATGCAGGTGATACAGGAGATTTCCACGATATTCGCCCTTGCGGTAAAGGGGCAGATGCAGCTTGCGGAAGAATATAAATTTCAGGAGATATTCGACAGTATAGTGGAAGGTATCGCGATCTTTAAGCCTGTCGGTAATAAGTTTATCATTACTGATATGAACAAGGCGGGTTGTAAGATCACAGGGTATTCTGCTGATGATATCAGAGGGAAGCCGTACATGGAGGTTTTTCCCGGAGCAACACCTGAAGTCGTTGATATTATGCAGAGTGTTTCAAAGGACGGTCAGCCGAGGCGTGTGAGCCTCCAGAGGTATTCTGACCAGAGAGGCACTTTTGTGATAGACGGCTATTTTTTCAGAATGCCTACGGGCTTTGTCGTTTGTCTGTTTCGTGACCTGACAGAGCTCCATACCATACAGAGTGAGCTGAAAGAGCTGAACGAAAATCTGCTGGAGCGTGTAGAGACAGAGGTTGGAATAAGGCGCAGACAGGAACAGATTATTCAGGAACAGAAGAAACTTGCCGACCTTGGGCAGATGATAAACGCTATTGCACATCAGTGGCGTCAGCCTATCAATGCTTTGGGGCTTTACTCACAGGAGATCGTTGATCTTTACGAAAAAAATGAGATAACCGACGCCTATATTGAAGAATTTGGCAATAATACAATGAAGCTTATCAGTCATCTGTCTGGGACGATTGATGATTTTCGCTGTTTTTTCATTTCAGACAAAGAGAAGGATGATTTTGAAGTTTTAAATGAAGTTATGTCTCTTATGAACCTCTTTATGGTGCAGTTTAATGCAAACGACATAAAAGTTACTATCTCATGTGAATGTCTGCATAAGAAGTTTACATGTGAGAATCTGACAGCTAATCCGGGCTGTGAGCATTCAATGTCTATGGTAAAGGGGTACAGAGGGGAATTCCGGCAGGTTATACTAAATCTTCTGCATAACGCATCGGACGCTATAAAGGAGAGCATGAAGTGTGGAGCTATCCGCTCCGGCGAGATAAATATACGGGTGTTCTGTGATGATAAAGAGATACGTGTGGAGGTCGGAGATAACGGTTCAGGTATTGACGACAATATTATAGATATGGTTTTCAACCCGTACTTTACAACAAAGCCGGCGGGCAAAGGAACCGGGATCGGTCTGTACATGTCGAAAGTGGTCATAGAAGATCACATGGGGGGGAAGTTGTCTGTTTATAACAATAAGGGGGCGGTCTTTGTCGTTACTCTTTATAAATAGATGCCGCCGCTGACTGCCCTGCAAGCCTGCCTGTGCTCCAGCATATCTGAAGATTAAATCCTCCGGTGGGTCCGTCAATGTCTATTACCTCTCCGGCAAAATAAAGATTTCCTATCAGCTTTGAACTCATTGTTTTTCCGTCGATCTCTTTCAGGTCAACACCGCCGGATGTTATCACAGCCTTTTCAAAGCCTGCGAATCGTTCAACTGTCAGTTTCATATTTTTGAGCATCCCGACAATCTTTCTGCGTGCGGATTTACTGAAATGTCCTGCCCGCATATCCGGATCAATTTCCGCCTGTTGCAGCGCTAGGGGGAGCATTTTTGGAGGGAAGAATTTTTCAAGGAGCTTTTTCATAGTCTTTCTGCTGTTTTCTTCAGCATATGAAGCTACACGGCAGTCAAGTTCCTGATATTCATCTTCCGGATACTGGTCGATCCTGAGTTCGATGTCATGGTCGAGTACGTTGATCTTTCTGGTGAGGTTATAAACCGCAGGACCTGACAGCCCGTTATCGGTAAATACAGCATCATGGATGTCTTCTGCTATCTTCTTATTCTCTTTGTAAACAGCGAGCCGTGCCCCTCGCAGGCTGAGCCCCTGAAGTTCTTTCACCCAGCTTTCTTTGACTATAACGGGCACAAGAGCGGGTGCAGGTGTGATGATGTTGTGTCCCAGATCTGCGGCATATCTGTATCCGTCCCCGCTGGAACCTGTTTTCGGGTAGGAGTTTCCGCCTGTTGTGATGATAAGGCTTTTACAGGTAATCACTTCGTTACCTGCAAGCTCGACGGATGTAATTATGTTGTCGGCTGTATGTATGTTTTTAATAATGACACCCTGCCGGATGTCCACCCTGTTCTCTTTCATGTAGCGTGTGAGTACAGAGAGGACTTCTGCCGCGGTTTCAGATTCAGGAAAGATTTTGAAATCTTTTTCCACTGTGGTGACGAGACCTCTGCCGTTGAAAAAGCTGATAGTATCTGTTGTGGAGAATCCGTTAAGCGCAGGATAAAGAAAACGTCCTTTCTTACCAAAATGTTCAACAAAGTCTTTAGTGACAGTGATGGTGTTGGTCAGGTTACACCGTCCGCTTCCGCTTATTAGGAGTTTGCGTCCGAGTGAGCCCATCTTTTCCAGCAGAAGTACACTTGCGCCGTTTTCACCTGCTGTCCCCGCAGCCATCATCCCTGCCGGACCTCCGCCTATCACTATCACATCATAAATCTTCATACTAGTCTCCCTGAATTGATGCAACTATACTTTTAATTTCGTATAATAGCAATAAAGGTGACGGTTGACTGAAAGTCCCTGTGGTGTATGATTATCCATTCAGTAAATTTCGGGTGAGACATGCCGGACATAACAATGATAACAGGTGGGGCAGGAGCGGGAAAGACCGCACATGCGCTGACTCTTGCAGCAGAATATGGCAGAAAGCTCTATGTTGCTACAGCCGAGTCCACAGACGAAGAGATGCAGGTAAAGATTGATGCGCATAAAGCGGAACGTGATGAAACTTATCAAACCGCAGAAGAACCTCTTGAAATACATAAAGCAGTAAATAGTGCTGATGCAGATGTTGTCATTATTGACTGTCTGACTTTCTGGGTTAATAACCTGATGCATTACGGCAAAGATTATGATGAATATTTCGAAAAACTGATGGGTTCCCTTAAAAGATCAGCAAAACCTGTAATAATAGTGACAAATGAAGTGGGATTCGGCATCATCCCGTGGGACAAAGAAACCAGACTATATGCTAAATTATTATCAAAAATAAATAAACAACTGGCACGCAGTGCGGACAACGTCATCATGATGGTGTCGGGACTGGAGCTGAGAGTTAAATAGAGGAGAATTATTAATGAAACTTAACGATGTTGTTGCATCTATCAAGCCTGTTGATAAAGAAATGTATAAAAAAGCTGTTGAGCGTACAGGAAACCTGATCATGCCCCCGAGAGCAATGGGGAGGCTTAACGACCTATCAGAACAACTGGCAGCAATCAGCGGAACTCTATCACCGGAATATACAAAAAAAGCAGTTTTTGTTATGGCAGGCGACCACGGGGTGACAGAAGAGGGGGTCAGTGCATTCCCACAGGAAGTTACAATACAGATGATGGGCGCTTTTACAGCGGGGATGGCGACAATAAGCGTTCTCAGCCGTGTGAATGATGTTCGTGTGGTTGTCACTGACGTGGGTTCTCTTGGCGATATTCCCGAGGGGAAGATATCAGACAAGGCAGATTTTCTGGTGCGAAAAGTTGCAAATGGCACTAAAAACCTCGCAAAAGAACCGGCAATGACCCGTGCACAGGCGGAACAGTCTGTTATGACAGGCTACGAGGTTGCTGTGGAGTATATCGAGAAAGAGGGACTTGACCTCATCACCACAGGCGATATGGGGATCGCCAACACAACTCCGTCTGCGGCTATAGGTGCTGTTTACACAGGTGCTTCTGTTGACATTATGACAGGCAGGGGCTCCGGAATAGATGATCAGGCTCTTAAACATAAGACAAACGTTATCAAACAGGCTCTTGATATGCATAAGCCTGATAAAAATGATGCTATTGATGTTCTTTCCAAAGTGGGCGGTTTCGAGATTGGTGCAATAGCCGGTGCTATGCTTGCCGGTGCTGCGAAGGGGCTTCCTGTTCTGGTGGACGGTGTTATATCAACTGCCGGTGCTCTGATAGCTGCGGGGCTTTGTCCGAGCGCAAAGGAATATATGATAGCGGGACACAGGTCTGTTGAGCCGGGACAGATTAAAATGCTCGAGTATCTCGGTCTTGATCCGCTTCTGAGCCTTGGGATGAGACTCGGTGAGGGGACTGGTGCTGTTGTGGCTATGTCTATAGTGGATAGTGCGGCTGCTATAATGCGTGAAGTAAAAACCTTTGCAGAAGCGGGAGTATCAGTAAAAGAATGAAAGCATTAAGGGACGCTTTGTCCTTTCTCACCATAATTAAATTCCAGAGTGACGATTTTGATGCTGTGCGTGCAATGAACGCATTTGTCTATGTCGGCTTTCTGCTTGGCGGTGTGTTCGTCACTGTTGCTCTTCTTCTGGGTGACAGCTTTCTTACTCCGCTTTTGATACTGACGTTATGGGTGTCGCTGACAGGTGCGCTGCATCTGGATGGTCTGATGGATACAGCGGATGCGCTCTTCTCACATCGTGACAGAGAGCGAAAGCTTGAAATAATGAAAGACAGCAGGTCGGGTGCCATGGCGGTTGTTGCCGCTATACTCCTTTTGCTGATTAAATTTGAGTCGATAAGCCAGCTAACCAGTCTGTACATTTTTTTCATAATACCTGCTCTGGCAAGGATAGGTATGGTGTGGTCGATGAAGACTATGCCTTATGTCCGCAGTGAGGGGACTGGGAAGATGTTTTTCGAAGGGAGTTCCGCCGGTGTACTTTTTCAGCTTGTACCGCTGGTTGTTGTTCTGATGCTGCTTGGAATCAAACCTGTCCTCGCACTGACTGCTGTTTTTGTCGTTTCCGTGCTTGTTCTCCAGTGGTGGTACAAAAGACAGATAGGCGGGGTCACAGGTGATCTTCTGGGTGCGCAGTGCGAAGTTACAGAGGCTGTTATGCTTGCGTTCTATGCGGGGTTTCTCCAATGAGGCAGGGAGAGCACGGTGGAGACATTCATGAGGTAGCTAACTATCTGGGCGTTCCTGCAAGTGACGTCTACGATTACAGCAGTAATGTTTCACCATATCCTATTGATATAAGTGTTGATAAAAGTGCACTTTCACGCTTGCCTGAGCCGTACAGCAGAACTCTGGCGAAAGCCTTTGCGGAGAAGTACGGCTATGATGAAAAGATGGTGTGCATCACAGCGGGTACAACAGAGGCGATAGATATCATATGCCGGATTTTTGCAGGAAAGAGTGCCTGTATCAAGAATCCAACTTATGCAGACTATAAAAAGTTTTGTAAGAATAATAAAATAACCGTCAGAAACAGTCTTCCTGTGGAGCTATACTTTATCTGCAACCCGAATAACCCCACTGGGCAGACGTGTCCAAGAGAATTTTTGCCGACTTACTTTAAAACCAGCCCCAGCACATTATTTGTTATAGATGAGTCGTATATGCCGTTTCATATTGATGAACCAATGCAGACTCTTATGGGGGAGAAGCTGGACAATATCGCTATTTTAAGATCATTTTCAAAGATATACGGACTCCCAGGGCTTAGGCTCGGCGCTGTCATAGCAAATGAGAAACTGATAGAAAAGATGAAAAATCAGATGTCACCTTGGAGCGTGAATTCTCTGGCACAGTCAGCCGGGCTGGAACTGCTGGATGTCGACACCGCTCCAATAGCAAAAAGACTGAATGATATAAAAGTGCAGTTTTTAAAAGAACTAGAGTCCATTGATTTTCTGGAGGCTGTTGACAGCGACGTTAACTATATGATGTGTAAGATGAAGAGAGGGACATCAGACGAGCTTTTCAGACATTGCCTTAACCAGCGGGTACTCATAAGGGACTGCTCGAACTTCGAAGGGCTGGACAACAGGCATGTCCGGTTTGCAATGGCAGACGACATGTCCCCACTGCTTGAAGCGTTGAAGAGTTTTTGAAATGGAATGGTTTATCGGGCTGAATCTTTTGTCTGTACTTTTTGCTTATCTGCTGGATGTCCGGTTCGGAGAACCAAATACGCCATATCATCCTGTTCGCCTTATGGGGCTTTTAATTGAGAATTTGGAACGGCGGTTTTACAGCAAGGTGCCAAAGTTATATGGAGGGGTACTTCTGCTGGTCTTAACGATGGCTATGGTTGTCCTTGCTACGTGCATCATCCTTGGGATTGCAAAGTTGCTTGGTGGTTTTATCTATTTTATGGTTAGCTCGCTTATTATGTATTTTTCTATAAGCATAAAGTCCATGACAGACCATGCTGAAGCTGTTTTCAGACCACTATCAGATGGTCATATTGAAACAGCCGGACAGAAACTTGCAATGATAGTCAGCAGGGACACTGATGGCATGGACAGTGAAATGATTGTCCGCTCCTGTATAGAGTCTGTTTCAGAGAATTTTACCGATGGTGTTGTTTCTCCGATATTTTACAGTGTTTTTTTCGGTGGTGTCGGCGCTGTGACCTTTAAGGCTGTAAGTACGCTGGATTCTATGGTGGGTTACAGAAACGAGAGATACGAACTCTTCGGCAGGGCATCGGCGAAGGCTGACGATCTTCTTAATTTTATCCCCGCCAGACTCTCTGTGTTGATAATATCCGTCGCTGGGTTTGTTAAAGGCGTTCCATTTACAAAGACATTTGATGTGGTTAAGCGTTTCCGGCTGTCGCATCCCAGCCCGAATTCGGCGCACAGCATGTCTGCTTTTGCCGGAGTTCTTGATGTTACCCTTGGTGGTGCTGTGAGCTATTTCGGAAAGGTGAAAGAGAAACCATACATCGGGGACGGCAAACGTGAGCTGACTCCTGAGATTATAAGCGAAGCTGTGAATCTCTATAAAACTTCGGCACTGACTGCATTGCTGATGGCGTGTCTGCCCCTTATGTGGATAGTCTTATGAAGTTTATTTCTGCACCGTCTTTCATTAAACCTGCAACCCGAATTGAAAATGTCAGATACCTGAAAGGGCTCATAGACGAGGTTGAGCTTCTTTATATGTGTAGCATGTCTGATTATGATTTTCCTGATGTGCGGGAAGTTTCTGAGCTGGCTGATATTGATATCCGTTATAATATCCATATGCCTTACGACAGAGACTTGTCAAAACAGTCCGAGTGGGATTTTATGGCGAGGTTCGCGGATGTGCTTGGCCCGCTGGGTGCTCATACCCACACTTTCCACATCCAGCCGGAGGATAATTTTTTTAAGGGGCTTGAGTGGTTCGTGGGGCAGACGGGGCTGCCGGTGACACTTGAGAACGGCGGTTCAGATATAGAAAGTTTCCGGCTGTCAGATGACGACATCTGTCTCGATGTCGGTCATATGGTTATGTTTGAACAGGACATTTCAGCTTTCATCGAGTGCTATGCAGAACGTATTAAGATGTTTCATCTGCACGGGGTATGTGACGGTAAAGACCATCAGAGCATCAGGCATCTGCCTGAAGATATCAGAAAATTAGTTTTCGCTTTTGCTGACAAACACAGCCTGACGGTCAGCCTCGAGGTTTTTAACGAAGCCGACCTTAAAGACAGTCTGTTATTTCTTGATTATCGCAGTTGACAGATAACCAGCCTGATCATCAGTTATCTCTTCTTTCAGAAGGTTATATGTCCTTTCATCTTCCAGTGTTACCCTGTGAAAAAGATATGCTGCGCTCAGATCATTTTCTTTTACAAAATCTATTAATACATTCAACTTTTTATGCACTTTCATCAGCACAACAGAAGTGAAAGATTGCAGCACTGCGGCGAGTTCCTCTTTTGTTGCGGGCATTTCAATAACGCAGAAATTTTCACCCTTTTCGCATAGCGGCAGTGCAACACTGTTTGCCCCTGCGGAAAATGCAGAGACCCCGGGAACCATCTCCATTTCGAAACCACGCTCAAAGAGCCTGTTGCGTAGATAGTTAAAAGTGCTGTAAACGGGTGTGTCTCCTATGGTGACGTAGCATACTTTCTTATCGTCTTTCGCCATGTCTGCCATAGTGTCCGCCAGAGCGTCATAACGGATGTCGAGGTCAGCCTTTACACCTGTCATGGGGAAGAGATACCAATGTATTTTTTCAGCAGAGATGTAGTGTTTTACTATGTCCCCTGCTATGCTTCTGCCTGTTTTATCCGACTGGGGAACAATCACTATGTCTGCATCTTCCAGAATCCTTACAGCTTTGACTGTGAGAAGCTCCGGGTCTCCGGGACCAAGCCCTATTCCAAAAATTTTCATAATCACCTCAGATGGCTAATATACGAAAAGCTCTTGTGATGTGTCTAGTTTTTTTATAACATTATTTTTCATCTAAAGGCGGTTCAAAGTTATGAAAACTCCTTCTATTATGTTTCAGGGGACAGGTTCCGGTGTTGGTAAAAGCATTGTCACAGCAGGCTTTTGCCGTCTTTTGTCAGATATGGGACTGCGTGTCGCCCCGTTCAAATCCCAGAATATGGCTCTGAACTCCGGCGTGGTGAACGGAAACCTTGAGATGGGGCGGGCACAGATACTTCAGGCAGAGGCGGCGCGTGTCACTCCTGATGTGCGTATAAATCCGATATTGCTGAAACCACAGGGGAATTCATCATCTCAGCTTGTGCGTATGGGGCACGTTGCAGGTGTTTACAGCGCCAGAGAATATTACACCCTTTCGCTGGAAAATTTCGAAATTGTAAAAGAGGCATACAGCTCACTCGCTGGTGAGTATGATGTTATCGTAATAGAAGGGGCGGGGAGTCCGGCGGAGATTAATCTTCAGGCAACGGACATAGTTAATATGAAGATGGCTCAGTACGCTTGTTCTGATGTTTATATCATTGGCGACATAGACAGAGGCGGAGTTTTTGCGTGGATGAAGGGGACATATGACCTTGTGCCTGAGAAGTCAAGAGAGCTCATTAAAGGCTTTATCATAAATAAGTTCCGTGGAGATGTGACACTGCTTCAGCCGGGGATTGAGATGTTTGCAGAATATGTCCCCGTGCCTGTGCTTGGTGTTCTCCCTTTTATGTATAACACTCTGGAAGAGGAGGATTCGCAGGATATCACATCAGACAGAATTGATGTTGAGAAGCCCACTGTGGGGGTCATCAGACTGCCGAGGATATCGAACTTCTCCGACTTCGCACCGTTGAAGGCAAATGAGAGTATAAACCTGATATATATAGAAAAACCTGAACAGATCAAAAGCTGTGATGCACTCATCATTCCCGGCAGTAAAAGTACCATTTCAGACATGCTGTATATGCGTGAAAAGGGATTTGAGAAAGAGATAAAGTCTTTTAAAGGGGGCATTGTGGGTATATGCGGCGGATTTCAGATGTTGGGTGCGAATATACACGACCCGAAAGGCATTGAAGGGGACATAACCGTAGCAGAAGGGCTGGGACTGCTGGCGATGGATACTGTCATCACCTCAGAAAAAAGACTTGAGCAGGTTGTCTATGCAGGTGCGGGACTGCTGAGGGGCTGTTCGTTGAAAGGGTATGAGATGCACATGGGCAGGACCGAAATCAATGGCGGATACGAACAGCTTTCAGAGGCGGAAAATGCTATCATCAGAAGTGGTAATGTGGCGGGGACATACCTTCACGGCATTTTCGAAGACGGGAAAGTTACTGAAAAGATATTTGCCATAGGCGGCATAAACATAAAAGCGGATGACTACATAAACGAAAAAGAGCGGCAGCTTAATGCTCTGGCGGGGATGATAAAAGAAAACTGCGATGTTGACAGTATTATGAAAGGGGCAGGGTTATGATAACAAGATATCCGATACTGATGAAAATGCAGGGGAAACAGCTTTTGTTCGTAGGCGGCGGTGCTGTTGCGGAGCGGAAGATAAACTCACTTCTGGCGTGTGACCCTGCTATAACTGTTCTTTCGCCGGAGATAACAGAAAAGTTGCAGAGCCTCGCACAGCTTGGAGTCATAAAGTGGACTACAGAACTCCCGACGGAAACGTTTGACTATGTCTTCATCGCCACCAATGAACGTGAAATTAATAAGGAAGTTTATGAGTTTTACAAAGGTAAGGCTCTTATAAATATCGCAGACGATCCTGAAGCGTGTGACTTTCACCTGCCTGCGACAATCATCCATGGTGATGTGGTGATATCTATATCCACCGACGGCACAGACCCGTCAAAATCAAAACGTATCCGTGAAAAGCTGGAAGAGTGGATAAGCCAGGGCGGACTTGAGCAGTGAAGGGGTTTATGATCGCTGCCGACAGAAGCGGCTCCGGTAAAACGACAGTCACCACTGGGATTTTAAGAGAACTCGCAAGAACAGGGCAAAATGTCGCTCCATTCAAGTGCGGCCCCGACTATATAGACACTCTTCATCACAGCAGGGCAGCAGGCAGACCAGCCCATAACCTTGACACTGTGATGCTCAGCGAAGATCAGGTGAGAGAAGTTTTTAGAGTGGGAGCCTTTGGCGCTGACATCTGTGTTGCAGAAGGCGTTATGGGCTTCTTTGACGGGATACGTCCAGACGGCTTTTACGGCAGTTCTCATCACGTGGCGAGTGTTATCGGTATGCCGGTTGTTCTGGTGATGAACTGTGCTTCTACATCATATTCTGTTGCTGCGACCCTGAGAGGCTTTCAGGTTATGTCAGATGTGCCTGTTGCCGGGGTTATATTGAATAATGTTGCTTCCGGTAATCATGAGAAACTGCTCAAAGAGGCTATACGGATGCATACAGATATACCTGTGCTGGGCTGTGTGCCGAGGCAGGGGGAGCTTATCGGTTCCAGACATCTGGGGATAAAGACAGCCTTTGAGGTAGACAACAGATATATGGACAGGTGCGCAGATTTGGTGTGCGAATATATTGATATGAACCGCCTAAAAGAACTTACAGTCGATGTGGTGCCTATTGAGAAAGATGTACAGGCTCAGGATAAGGTCTGTTACGTTGCATATGATAAGGCGTTTAACTTTTATTATGAAGCTAATTTTTATGAACTTCAAAAGCGTGGGTATAGTATTAAGAAGTTTTCACCGCTCGCTGACGAAAGAGTTGACGGTGCAGACATGGTTTATCTCGGCGGCGGATACCCCGAGCTCTATGCTGAGGAACTGGCTAAATGTACTGGCTTTCTCAGGTCTGTCAGTGATTTCTCTGAGAGTGGCAAGCCCGTTTTGGCAGAATGCGGCGGGATGATGGCTCTTACAAAAGGGATACACACAGAGAGCGGTTTCTGTGAAATGGCTGGTATTTTTGATGCCGAGTGCCGTATGATGGATAAGAGACAGGCATTGGGGTATGTGTGTGCTTTTAATAATGATTATGAAGGACTTGTTGGGCATGAGTTTCATTACTCGAAACTTGAAAACGTCAACGAAAACTACTTTTTCAACCTTGAAAAACTGACAAATAAAAAACTGACACAGGACGGATTCCTGAAAGGAAAGACCTATGGTGGATACGCCCATTTCCACTTTATGAGTGATCCGACCATACTTGATATTATAATGGAGAGACAGCATGGATAAAGGGCTTAAGATAGAGAGCGACAGCTTTGATATTATAGAAAATATGATTAACCTTTCAAAATTCTCTGAGATGGAGAGGCTGATAGTGAAGAAGCTGGTTCATACTACGGGTGATCCGGAATTTGCTGAGCTGACAGTTATTTCTGACGGCGGCGTCAATTCCGGCGTGCAGGCGCTGAAAGCTGGTAAGCCCGTTATCTGTGACGTTACGATGGTTACGGCGGGTATCACAAAAAGATATCTGGAAAAATGCGGTGTGGAAGTGCTCTGTTTTATAAATCATCCGGATGTTCTCCGGATTTCAAAAGAGACAAACCAGACCAGATCAGAGGTTGCGATGGAATATGCCGCAGCGGAATATCCCGACGCAGTTTATGCCATAGGTAATGCGCCTACAGCTCTTTTGAGACTGCTGGAGCTGAAGCGTGGAGGGAAGGTTGACCCGTCTTTTATCGCGGGGCTGCCGGTTGGTTTTGTGAAAGCTGCGGAGTCAAAAGAAGAACTTGCAAAGAGTGATGTACCTCATGTGACTAACAGAGGCACGAAGGGGGGGAGTCCATGTGCGGCGACTGTGATTAACGGGCTTCTTACTCTGGCTGCACAGTGACCATGTCTATTCCGCACTTTTCACATGCAGATATCTTTTCTGCATAACCGCTTCCTGTTCCACTGTTTTTAGTGACAAAACAGTCAGCATTTATCTCGTGTATCAGGGCGATGTTGAATGACTCTGAAAACGGCCCCTGCATGGCGATTATCCGGGAATAATGGAATCCTGCATCAAGACAGGCTTGTAAAGATTTTTCGAATGGGAGCACCCGGGCGTATGACACATCTGCAATACCTGCAAACTTATCTATGTTGTTGCTGCCAGTGGTTATTAGAACTGATTTATAGCCTTTTTCCTGCACAAATGCAGCAGCATCATCGTATGATGTAAACATGTGCATCCTGTTGTAGTGAATATCTTCAAGTGTCCGTATTTTATTTATATATGGAATGTTAAGAGCGGTGCACACTTCAATAGCATTTTTTGTTATCTCTTTTGCGTGCGGGTGGGTGCTGTCTATCACCTGCTTAATTGATTTCTCTTTGATAAATTTGGTTAAACTCCCTGTGGTAAATCTTGTATGAAGAACTTTTGACGGATATCTTTTGTTAAATTCGCTATAGCCGTATTCCGTTGTAACAGAGATAATATAGTCGCTATTGCTGAGTGTTTTAATAATTTCGTGTGTGGTTGATGTTCCGCCAAGAATTAGTATCATGTGCTGTATTTCTCCGTGTAGCCTCGTGGCGAAACCATTTTACCTGATTTTATAAATGTTTTAGTGCTGCCGACAATCACCACTGTACTCATGTCGATCTGTTCAAAATCAAGCTGGCGAAGTGTTGTTACGCAAATCTGTTCATCTTCTCTGTCACAGTTTTTGACCCATCCGCATGGCAGGTCTCCTCTGGCAGTCATAAATTTTTCCACTGCGTATGGCAGTTGTGTTGTACGTTTTCTGCTTCTTGGGTTATAAATTGCGCAGACAAAATCACCTATATTGACAGCGTCAATGCGCTTTCTGATAAGCTCCCATGGAGTCAGCAAATCGCTCATAGACAATATTACCATATCGTCAGAGACTGGTGCACCCAGTTTTGCAGATGCAGAGAGAGCAGACGTTATGCCGGGGATTATCTCTATTGCGTCTACATCTTCTGACAGTTCAAAAACAAGTGATGCCATAGAATAAAGCGAAGCATCACCGCCGCATACCAGAGCAACTTTAAGCCCCTTCGCGCAATGCTCAAGAGCAACTTGAACCCTCTCCATCTCTCCTGTCATGCCGTTTGTGAAAACTTCTGTCCTGGCATTGATTAGCGGAGTAATTTGTTCCACATAGGGTTTGTAGCCACATATCAAATCAGCGTTTTTTATGACGTCCGCTGCTTTGGGAGCAGTAAGAGAGATGTCTCCCGGACCGTTGCCTATTACATAAAGTTTTCCTCTATTTTCCACCTGCTAAGACCTCTCTCGCAATTGCTATTGTAACATCGCCGTATATTTTTCGTTTCAGTATCAGTTCTGCATTCACCCCTGCAAGAACAGCAGATGGCTCCGCTACTCCGGGGATGCCGAAATGCTTCATGGGCGCATCGTATGCGGTGAAGCAGTAGTTGTCGTTTTTATAGTAACTTTCAGGTATAAATCTCAGGTAGAGCTCCAGCTCCTGTGCTGCTTCTATGATGCCTGCCTCATCTTTTTTTAGCCACGCAGAAGACATCATGCGTATGCTGTCGAGAGTGATATGAGCCTCTGCACATGCCGATTTAACTGCATTTATCACAGTGTCTTTCCCTGTGCCTCTCCTGCACCCTATGCCGAGTATATGTATTCTATTTGCTTCTGTCGCAGTGGTTATAACCGGTTGTGCTCCTGTTATCGAGCTGACTAGATGAGCCAGAATATTTGCGCCCCCTTCGTGTCCTGAAAGAGTGCTTATGGCGAATCTGCCCACTTCGTCGCATGTCACAACGGCGGGGTCTGTGTATTTAGATTTTACATGAGGGGCTATCATACGTGTCACAATTCCCTGTGCCATAACAGCTATTATGCTGTTATAATTGCTGAATATTTCGGTAAAGCAGTCGGCTACTGTTGTAAAGTTTCCGCCGAGCTTTTCGGGGTAATACAGCTTTGAGGGTATCTCTGTGTTAATGAGTTTGGCGAGTTTAAGCCCTTTTGTGGTGACAGCTATTACCGCAGTATTACTTCCTGTAGTCATGAGAGAAATCCTTGTTATACAGCTTACTGTACTGTTCAAGACTGTCTGAAAGTGCTTTGCCTATTATTATCAGGGCGTGTTTGTTAATGCCTGATAAATTGTATTTTTCTTCTATGTCGGCGAAAGAGCCTCTGATGATTTTTTCGTCCTGCCAGCTCGCACGGTAAACAACTGCAACAGGTGTTTCCTCTGACCATCCGTTTGCACGGAATCTGTTCAGTACCTCTGAGAGCCTTGTGACAGAGAGGTAGAGGGCAAATGTTCCGCCGTGCTTTGATAGCAGTTCTATCTTTTCATCGTCCGGTACAGGTGTACGCCCCTCTATGCGGCTTATGATAACCGTCTGGGACTGCTCCGGTGCTGTCAGCTCTGTCCGGAGAGCCGCCGCTGCTGCAAAAAGAGCTGTTATACCGGGGATAACCTCATAGGTAATGCCCAGCTTGTCAAGCTCCAGCATCTGTTCTTTTATTGCTCCGTAAAGGCTCGGGTCTCCTGTGTGGAGGCGTGCGGTTTTTGTGCCTTTTGAGGCGGCCGTTTTTATTATGTTAATTATTTCGTCAAGGTTCATTGACGCAGAATCGTATATTTCTGCATCTTCTCTGCAATGAGTGAGAATATCTTTTGAAACCAGACTTCCGGCGTATATGACCGTTTTGCACTCTTTTATGCGGTTAACAGCTTTCAGGGTTATCAGCTCAGGATCGCCCGGTCCGGCTCCTATGAAAAAGACATCACTCATGCTCTCTCCTGATGCCTATCACGACTGAGAGTGAACTGTTATTAAGCTTTTCTGTATCTGTAGGGTTTTGTATTGCAGTTATTTTCTCATTTTCAAGCCCGAGGTCTTCCATTACAAATATATCGTGGGACTCAATCAGACCGATAAGCTTGCTGACTATATTTGCTGCTGAGTTTTTATTATCGCATAGGATCAGAAATTTATCATCGATTATGCCGTCAATGACCTCTGCATCACGTCCGTGAACAGAGATGAAACGGGCGTCCTGCCAAGGCTCACACAGCTTTGCAAAGGCAAGCTGGACAACGCTTACGCCTGCAACGACGTTAACGCTTTTTCGTCCGAACTCCCTGATGATGCTTTTGCCAAGGCTGTAGAAACCTGCATCCCCTGTCACAAGCACTGCAATCTTTTTGTCTAAATTCTCTTTTACAAGCTGTATTGTGCTCTCAACAAGGTGATCGGAGGAGAGCATTACATATTCAGGGTAGAGGTCTTTAAATTTCTTTGACCCTATCAGGATGTCAGCATTATAAAGTGCCTGCACAGCCTCCCATGTCAGATGGTCTATGCTGCCAGGTCCCATTGAAACAATAGTTATATTAGCCATCGTAGTGTCCTTTTAGATTTCCTGCCATATCAAAGAGTACCACCTGCACTCTTTCAAATGTATAATCTTTTTTAACTTTTTCAGAGATTTCTTTGGCAATCGGGGTGAGTTCTGCAATTTTGCATATCTCTTCGACAGTGTTGAACTCACCCTCAAGCCTAAGTCTGTCCGCTATATAGCCCTGAGCCATTGGGGACATTTTCGAATGTGTATTATAATGACCCATTGCTATTTTAGCAAGCTTGCCGGGGTGTCCCGCGAGGGTAATTTTACTGATTCCCCGTTTTTTTGCATGATCAAGGGCGAATCCGGCGTAGTTGCTCATGATAACTGTTTGCACCTCTGGCATGAGTTTCTGCAAGTGTTTTTCGCCTATTTTGCCGGGAACGAGACAGATCTCTTCTGCTCCGTTTTCGCACTGAACGTCTATCTCGCATGCAATTGTGGCAGTGAGTGCCTCTACGCTCATGGGCTCGACTATCCCTGTTGTGCCTATGATGGATATTCCACCTATGACGCCAATCCGCGAGTTGAATGTTTGCTCTGCGAGCCTCTCTCCGTCGGGAACGCTTATGGTGACAGTGCATGAGGTGATACCTGTGCTCAAGACGTTCGCCTTTATCATCTGCATGGGCACAGGGTTTATGGCGGATCCTCCCACAGGAATCTGAAGCCCCGCTTTTGTGACCAGCCCTACACCTATTCCCCCTCTGACAGTTACACGTCCGCTATTGTCCGGAGCTACTGCGGCACAGATGAGCGCACCGTGGGTGATGTCGGGGTCGTCTCCTGCGTCTTTTATAATACACGCTCGTGAGGTGTCGCATGACTGCACTGGGATTGTGAGCTCTGAGCCGTCCGGCAGTTCAATATCAACTTTTTCGGGTTTTACCCCTGTTGAGATGAAGATCGCATGTGCCTTTGCCGCTGCCGTAGCCGCCGAGCCAGTTGTAAAACCTTTTTTCATAGAAACAATAGTGTTGTAAAAAAAAACGAGGGTCAAGAAAATGTTTCTTTTTCGTTGACTGTTTTACGCTTTTAATGTGAAATACGGGCAGGGTGTAGGCAAATTCAGGGAATTTGGTGTAAATCCAAAACAGTCCCGCTACTGTAACCGGAACGAAACTGCAATAGCCACTATTTAGGGCATCAGACCTATGGACGAATGGGAAGGCGCAGGAGTAGGAAAGCTAACTAACTAAGCCGGAAGTCAGGATATCTGATCTGCTGATAAACTTTACGAGGATAGAGGTTCCTGTTTCAACTTTAAACAACTCTTTAAAAGTTCACCCATACAAAATTCCAGGAGGTACTGATGAGAATATTGTCATTAGTCGTGTTAACACTCCTTTTGTCAGGGGTGGTCTATGCATCAGGAGACGGTCATATGAAAGAGGAGAAATCTGCGATAGTTATCACAGCTTTTGGTACAAGCTACGAATCAACACTTAACTCTATTCTTGCGATAGTGAAAGATACTGAAAAGGAGTTTCCGCAAACACCTGTGAGACTCGCCTTCACATCCAACATTATCAGAAAGATATGGAACCAAAGAGACATGGATGAAGATTATAAAAAAGAACATCCTGAAGTCCCTGCACAGCTTTATAAAGTGAAAAATGTTCTCGGCGCTGTTGCTGACCTTCAGAACGAAGGATACAGAAATATCGTTGTACAGTCCACTCATGTGGCAAACGGCGAAGAATTTCAGGATCTTGAGTCTTATGTGAACGGACTCCGCTCAATACACACTATTAAAGAGAAATTTCAGCCGTTTAATGCCATAGCACTCGGGAAACCGCTCACAGGTACAACATCCCACGCAGAAGATGTTGAAATTCTGGCAAAAACTCTGGGTGATGACATCAAGCAGGCAGAGAAAGAGGGCGCAGCGCTTGTTTATATGGGGCACGGTAACGAACATATGGCTCAGGGTGTATACTATGAACTAGAGATCGTTATGAACAGAATGTATGATGTGCCTGTTGCTGTCGGTCTTGTTGAAGGTCTTCCCGATCTTGACACTGTTCTTGATAAACTTAAGAACGCAGGAACCAAAAAAGTTCTGCTTAAGCCCCTGATGATAGTTGCGGGTGATCACGCCAACAACGACATGGCAGGTGATGAAGACGACGCATGGAAAACAATACTTACCAAAGCCGGTTATGACGTTGACCCTGTTCTTGAAGGGCTTGGCGACAAAGCAGGAATAAGGAAAATATTCATTAAACACATTCAGGAGGCTGCGGCTCAGGTCGGAATCGCACTGAAATGAAAGAGATTGAAGTATCGAACCTGACTAAAAATTTCGGCGGTGTTGCTGCTGTGGACGGGATAAGCTTTACTGTGGAAACAGGCAGTATTCTTGCATTTCTCGGTCCAAACGGTGCGGGGAAAACCACAACGGTTAATATGCTCACCGACCTGCTTCAGCCGACATCAGGGGAGATACGCTACCGCGGTGAAGTTTTCAGCTCTGACAGAAGCGATCTGAAGCGTAACATCGGCGTTGTGCCTCAGCATAACAATGTGGACAGAGACCTCTCTGTTTACCAGAATCTTAAGGTTCATGGGATGCTGTTCGGTATGGGGCGCGGTGAGCTTGAAAGACGTATAGAAGAGGCGATGGAGTTTTCCGGTCTGGGCGGACATGCGGGGAAACCTGCGGGGAAGCTTTCCGGCGGAATGAAGCGCAGGCTTATCATAGCAAGGGCGCTTCTGCATGAACCGTCTATCCTCTATCTGGACGAGCCGACGGCAGGGCTTGACGCATCTGTCAGGCGTACAATGTGGGACTTTATCCGCAGTATTAATGTTAATAAAAACTGCACAGTGTTCCTTACCACTCACTATATCGAAGAAGCGGAGATGCTCTCTGACAACGTGATAGTGATAGACAGGGCAAAGATCGTCGCAGAGGGTGACGCTCGGAGCCTTATGGAACGAATCGGACACTGGGCACTTGATATACTCGTAAACGATGTGACAGAGACAGAGTTCTTTGTCACCAGAGAAGATGCTCTTGCGCGGCTTTCTGCTACAAGCGGGACGGCAAAGCTGCGTGAGACAAATCTTGAGGATGTCTATCTCTCCATTACAGGCAGGAGGATAGACGTATGAAGCTGAACGGCGTAAAGGGGATATACTACAGAGAGTTTCTGGTACTTTACAGCAGGCGCTGGAAGGTGCTGATGTCATCGTCCATCTCGCCCCTGCTTTTTCTGCTGGCTTTTGGATATGGGGTGGGGCGTTCGTCCAGTGTGGACGGTGTCGGTTATCTTGCCTTTCTCATACCAGGTCTGATAGCGATGAGCAGTATGAACCAAAGCTACGGCATATCCACAGAGATAAATATCTCACGCTTTTACTTTAAGGTCTTTGACGAATACCTTCTGGCTCCGATCAGGCGCTGGGAGATAGTTGCCGGAGAGATGTTCTATGGTGTCACACGGGGATTTATCCCTGTTTTTATAGTCGGCGTGTATGCAGTCTTTATAGGGGTAAAGCTGACCGTCACTCCGCTGTTTTTTGTGAGCATGCTTCTGCATCTTTTCATATTTTCGCTTCTGGGGCTGATTGTTGCCCTTATGGTTAAAAATCACGGCGATCAGTTCGCTGTAAATACATTTGTGATAACGCCTATGATCTTCCTTTCGGGGACATTTTATCCGGTGGAGAAGATGCCTGTCATTGTGCAGTGGATAGCAAAAATATTTCCACTGGCGTATTCAACGAAACTTATCAGGTATTCACTTATTGGCGGACAACTTAATGTAGGCAGGTATCTGCTGATTCTTCTTCTGATATTTGCCGTTCTGTTTGCGTTTGCCTATCGTGTTGTGAGCAGGGTGGAGGCATGAAAATCTTTTTTGCCGTGTTTCTGGTGATTGTTGTGGGTGTTTGTTCTCTGACAGGTTCAACAGATATCAATATAACTTCAATGACAGATATCCAGAGCAATATCTTCTGGGCAATACGTGTGCCGAGGGTGTTATTTGCCGTTGTTATTGGCGGGATGCTCGGGCTGAGTGGTTCTGTTTATCAGCTTGTGCTGAAGAACCCTCTGGCAGACAGCTTTACTACCGGTGCGGCGTCATCGTCTGCGCTGGGTGCCGTTCTTGCAATCGCTCTTGGTTTCCCTGTGGTGCTGATATCGCCTATGGCTCTTCTGACAGGACTGTGCGGGCTTATGCTGGTTTACAGGCTGTCGTCCTCAAGGGGGCGTGTGGTGAGTCCTGTGACGATGATACTTGCCGGTGTTGTGCTGAATATCGTTGCGTCATCGGTGATCGGTTTTACCAAGTTCTATTTCGAAGAATCACTTTCGTCCATTGTTTTCTGGCTGATGGGCGGATTTTTTATAGTTTCATATCAGAAGATTTCTGCGGGGCTTTCAGTTCTGCTGGTTGTATACGCTTATTTTTACCTGCGTTCGGGGCGGCTTAATCTGCTTTCTATGGATGAGTATTCAGCTGAGACAGCCGGTGTGAATGTGCGTGTAGAGCGAATGTTTGCATTTGTTCTTTCTACCCTTCTGGTGGCTGTGGCAGTTAGTTTCAGCGGTCTTATCGGTTTTGTGGGGCTTATCGTGCCGCATGTAGCTCGGAGCTTTTTCGGCTCTGATATGAGGACAAATATCTACTATTCAACCATTTTCGGCGGACTGCTTCTGGTGGTGTCGGACGCTGTGGCGAGAACTGTTATCCCTGGCGGGACAGAGCTTCCTGTGGGGATAATAACAGCTATTCTGGGCGGTTTTTTCTTCCTTTATATGTTGAAAAGACGCAGAGGGCAGGTGTGGGCATGATACGCACTGGAAGCATAGATTATAAAAGAGGCGGGTTTCACCTGAGCCTCGATTCGTTTGAGATAAGACGTGGCGAGAAAGTAGCACTTCTTGGTGAGAACGGCTCCGGAAAAAGCACTCTGATGCACCTCATGGTTGGTGTTCTCGGCAGTGCAGATGTGTATTATATGGAGAATTCCATCAAAAGCATGGGTTATGCAGAGCGGGCAAGAATACTGTCATTTTTACCTCAGATACCCGAGGTGTCGTTCCCTTTTACTGTTTTTGAAGTTGTGCGGTTCGGACGATTTACAGATGCGCGCAAAGCGGATGCTTCAACTGAGACAAGCCTTAAAATGGCAGACATGTACCACCTGAAAGACAGACCGTTCAGCGAGCTGTCCGGCGGTGAGAAGAGGCGGGCAATGCTCGCCAGAGTGATAAATCAGGATACCCCTGTTCAGTTCTTTGACGAACCTGTTTCCATGCTGGACATAAGGCACAGCCTTTCCATGCTGGAGCTCATGATAGATAGTGAAAAAACTGTAATTACATCCATCCACGACGTAAACCTTGCCCTCGAATACTTCGACAGGCTGATGTTTCTGAAGGATGGAAAAATGCTGTACGATGTCTCCAGGGCAGATGTCACAGCAAAGATGATATCCGAGGTGTTTGATGTTAAGGTTGGTACTGCTGCTGGTCGTTACAGCTTTTACCTTTAGTGCTTTTGCCGCAGAGAGAGTGGTGCTTCTGGCACCTGCTGCTGCGGATATTATGGAAAAGCTAGGCTGCGGTGAATATATCGTAGGAAAGACAAAGAGTGTGGAAGAATTCCCAGATGCTGTGAAAGTTGGGAGCCATATCCGTCCTAATCTGGAGCTGATAATATCTCTCAGCCCTGATCTGATAATAATTCCTTCTAATAGATTTTTTACAGAAAAGATGGTGCAGGACGCTGGTGTCCCTGTCGCTGAATACAATCCTTCAACTCTGGAAGATATCCTGAAAGATATTGATAAGCTGGGCAGGCTGATGGGAAAAGAGGCAGAGGCGAAAGAGCTTAACGGTAAACTCAGCAAAATGCTTGAATCTGTGGTTCCCCCGGCAAAGAGCCCAAGTGTGTTTTTTGAAGTTATGCAGATTCCATACACCATCGCAGGCGGGGGGAATATCGCCGTGGACATAATAAACCGTGCGGGGGGCGCTTATCATGAACATAGTAAAAAGAAGATGATAAGGTATTCCATGGAAAATGCCGTTGCAGACAATCCCGATATATACATCTATCAGGTTGGACCCATGAATAAGAACCCTCAGCCTCCGCAGGATAGAGAGATTTTCAAAACTATGAAATCTGAATATGTTCAGGTGGATGAGAGGGAGTTTTCAAGGGCAAACAGCCTGTCTTTTGAAAATGTACTGAAGCTGAATGCTTTATTCAACAGTTTCAGCGAGAGGTCAAAATGAAAGAACTTATAATCATAGGCGCAGGGCTCGGGCCCCAGTCTATTACCCTCCAGGGGATAAATGAACTTAAACGTGCTGATATTGTTTTATATGACAGACTTTTGCATCCCGGCATATTGGATTTTGCCCGGGGGAAGGAGCTTGTTCAGGTTGGAAAAACTCCCTATAAGCACTGTATTCGTCAGGATGAGATAAACGACCTTATCAAAAAATGTCTTTCTGAAGGGAAGATAGTTGCCAGACTAAAAGGGGGGGACAGCACTGTTTTTGCCCGTTCTATCGAAGAGATTGAGGCGGCAGAAGAGATGGGAGCTGACGTTATGATTGTCCCCGGTGTGACTTCCGCTGCGACACTTTCTGCAAAGATGCGAGCGGCTCTGACAGACAGGCGCACAGCGTCTGGAGTGGTGTTCATTACAGGTCACCCGAAAAACGGTGAAATAGAAGATACATATAACTGGAAAGCTCTGGCAGGACTCGGTCTGAGCATCGTCATCTATATGGGTGTTAAGAATGCCCCTAGAATATGCAGAAAGCTTGTGGAATTCGGCATGAGTGAGCTGACATCTGTTATGATCGGCGAAAAGCTGGAGACAGAACAGGAGCGGCTTTTCAGGTGTACTCTCGGAACGATTTCCGAAACCATTGAAGGCAATATGATAGAGAACCCTGCAACTATTGTTATCGGTGATGTGGGGTAGCGGCAGCTAAGAGATGGGGTAGGTGATGCAGATATTTAAGCCGTTGTCGTTTACAAATTCTATTTCGCCGCCCAGTTGTTTCGTTAGGGATCTGATGACAGTTAGACCCAGAGATTTGCTCTCATTAAAGCTTGTTTCAGGCAGGAGACCGTTTCCGTTGTCTTTCAGCCACATTTTATAGCTTTCGCCGTACTGTTTGAATCCAACCTCAATAATTTTCTCCTGTTTTTTGTCCTTAAAGGCGTGTTTGACGGCGTTGGTGAACAGCTCTGTTATTATGAGTCCGGAAGGCACAGCTTTATCAAGGGATATTGCGACATTTTCAATGTCTGTGATAAGGGTTATGTCGTCGTTGACGGCAAACATATACTTCAGGTCAAAAGTGAGCTTTTCGAGATAGTCCTTTATGCTTAGGACATCAAGTCCCTGTGTCTGGTAAAGTAGTTCGTGTATAAGAGACATGGATTTGATCCGTGCTATTGAGTCGCTGAGGTAGTTGTATTGTTTTTGGTCTTCGAGTGACTCACTTTGCAGGGACAGCAGGCTGCATATGATCTGGAGATTGTTTTTCACCCTGTGGTGCACTTCCTGAAGGAGCACTTCATTTTCCTGAATCTGTGATACCATTTTTGCCTGAGTTGCGGTTTCTTCTGTAATATCTCTGAATATGAGTATGCATTTCTTTTCGTTATCATAATACCGCAGGAAGCTGACATAGGACTCTATAGGGAACACTCTGCCGCTTTTGCTCATCATGAAATCACGATATGAGCAGGTGTCCTCACCATTGCTTATGAAATGCATTAGCGGGCAGTCCTCTATCCCCCGATGCCCGTCTTCGCTGTCGTGGTGTATGCATTCATGGGGGTTTCTTCCGATGAGCTCAATGTCGGAATATCCGAGAAGCTTCTGAGCATAGGAGTTTACAAAGAATATATTTCCTGAATCGTCAATACCCATTACCCCTTCGTGGAGCGAGTCGAGTATTGCACTGTGAAGGGTAGTGATGTTTCTGAGCTGTTTCTGGAAGTGGGCCTCGCTTGTGAGGTCAGTGAAGCTTACATACAAGTATTGGGTATCTCCGAAAATTATTTTTGTTTTTGCTATGAGTACAGTTTTCAGATTGCCATACCTGTCTATTGTTTTGTACCTGTAGGGGCGTTCAGCATCGCTGTCGCTGTTCCAGAACTTGACAGCTTCGTTCCGGCTGATAAAAAGGTTATCCATCCTCATGTCGCGAAGTTCTTCTATTCCGTATTTGTACAGCTCTGTGAACGGGCGGTTAGCATCTGCTATGAAGCCTGTTTCTGCATTGACGAGCATCTGCATACTGGTGGATTTCTGAAATATTGCCTCGTACCAGTCCTGTCTGTCTATGAGTGTGTCAAAGGCAAGAACATCCTTGGTTACGTCAGTGATATAGCCTATAGTTTTTTCTATTGTGCCGTCCATTCCGTAGTAGTCTGTTGATGAATACTCCAGAATGAGCTCTTTTCCTGATTTCGAAGTGGTTTCATGTATATTCGATCTTGCCGGTGTACTTGAATGCTTGTAGCTGTGTGTTCTGGCTCTCAGCAGGTAGTTCATGAAGAATGTATTCTGGAGTTCTTCTGAATAAAATATCTCTGCCACACTGTAGCCCGTAACTTTTTCCACAGAAGGGTTAACGTATTTTAGTTTCATTTCAGGCATATAATCCACAATAAAGATTATATCTCCTGAGACCTCAGCGATGCTCCGGAATACTCTTTCTCTTTCGTTAAGGTCTTTTTTAACTTTTTCGAAATGCATTAGCATTATGCCGGAAGCTGTTGTAAGAATGAGTATGAAGACTATGTGGTAGCTTACAGAGTTCAGCCATTCAACGTGTCTTATAAAAGGGTAATAAGCCTTATGCAGTCCCCATGCAAGCATGGATATGCCTGCGACTTTTCCTCCAATGCTAAACTTTCTGGTATGCATGAAAAGAGCAAAACCACTGTAACAATAAATATATGCACTTGTGAAGAAGACAAGAAATGCTGTGATTTCAATATTTTCTATATTCAGATATAAAACAACTATCAGAGAGTACAAGAGTGCGAGAAATTCTGTCATTCTGGCTATATGCTTGCGGGAAAGGAACTTCATTACACCCGCTAGCAGAAAATAGCTGCTTATGAAGATTAAGCTGAGCATAAGCAGAGGGGGACTGCTGTCCTTACGGGAAAGCTCTATGAAAAGCCTTATCCCGAGCAGAGCAGAGAAACATAGAGAACTCAGCCCCCATAAAAGCAGGTATGACTTTCTCTCTATTGCGTACAGCATTATAAACATAAGGGTGAACAGTACTGACGCTGTCAGCGTGGAGAATATGTCATAAACTATATCATACATTTAATACCTTAGCTGTTTTGCCTGCAAAAGTGTGTAACTGCCGCAGGTATATCTTTCAGTGGGAGGATTCTGTCAACCCCGCCATGGTCTATAGCCATCTTGGGCATTCCGAAAACGACACTGCTTTTTTCATCCTGGGCAAAGTTGAAAGCGCCGGCATCTTTAAGCTCTTTCATGCCTCTTGCGCCATCGTCCCCCATTCCAGTGAGTATAACGCCTACAGCATTGTTGCCGACATATCTTGCACCGGATCTGAAAAGGACATCAACTGACGGTCTGTGTCTGCTTACAAGAGGACCTTCTTTCGTTTCGACGTAGTACCTTGCGCCGCTTCGTTTTATCAGCAGGTGCTTATTCCCCGGCGCAAGCAGGACTCTGCCCGGGAGGACAGTGTCCCCGAATTCCGCCTGCTTTACAGACAGACCGCAGATAGTATCCAGTCTGTTGGCAAAGGAGAGGGTGAAGTTTTCGGGCATGTGCTGTACAATGACGACACCCGGACTGTCTACCGGAAGTCCCTGAAGAAAAACGGTAAGAGCCTCTGTTCCGCCTGTGGAAGCTCCGACAAGGATAACTTTTTCTGTTGTTTTGAGCATAGCGTGGCTTTTGGAAGGGGGGATGACTGCATCAGCCGTGAGCTTCGGAGAGATGGGAGTTCTGGGGGTTAGTCTTTTTACAGATACCTTAGCGGCTGCCTTTACGGCATCGCAGATGAGAACCTTTGATTCTTCCAGAAAAGTTTTTGTACCCATTCTGGGCTTTTGTATGATCTCAATGGCTCCGTATTCCAGTGCTTTCAGCGCTGTATCTGAATTTTCTTCTGTAAGGCTGGAGCACATTACAACGGGTATGGGGTGCTGGGTCATGATCTTCTTTAAAAACGTTATACCGTCCATACGTGGCATCTCAACGTCCAGAGTAATAACATCCGGCATGAAACTCCGCATGCGGTCGGCAGCGACAAAAGGATCTGAGCAGCATACGACCTCGCCGATGTCACTGTCTGACTGAAGAACATCAGCAATTGTCTGCCTGACCACGGCAGAGTCGTCAACAACAAGTACTTTTAATTTGCTTTTCATTTATATCCCCTGCAGTCTTGATATTTTTCTTACATAAACGATACCTGTCTCAGTTGAAAAATAAAGTTTTCTTGTGAACTGGCCGCCGATATCTTTTGCGGCTATCGTGTATTTTAGATTATCCAGTAAAGCTACAGCAGCGTTGATGTTTTTAGCGCCTATGGTCTCAACGTTTCGGTTGTATTCAAACATATCAGAGCCGCCGAAAAGCTTAACTTCTATTTCATCTTTTATAATCTTTTTTTCAGTAAAAACTTCATTCATATAAAGTAGGGCGCAGTCAACGTATCTCATGCAGTTTTCGTTCTGCTTGATCGAATCGCAGGAGCTCGGGAGCATACTGTGGCAGATCATTCCAAAACTAAGCCTCCGTGAAAACATTGTGACAGATATACATGAACCGAGAACGGTATTTATCATTATGGGGTCACTAGACTGATAAAGCTCACCCGGAAGCAGATATTCGCATGAGACGTCATCAAACATCGTCATGTCCTGATGTAGATAGTAGGCGAAAAAGTTTTTAGCGGGAGAGTCATTCCGTGGACAGATTCAGAATGTCCAAGGAATAGATAGCCCCCCGGTCTGATGTAGGAACAGATTTTGTTAAGGATCATTTCCTGTGTCGGTGTGTCGAAATATATTATAACATTCCTGCAAAAGGCTATATCTATTTTCTCAGGAACCACATATTTATTTTCCTTAAGGTTATTTCTCGCAAATTTGACTTTGGAACGGATTTCAGGGCGGAACCGAACAAGCTTATCAGCCCTTTCCACAGAGCGGAGCATATACTTTTTCTTCAGGTCAAACGGGATGCTCTGAGCTTTTTCCTCTGTATAGATAGCTTTTCGCCCTGTTTCAAGTACAGCAGTGTTAATGTCTGTGGCGTACACCGCAAAGTTGCCTCTGATTCCAAAAAACTCTGCCATAACCATTGCCATTGTATAAGGCTCTTCTCCGGTTGAGCTTGCACAGCTCCAAAGCTTAAGCTGCTGCAAAGACCCGAAACCTTTGTCCGCCAGAAGGGGGAGAATCTGGTTTGTCATGGATTCAAAATGGTTATTCTCTCTGAAGAATTCAGTTTTGTTTGTGGTGATTACATCTATAAGGTGGAGTTGTTCTGCCGCACCGTTTTCGAGAGCCATTACATAGTCAAGGTATTCCTTATAGCCTGACATCCCAAGTGCTCTTATCCTTTTACGAAGTCTGCCCTCCACCATACTTTTCTTTGTATCAGCTAATTTAATTCCACAGCTTTTTTCTATGAAACTCCTTAGCATAGTAAAGTTTTTAGCAGAGAGTTCCTGATCAAATATTGCATTATCAACTGTCATCTTTTCCTCTGTGGATGATATTTGCCCCGCACGGGGTAAAGATGCGGGGCACAAATATGGTTCGGGTTCCCTGTGTAATTGCCTATACACTTGCCTCCACAGGGTCATGGGCAGGTGTTTTCGCCTGTAGCATCTCTGTGGTTGTAGCTATGTTTACCAACTCATTAGTGGAAAAAACCGAGTTGACATTAAGCAGTATAACAAATCCATCTTCTTTTTTTGCCATCCCGTCTATAAAGGCTGTTTTGAGCTGAGTACCTATCTTCGGGGCTTCTTCAATGCTTGCTCCGTCAAACTCAACAACCTCCTGCACTGAGTCTGCAAGAGCACCGAGGACAGTTGACTCTTCATCGATATCAACTTCTACAATGATAATGCATGTATTTACCGTTTTGGCTGTCTTTTTCATGCCGAATTTTTGTTTCAGGTCTATTACAGGGACGACATTTCCCCTGAGGTTTATCACTCCCACCATGTATTCCGGTGTCTGCGGAACTTTTGTAACGCTGGTGTAGTCCAGAACCTCTCTGACAGACATTATGTCTACGCCGTATATCTCTTCCTCCAGCTTAAAGGTGAGAACCTGACAGCTTTTATGCATACTTTTCTCTTTTTCTGGCATCAGATTCCTCCTTAAAAGCTTTCAAACTCGGCATCCAGTTTATCTTTGCCGGAGCCTTCTGTTGACATATCCAGCATAAGTCCTTCCTGTTTGTTATGTCCGTTGTTTTTAGGGGAAGCTTCTTTATCACTTTTAATATCTTTTACTTTCCCGGTTTTCTTCCCCGGGTTATTTCCGGAGGAGTTTTTTTTGGATTGTTGATATCCTTTGTTGCCTTCTGCCATTTTGAAAAATGCC
Organism: Denitrovibrio acetiphilus DSM 12809; assembly: GCF_000025725.1. GTDB lineage: Bacteria > Chrysiogenota > Deferribacteres > Deferribacterales > Geovibrionaceae > Denitrovibrio > Denitrovibrio acetiphilus. Next base: position 176,250 of record NC_013943.1, read on the forward strand.
ACAGAGTGCTGTAGTGCCGCTGCCTGACTTGATAGTTCTTCGGAGGTGGCCGCCATCTCTTCGGAGACACCTGCGTTACGCTGGATTACTGTATCGAGCTGTTGTATTGATGTATTTATCTGGTCTGACCCTGTTCGCATTTCGTTGCTTGCTGCTGTTATTTCCTGAACCAGTTCAGCTGTTTTCTGTATGTCTGGCAGTATCTGGTCGAGGAGTCCGCCTGCTTTCACTGCGATCTCAACACTTGATGATGAGAGTTCACTTATTTCCCCTGCTGCTTCTTGACTGCGCTCTGCGAGTTTACGCACTTCAGATGCAACAACGGCAAAGCCTTTACCGTGTTCTCCTGCCCTTGCTGCCTCAATTGCCGCATTCAGAGCCAGAAGATTTGTCTGTCTGGCGATCTCTTCTATTATAGAGATCTTATCTGCAATATCTTTCATGGCTTTTACGGTCTGCCCCACAGCTTGTCCGCCTTCTTTAGCGTCGGATGATGCTTTGAGAGCGATCTTTTCAGTCTGGAGAGCATTGTCGGCATTCTGGCTTATGTTGGAGGCCATTTCTTCCATGGAAGATGAGGCTTCTTCTGCGCTTGCCGCCTGTTCTGTTGCGCCCTGAGACATGTCCTGAGCCGCGGAGCTTAGTTCGTTACTGCCGGCCGCCACATTATCTGCTGCTGATTTTACGTCTGCAACTATAGACCGCAGATTATCCACCATGGCTTTCAGGTCTCCGTACAGCCCTGTTGGTGCTTTTCCTTTGTTAGTGGCGAATTCAACATCAAGATCACCGTCAGAGATGCGCTTGGTGATTTCTGCCATGTCCTTAGGCTCTCCGCCGAGGGGAGCTTTAACTACTTTGGTTATAAACCATGCGAAGAATATGCCTATGAGAAAGCCTATTACAGATATTATTGAGACTATTTGCATTGTGAGTTCATTACTCTCTTGAACCCTTGGCCCGAGCTGATCCTGATCTGCTGTGACGCTGTGACTGACGTTTAAAGCAAGCTGCTGTAGCTCAGGTCCCAGGACCCCCAGTGCCGAGTCAGCTATTTTATGGTACTGGTTAATGTTCAGTGCCATAACTTTGAATCCTTCTTTATATTCGTTTAGCCATCTTTTAAAGTTATCAAACATTTCTTTACTGTTAGGGTTGTTGAGGTTGTTTGCCATAAGAGGGATGAGCTTGCCTATCTCTTCGTTGAGTTCTATGTTTGTTCTGTCCTCGGCGTCTTTAGCACCTGTTGTTGAAAAAGTAAATGAGTAGTATCTGCCGAGCATCAAGTGCTCCTGCATTCGTCCTGCATAATAGGCTGCTTCCATATTGCCGTCGGCGTGAGCGGAATGCATTATGTCTGTTAGTGCTTTGCGCATATCAATGCCAAGTTTCACAAGGTTACCTAACTGAGCATTTTTATTTTTTATCGCTTTGTCGACCTGATTGAAATTATCAGTGTACTGTTTAAGTTTTTTTTCAAGTTCAGTTAGGTACTGAACTCTTTCAGGTTTTTTTATTGAGTTTTTTGCCTGAGTCAGTTTTTTAGCAATGGCATCTGTACGGTTCATAAAAGCAAGCTGGTCTTCATCTTTATTGGAAACAAGAAAATCCTTTGCAGCCATTCTTGATAAAAGCATATCCGACAACATGTCGCTGGCAAGGTTGTTGTCTCTGGCGAGTGCCCTGTATTCTGTGAAGCCTTTAGAGGCTTTCTGAACTCCAATAAAGGAGGCTGATGCCACCACGAGGAGTAGAAACAGCACAGCTATAAAGCCGACTGCTATTTGTGTTCCAAGTTTCATGTTACTAAACATATTGTCCCTCCGTACCTTTTGATACTTATTCAATACTTGTATATATTTTTGCTATATCTATGATCAGAGCTACCGAGCCGTCACCAAGGATTGATGCCCCGGATATGCATTCAACACCTTTAAAAGCTTTGCCGAGAGATTTTATAACTGTCTGGTGGTCGCCAACGACATTATCGACAAGGAACCCGACTTTCCTTTCTTCAAGCTCGACAATCACTATCTGCTGTATAGCCGGTTCAGCTTCTCTTATACCGAATATGTCACGCATTTTTACATAAGGGACAAGGTCGTCTCTGACTTTAATTATCTTTCTACCGGATTTCCGGTGTGTAACCCCTTCGGAAAACTCTATGCATTCTTTGACTATAGAGAGAGGAATTATAAAAAACTGTTCCCCTATGCTGACAAGAAGTCCGTCAATGATTGCCAGCGTAAGGGGTAGTTTTAGGGTAATGGTAGTCCCTTCACCCTGTATGCTGTCAATGTCGATAGTTCCTCTCAGCTCTTCGATGTTTCGTCTGACAACATCCATGCCGACGCCTCTGCCGGAGACATTAGAAACTGAGACAGCAGTAGAGAATCCAGGTGCGAAAATGAGCTCCCACACTTCTTTATCCGTAAGCTCTGCGCCTTCCGGAATAATGCCTTTTTCGATTGCTTTGTTATAAACTATATCTCTGCGTATGCCTTTGCCGTTATCTTTGATTTCGATCAGAACAGAGTCACCGGAGTGTACGGCGGAAAGGAGTATCTGCCCTTTATCTTTTTTACCGGCAGCAGCACGCTCAACGGGGGTTTCTATCCCGTGATCAAGACTGTTTCTTATCAGGTGGACAAGAGGGTCTCCGAGTTTTTCTATGACAGTTTTATCAAGCTCGGTGTCTTCCCCCTTTGTCACAAGTTCAATATCTTTTCCCAGTTCTTTTGAAAGGTCGCGTACAAGGCGTTTGTATTTATTAAATGTTGAACCTATGGGGAGCATTCTGATGCTCATTGTATTATCACGGAGTTCCCATACCAGTCTTTCGACTTCTTCTGCAATCTTGAGCAGATCAGGGTTCATGTCCTGAACAGCAGTTTGGTTCAGTCTTGCCTGAACTGTTACGAGTTCTCCGACCAGATCCACCAGAATGTCCAGTTTTTCGGACGGTACCCGCAGGGTTGAATTATTTTCTGTTGCGTTCTTTTTGGCACGGATGTCTTTAACAGTTTTTTGTTCCGCCAATGCAGCTTCGATGGTTTCATGTGCCACTATGCCTGATTCAACAAGCATCTCTCCCAGCATTTTCCTCTCGCTGAGCAGTTTGTTTAATACTTCCGGAGTTATATCCCCTTTTTCGAGTAAGATTTCTCCCAGCTTTTTATAATTATCTCTGTCGCCGTCAAAATCTTCAATTTCAGTAATAGTAATTTCGCTGTCGTCTTCTACAAATATAAAAACATCTTTAATATCATCTTCGGTTTTGGTTGTAGTTAATATGATGTCCCATAAAGTGTAGCATTTTTCCGGGTTCATTTTCAGAGCGGAGGGTATTGAGGTTGTATGGGCAACAATCTTAGCTTCCCCCATCCCTTCAAGTTCCATAAGCAGCAGCTCCGGATCTGTCCCCTGCAACAGTATGTCTTCTGATGGACGGAATCTTATCCGGAATGTCCGTATTTCTGAAGGTTCAGGTGTTTTCTGCTTATTCTTTTCTTTTGATGCTTTGTTTTTACCGGGATCCGCGGTTTGTTGCAGTCCTCTGAAAAAAGAAAGTATTTCCGTTGCTAAAGCTGAATCAGCTTTTATTTCAGGGTCTTCAAGCATCTCTTTTATGATGTCACAGGATTTCAGTGAGTACTCAAGCATTGCCTTTGATACTTTGAGTTCGCCGTTTCTGACTTTGTCATATGCAGTCTCTATGTCGTGCACCAGGTGAGCGATATTTTCGAAGCCGAACATTGCCCCCGATCCTTTGATCGTGTGCATGGCGCGAAATACTCTTGCGACCAGTTCAATGTCGCCTGAGTTCTCTTCCAGCTCAAGGAGTGAAGATTCAAGTTCTTGAAGAAGCTCCTGAGCTTCCTGTATAAAAACTTCCTGATGCACATCTACAGCCATTGTATTTACCTCAGAACTTTTTTCGTTATAGTTATAAGCTGTTCCGGTTTGAAAGGTTTAACTATCCAGCCTGTTGCACCTGCTGATTTACCTTCTGACTTTTTTCCGTCCTGGGACTCTGTTGTGAGCATGATGATAGGTATAAACTTAAACTTAGGCTGTGCTCTCAGCTCTTTGATAAGTGTGATTCCGTCCATATTCGGCATATTAAGGTCTGTCACGACCATGTCGACAGTATTAGAGCCGGCTTTGGTGAGGGCATCCTTCCCGTCGCTTGCTTCTATGACGTTATATCCTTCTTTGGTCAGGGTAAATTTAACCATCTGTCTTATACTTGCAGAGTCATCTACTGTCAGAATTGTCTTTGCCATCTTAATGAACCTCCTTTCTTACGAGTACACAGTCGTCGTTTTTATCGTTTCCACAGCCTTTATGTCTTGTGTATCCGAGATCGTCAGTCCTTGAGTAGAGAGCTGCACAGTCACCCTCTATGCTGAAGATTTTGTCTGCGTGGGAGTAAGCTTTATGGGACGCACAAAGCAGCTGGGCAAATGTCATATCTATTTTAGATATCTTCTCCAGTGATATGGAGAGGGAGTCAACATCTTCAAATATCTCAAGAATTTTTTTATGAAGAGGTATTGTGTTCATAACTGTAAGTTCACCGCTGAGTAAAAGCCGGGCTGTTTTGTCGTTCTTTTTTTCATATTTCATATCAAGCATGTCTGCCTCCTAGAAAAGCTCAACATTGTCGTCTTCGTGGGCGGAGCCGTTCGACGGTTTGTTGGTTGTAGTCCCGAAGATTTCTCTTTCAGACTCCATGGTGTATATGTTTGCCATATGTTTTGCTATTTCGCTTACATCGACCTTGAGAATGCCCCCTTTATAGCTGCTGAGAGTGTTGCTGAGTTCGAGAAGGTCTGAGTTCATTATCTCAAGAGGTTCAATGACGTGTTCTATTCTTTGCCTGTTTATGTCCTGATACTGCATGGAAACGACCATGTTGTTTATCTCGTCTGCCAGCATGCTTGACGACCCCTGGAGATCCTGCACAATGGAGTTCGAGGTGCTGATGGATTCGTTCAGGCTTTCAAGAGTGGTGCTTATCTCCGCACCTGATGAATCCTTAATTTCATTTGCGTTCTTGACGTTCCTGACAGCGTTGACGTGGATGTTGTTTACGCTGGAAGAAACCTTCTGTACTATATTTTTAATTTCAAGAGCAAATTCATTTGATTTTTCTGCAAGTTTACGGACTTCGTCTGCAACCACAGCAAACCCTCTGCCTGCTTCCCCTGCCCTTGCTGCTTCAATGGCAGCGTTAAGAGCGAGAAGGTTTGTCTGATCTGCGATGTATTCAACATTAGTCACAGTTTCTTGGATTTCATTTACATCATTGATAACAACAGATAGCTCATTATTGGTCTCCTCAATGTAGGAACTGATGTGTCCGATTTCTTCTACAACATTCATAAGTGTCGCACGGCTTTTATCTATGAAAGACCCGCTTGACCCTGTTGAACCTGTAAATGCAGAAACAGCCATTGCTGCATTTTCTGATTGTTCTTCTGCTCTGGATACTATCTCGCTGAATTTCTCAGAGATATTATTGTGGGCGTTTTCGCTGTCTGCGTTTGCTTTCAGAAGTTGTCCCCGCAGAATATTCATAAGCTCTGCACGCTCCTTGAGAACTTCAGAGACAGGGAAGACAGCCTTTTTTATCCCTTCGTAGCATGCCTGTTCTTTTGACTGAAACTTTGTAGTGACTTTCCCGCAGCTTTTTCTGGTGACTAAGTAAACTGCTATTAATATGACGATAGATAGAATCACACTGACGGCAAATCTTGATCCGGATGAGGAAATGAATGCCGTGCCGGTCTGGGCAGTCAAAAGTAAAAGCAGAAAGACCATGCCCCCCTTGTCGATCTGTTTCATGCGTTACTCCTTTGATTTGTAGGTTCTGCAAGCATTTCGTTAATTTTAGATATGAATACCGATGACAGAAATGGTTTCTGTAAAATATCCACTTTGCTCAGCCTCGAGCAGAAGAATTTGATGTCGTAGTTAATAAAACCAGTGATAACGAGGACGGGGGTATCTATATTTTTGTGAACCATGAATTCAAGGATGTCGGCACCTGAAACCTTTGGCATCATAATATCCAGAACTATAAGGTTGTAATGTTCGTCTGAAGTCGCACTCCGTATTATGTGCCTCATGCCTTCATACCCGTCCGCAGCCTCTATAACTTTATAGCCCTGTTTCTTCAGAGCTATTTTTACACCGTTTCTGAATTGATCTTCATCATCGATCAAAAGAATATTTTTAGTTTCCATGTTGGTTAAAAAGCAATCAGTGTGCCATAGTTTAAAGGCTTATTTACCAGCAGTTTAGTGTTTTTATTCACATTGCGGATCGTCAATCATCGTTGACGCAATATTTTTATTGTGTAGTAAGTTGTTTATAATTAAGTGAAAACACGTTTGGTAAATTAAAGTTGACAGTAGGTAAATATGCCTTAAACTTTATCTATATAGATATCAGGAATACCATATGAAAAAAATATTGATTGTAGAAGATGAGATTATTATAGGACTGGATGTAGCGAGAAGGCTTGGAAAGCTTGGATATCAGGTTACTGAAACGGCAACCAGACCGGATCAGGCGCTTGAGTCAATTAAAATTGACAAACCGGATCTTATCATGATGGATATCAACCTCAAGTCTGACATTGACGGTGTGGAGCTTGCTGCTATGATCCGCAAGGATAATGATATTCCTGTGATCTACATGACAAGCTACTCTGACGGCAGCATGATAGACCGTGCTATACAAACGGAGCCGTACGGCTACATTATAAAACCCTATACCGACGGTATGCTTATCGCTTCTCTCAGGACGGCATTTGCCCGCAAAGAGCTTGAAAACAAAAACCGAAGCCAGCATGAGATGCTACAGGGTGTTATGGATAACATCTCTGACTCTATTGTGCTCATCAGAGGCAGCGGAGAAATTATAAGGACAAACAGCCGCTTTTCTGAACTGGTGGGTGCTGACAATCTTGTAGGTAAGAATATAGAAGATGTTCTGGGCGGTTCTCCTGATATTGAGACACTGCATAACATCGGAAGCAGCAGATCCGGGGAAATGTTTACTGCTAAGATTGGCGGGGCTGAAAAAAGCATTCTCATACATACCAGTGATTTTGTCTGGGAAGGCAGGAAGAGTACGCTGCTGACCATTACAGATCTCACTGAAATCATAGCTGTCAGGTCTGCTCTTTCGGATGCTGAACAGAGATTTACCAAAATATTCAGAAAGAAGATGATCCCTGCTGTGCTTGTTTCCTGTGAAGGTATGAGGCTGTTCGAGATGAATGATGCTTTTGCGCAGCTTTATAAAGTTAGTCAGGATGTTGAGGCAGATATAAGTATCAGTGAGTACATAGGCAGTGAAGCTTTAAAGGCTGTGGAGCAGTCGATGGACGCGGACAAGTCTTTCAGAGTGGATATGATCCGGCAGAAAGATAAAGAAGGGCGAGAGTTCTTTGCTAATTTCCGTGGGAAACGTGTGGAGTTTGACAGTGCATCTTTCTTTCTCTTTGATGTTCATGATGTGACAGAACAGGTCAGAATATCTGAAATGGAACGCGAACTGCAACAGAAGCTTATTCATGCAAATAAAATGACATCTCTAGGTACGCTTGTTTCCGGCGTGGCACACGAGATAAATAATCCTAACAACTTTATTATGTTTAACAGCTCTCTTCTGGTGGATTTCTGGAGTGACATCTTTGATCATCTTGATGATAAAACACCCGGGCAGAGTATCGGGAATATGACTCTGGCTGAATTCCGAAGCGATATCGAAGAGCTGATGCATGGGATAATTAATGGCTCTGAGAGAATTAAGAATATTGTACAGGATCTGAAAGGATTTGCAAAAACAGAGAGTTCCGGTTATTCCGAAAGGCTGAATATAGAGAATACGCTTCGAACATCAGTACGTATTCTGGAGCACCAGATAAGCAAGACCACGGGTAATTTTATAATGGATATTGCTCCTGGGTTACCTGATGTCAATGGAAATGAACAGAAGCTTGAGCAGGTTTTTATTAATATTCTTATGAACGCGCTTGAGGCTGTTGCGAGTGGTGATTCGCTGGTTGAGGTTAAGTGTTACCCATCTGCCGGGAAGGTCGTTGTGGATTTTACAGACAAAGGTGTCGGTATTCCAAGTGACCATCTGGACAGAATTACTGAACCCTTTTTTACTACCAGACAGAATTGCGGCGGAACAGGTCTGGGGCTTTCCATTGCATATGCAATTATTAAGGAGCACAAAGGCGTGATAGACATTTCCTCCACTCCCGGAGAAGGAACGTGTGTCAGAATACAATTACCGGGATGTGAGTGAAATGAGTGGCGAGATGATCGTCATTGTTGACGACGAACCCGTCATAACTAAATCATACGAAATCTATTTGCGCAAAGTCGGGTATAAACAGTACAGACTTTATAACGATCCGCTTATGCTGATGGAAGAAATACACAGCCTGATGCCCGCTGTGATCTTTCTTGATCTGCGCATGCCGGGTATGGATGGTGAACAGCTTCTGGAGGAAGTTACGGGAATGTTCAGAAATGCATCTGTATTTATTGTTTCAGGAACAGAGGATGTGGAAACCGCAGTACGCTGCATAAAGAACGGGGCTCTTGATTATCTTGTAAAACCGATTAATAAGGAGCGTTTTCAGACAGCTATCATCAAAGGTCTGGAAATATACAGGATAAAAAATGAGCTTGTGAGTGTAAAAGAAAAGCTGTCAGGTGGTTCTGCTGTAAATCCCGCTTTTAAAAGTATCATAACCCGAAGCTCTTTGATGGAACGTGTTCAGAGATATGTTGAGGCTGTAGCATCAGGGGATGCACCTGTACTTGTCACCGGAGAGACTGGGACAGGGAAAGAGCTGATAGCGGAAGCAGTTCATAAATGCAGCGGCAGAAAAGGGGAGCTTATTCCTGTAAATGTCTCTGCGCTTGACGAAAACATGTTCAATGATACTTTGTTCGGGCACAAGAAGGGGGCATTTACCGGAGCGGATAAGGATCGTGCCGGACTGCTCGCCTCTGCCGATATGGGGACAGTTTTTCTGGATGAGATAGGTGACCTGAGTGATCAGACGCAGGTTAAGCTTCTTCGTGTGCTGCAAAATAATGAATATCTTCCTGTGGGGTCTGATAAACCCAGAAAAACAACAGCGAGGATTATCGCGGCCACGAATGCTGATCTGAAACAAAAGGTTTCTGACGGTGCATTCCGGCAGGACTTATATTATAGACTGGCTGCTCATACAATCAAAATTCCCCCGCTCAGAGACCGAAGAGAGGATATCGAGCTCTTACTTCACTATTTTTATGAAAAGCATCTTCTCGGTTTTTCGCTGGAGCCGGAGTGCGTTCCTCTGGGGCTTATAGAAGCTCTGAAAAAACATGATTTCCCCGGAAACGTAAGGGAGCTTGAGGCTGTTGTTGCCGATTATGTGATTATGTTCAAAAATACATGTGTTACAACAGCAGAATTGAAACAATTCCTTCAGGAGCATCATATTAAGGTTTCAAGACTGAAATCTGAGCGTTATAATACAGCATTCGAATATTCCGGTGAATTTCCGACATTCAAAGAGATGGAGATGCGCCTTATTAAAGAGGCTCTCAGGAGAACAGACGGTAACCAGAGCAGGGCAGCATCTCTGCTGGGGATCTCACGTCAGGCTTTGAATAAGCGGCTCAACTCTTAGGATTTCTTTACAAATTCTGATTTAAGCTTCATCGCTCCTATGCCGTCAATTTTGCAGTCGATGTCATGGTCTCCGTCAACAAGACGTATGTTCTTAACCTTTGTTCCGACTTTTACCACTAGGGAAGAACCCTTTACTTTCAGGTCTTTTATGACAGTTACGCTGTCCCCGTCATTAAGTTCGTTTCCGTTTGCATCCCTGATGATACTTGCTTCTTCAGCTTTGGCGGCTTCTTCGGCTGTCCATTCATGTGCGCATTCGGGGCATATCAGCAGTCCGCGATCTTCGTATGTATATTCTGATTGGCATTTCGGGCAGTTGGGCAGTTCGCTCATGTTGTTGTCCTTTATTGAATTTTGACGGTAATAGTAGCAAAGGGGCGCGGGAAAAGCAACTATGTGTTTATTTGACTATTTATGCATAAGTGCACTGCAATAGTCCGATTTACAGCGTGATATTTTTGTGGTCTGTCGGTGGATTTTCAGTGTAAGTAATAAACGGACTTACCAATCATGAAAAAATATGCAGAATAGTTAATGAATTAAAGTATATTTGATGTAGCTCTATAATAATTTTAACTGTAAAGTGTTTTGACATGCTTACTTTAATGATATAAATTATATTAGATTAAACACGATTCAGGGAGATTGAACATGAGCCCAAGTCAACGGATAGAAACAAACAACATTAACGTTTTTGAAGTAACACCCATAATCGAACCGCAGTATCTTAAGCAGGTGTTTCCTATGCCTCTTGACGGCGACGCCTTTGTTGATAAGTCAAGGAACGCTATTAAGGACATTCTGAACGGAAAAGATAAAAGGCTTCTTGCTGTGGTGGGGCCATGTTCCATTCATGACACTAATGCCGCTCTCGAGTATGCGGGACGGCTGAGGGAACTGTCAGAAAAGGTGCAAGACAAAATCCTTATCATTATGCGTGTTTATTTCGAAAAGCCGAGAACAACAGTCGGCTGGAAAGGACTTATTAATGACCCTGACCTTAACGGGACATATCAGATATCAAAAGGGCTTGGGATGGCAAGACAGCTTTACTGCTCCATAACAGAGCTTGGACTGCCGATTGCAGCGGAGATGCTCGACCCTATTACACCTCAGTATCTTTCCGACATGATAAGCTGGGGAGCAATAGGTGCGAGAACCACGGAGTCCCAGACTCACAGAGAGATGGCAAGCGGGCTGTCTTTCCCTGTGGGGTTTAAGAACGGCACTGACGGCGGGCTGAAAATAGCCATAGATGCTATGTCTGCGGCATGTCGTGAGCATAGTTTCCTTGGTATAAACTATGAAGGTGTAACAGCCATCGTTCATACAAAAGGTAATCCTGATGTTCATATAGTTCTCAGAGGCGGGAACGATTCTCCTAACTATTACAAAAAAGATATAGAAGAAACAGTTACGCTGCTTTCCGATAACCATCTTCCCCCTGCTATCATGGTAGACTGCAGTCATGCAAATTCATACAAAGATCATAAGCGTCAGGGTGAGGTGCTGGACAGTGTCGTAGAGCAGATAAGAGCAGGTCAGACAGCAATAAAAGGCGTTATGATTGAGAGCAACATATACTGCGGCAACCAGAGCATACCAGATGATCTTTCACAGCTTAAGTATGGAGTTTCTGTTACAGACAAATGTGTGGATTGGGAAACAACAGAAGAGATGCTCACTGATGCCCACCGAAGGCTCTGAGAGATAAAAAGTTTATCAGTCACTTTGGTGACTGGATTTTGAAACCGATGCCACAGTGTTTCGACCATTGTATTTTGCTATGTTGAGCGATTTGCTGGTTTTTGCAAGGATTGGCTCTATGTAGTCCTTCGGACGGGGTGCTTTTACGCCGAAGCTGGTGGTTTGGGCTGGTACGTTCGGTATTTGTATAGATCCTAGAGCTTTACGCAGGATATCTACAATTTCTAATGCTTATTCAAGCGATGTCTCCGGTATGAGAACAATAAATTCCTCTCCCCCCCATCTGGCAGCATAATCTGTTGGTCTGATATTTTCCTGGAGCCGTCTGCCTGTCTGTATGAGAATAGAATCTTCCGTGTGTTTTCCGTGGGTATCGTTTATGCGGTCGAAGACATAGCACCACGCATTTATGCGTGGATGAATGAGCTAATCACAGCTTTAGAGCTTAAGTCATTACGAGGGATGTAATGACGAAGCAATCTCAGGATTAACTAATGAGTCCATAGACTGCCACAGCCCTGCGTGCTTCGCAGTGACGTATTTTGCATATTCTCTATTTGTGACAATGAAGTTGTAACTTCGTGTGTTAAGCACGTGCGAAGCAAGAGAACCACTCTTAAGGCAAATGGTGCCGATAACATCTTTCTACTGAAAATACATGAGCGTTTTTGTTTTAGTCTCAGGTAGTACTGATCTGATATAAGACAAAATTTGTCCCCTGTAGGTTGACAAACTAATTTTTTAGGAGCTATTATTGAGCATTGGCTTGTTATTTCTTCTTAAAATTACAGGAGGCAATCAATGGATGCAATCGCATTATCGAGGCTTCAGTTTGCATTGACAGCAGGTTTTCACTGGCTCTTTGTCCCTCTTACGCTGGGACTGATCATTCTGGTGGCAATAATGGAAACTATGTATGTCCGCACTGGGGACAGGATGTATCTCAGGATGACAAAATTCTGGGGGAAGCTGTTTCTGATCAATTTTGCTGTAGGTGTCGTAACTGGGATAACACTTGAGTTTCAATTCGGAATGAACTGGGCGGAATACTCTAAGTATGTCGGTGATATTTTCGGTGCACCACTGGCAATAGAGGCGACAGTTGCCTTTTTTCTGGAGTCCACGTTTCTTGGAGTATGGATTTTCGGCTGGAAAAAAGTAAGCAAAAAAGTACATCTTTTCGCAGTATGGATGGTTGCGCTCGGCTCAAATCTGTCAGCCCTGTGGATACTCGTTGCTAATGCATGGATGCAGCATCCTGTGGGGTATGAGCTGAAAAACGGCAGGGCAGAGATGGTCGATTTCGGTGCTCTTATCTTTTCTCCGTATGCGTGGACGAAATTTTTTCACGCTGTTTCAAGCGGGTGGGTTGTTGCTTCATTTTTCGTTATGGGTATATCTGCCTATCATCTTCTTAGAAAGAATGAGATGATGTTTTTCAAGAAAAGTATTAAATACGGTGCTGCTTTTGGGCTTGCCGCCACACTGTTTCTCGCTTTTATAGGCGACTCCAGCGGTATAGAGGTTGCTAAACACCAGCCTGCGAAGTTTGCTGCTATGGAAGCTTTGTGGGAAACTCAGAAGGGAGCTCCTGAGTATATTCTTGCTGTTCCGGATGTTAAAAACGAGCGTAATGCACTTGAGATTATTCCGATACCAAAGCTCGCAAGCTTTCTTGCTTTCCATGACTGGAATGCTGAGGTTATAGGGCTGAAAGATTTTGCGCCTGACATGCGTCCGCCAGTTGTGCTTACTTTTCTGAGTTTCCGCTTTATGGTGGGGCTGGGGACCTTTTTTATATTGGTTACGTTAATGGCTCTCATATATTACAAAAAGAAATCTATCGAAAATAAGAGGTGGTTCCTGAAGCTTCTTGTACTCTGTATCCCTCTCCCTTATATCGCTGGAGAGCTGGGCTGGATTGTCGCTGAAGTTGGAAGGCAGCCATGGATAGTATACGGACTGATGAAAACATCCGACGCTGTCTCTGTTAATCTCACACCTGGGCATGTTATCTTTTCACTGGTTGGGTTTGTCAGCTTTTACTCTCTTCTTGGGATAATTGACTTTTACCTGCTTGTGAAATATTCAAAAAAAGGTCCTGAAAAGGCTTTGGAGGCATAAATGGAACTTACTACATTACAGGTTGTATGGTTTGCTCTTTGGGGGCTTTTATGGGCAGTCTACTTTATGCTCGACGGTTTTGATTTCGGTGCGGGCATGCTGATGCCTTTTCTTTCTGAGTCTGATTCAGACAGGAGGGTTGTCATAAATACACTTGGTCCCGTGTGGGACGGAAATGAAGTATGGCTTATTACGGCGGGCGGTGCAACTTTTGCCGCATTTCCCACCACATATGCATATATGTTTAGCTGGCTTTACCTGCCGCTGCTTTTAATATTGTTCAGTCTGATCTTTCGTGGGGTCGGTTTTGAGTTCAGAGGGAAGAGGGACACTGACCGCTGGCGTCAAGGATGGGATATTACTATCATGACCAGCAGCTTTCTGGCGTCACTGCTTTTTGGGGTTGCGTTCGGTAATATTTTCAGGGGGATTCCTATTAATATGGCAGACGGTCAGTTTGTCTATGAAGGTAATTTCTTTATGCTTCTTAATCCCTATGCGCTTCTTACCGGTGTTCTTTTTGTTCTGCTTTTTGCCAGACACGGCGCATTGTGGCTAAGCGTAAAGACTACCGGTTCACTTGCTGAAAGGGCAGAAAACATGTCCAGAAAACTGTTTATCCCTCTTGTGGCTGTGGCTGTTGCATTTCTTGCTGCAACGTATTTTTCCACGAGGCTTTACGAGAATTATATCGAGATGCCGATGTGGTTTGCCGTTATAGTTCTTTGTGTAACGTCTCTCATTGCCTCCGGCACAAGCTCAGGTGTTAAAGCTTTCGGGTTCTCATGCACGACAATACTCCTCACTGTGTTTACAGGTATTATAGGATTATTTCCTGACCTTTTGCCTTCAAGCATTTCACCGGAATTTTCACTTACGGCGTTTAATACTTCGTCCAGCAGGTACACTTTGACAGTTATGACAATAGTTGTTGCGATATTTGTTCCGCTGGTGCTGATGTATCAGATATGGACATATTATATCTTTAGAAAACCTGTTTCACCGGAAGATGTTGCAGATCCGGAAGTGGAATCTTACTAAGCTGTTCCAAGGCTCCTTCCTAATGTTGGAGCCTTTTTTAATTTGCAGATTGTTATTGAAAGTGAGTGGCAATCAGATTTTTACTAAAAATATCTTATTCTTTTTATTAAGCCTAAGTGTGTACTTAACCCAAGTTTAACCTCTTCTGTGGTACTTTTAATCAAATAAGTTTTAAATCCTATTGTTATTTTCAGGCAGGGATTGCATATTTTATTTAAGAAAAATATACAATGGAAATGGTTATGAGAATATTGCTTGTTGAGGATGATGTTGATTTAGCAGAAAATATAATTGAGTATTTTCAGATACAGAACTGCAATACAGACTATGCTATGTCTGGGGAGGCAGCTCTGGAACTTCTTCATGACTATCAGTATGATGCTATTGTACTTGATATAAATTTACCTGGTATTAACGGTTTTGAAGTCTGTAAGGTAATCAGGATGAAGATGCATATGAATGTCCCTATTGTTATGCTTACGGCACGTTCCATGCTTGAAGACAAACTTGAGGGATTCGAGTCGGGAACAGATGATTTTCTTCCGAAACCCTTTGAGCTTGCTGAGCTTAAAATGCGAATATTAGCACTGCACAGGAGAGCCAGTCAGGGTATGGCAATGAAGTTCTGCATTGAGGATCTTTGCGTTGATCCCGACAATGGTACAGTGACAAGGTCGGAGATGCCTATTATCCTTCCGCCGATATGCTTTACTATACTTCTGAAACTGATAGAAAAATTTCCGGGGATAGCAACAAAAGAGGAGCTTGAGTACGCTGTCTGGAAAGATGAACCGCCTATGACAGACAGTCTAAAAGTTCACTTCTATACCCTGAGGCAAATGGTTGATAAACCTTTTGGTAAACAACTGCTTTACAGCATAAGGGGGAGAGGCTATGCCATTTCTTCCAAGGAACCGGAGCTTTGAGCTATAAACTGAATCTGAGGAGCAAGATACTGCTGGCATACATAGGGTATAGCCTGCTGCTCAGCTCGCTCACAGTTGTAGGCGTTATCCTTGCCACGCAGATGAGCGAAACTCGTTCACAGAGAGATCGTATTAAGGTTGAAGCAGAGTATTATCTCAGCGATTATCTTTCAAGTTTTATTGCGCCTGCTTCTAATTCTTTTAATTCTGCAAGATCCACCTCACCTTTCATTACCTATTATTATGGAGAGGAGCTTCTTCCGTTGTGGGTAAAGAATAAAGTCCTCGGGCTTCAGCCGGGCACGTATTTTCGTGACAATGACAAGCAGAAATACTGCATACTAATAAAACGTCTACCTGACGGAGAAAATTTCTATCTGCTTTACAATGTGACACGGCAGAATAGGGGGGCAGAAGCACTTCATTCGCTCCAGATGACTATTCTTCTTACTCTTTTGCCTATTCTTATTTTCGGTGTGACTCTGGGGCTTATTACTTCTCATAAAGTTATTGGTCCTGTACTTCGGCTGGAGAAATTTATGAGAAAACTGGAGCCAAGACAGAAGCTCCCTGATGATTTTGAAAAAGTATTTAATAAAGACGAGATAGGTTTTCTCGCGGCAACGTTGAAAACATCAGTAAATGATATGCAGGACTCTATCGAACGGGAGACTTCTTTTGCAAGAGATGCTTCCCATGAGCTTAGAACACCTATTACTACAATAAAAAATTCACTCGAACTGCTTGATGAAATGAAGCCGAATCTGACAGTATCCACTCAGAAAGTTCTCAGAAGAATGTCCCGTGCAACATCTAATATGGAGCATCTTGTCAAATCTTTTCTTTGGTTATCAAGACAGAACAGACTACATGAATTCAAGAGCACTTCAGTAAATGTCTATGACCTTGTGGAAGAAGTAGTACAGGAGCAGAATTTTATAATAGAGCAGAAGCCTGTTGTGGTAAAAGTTTTTGATGAGGGGAGTGTGAAGGTAAACACAGAACCCCAGCTCATGAAAATACTTATCGCAAATCTGATAAGGAACGCCTTTACTTATACAGAGCGGGGATTTGTAGAAATACATATTAAAACCACATGTTTCCAGGTTCGGGACTCCGGGCGGGGAATAAAACCAGATGGGCTGATGATGATCAAAGACGGCACAAGGAAAGGACATGCTGATGGATTCGGGTTGGGACTGTCCATCGTTAAAAAGTTATGCGCAAATCTTGGCTGGTCATTCTATATCTGTTCAGAAGTCGGAAAAGGAACGCAGACTAGAATTTGCTATAACCTCAAAGAGCGTTGTGACTGGTGCATAGGGCTGAATATGAAAACACCGGAAGAGACAGGTGAAGCGAGTAAACTCCGACACGCCTGATCCACTATTATCTACGCTCCGCAGAAAGCTATAAGCCTATAATATCTATTTCAGATAATTAACAAAACTCTGTACAGTTATCACACATTTTACCTTCGCTTAACCAATCAGGTGTTAGCATCTGACTAAGGTTGAGGTCGACTTGTTTTGATTAAAATGAGTTTGACGATCTTCAACATACACAAGGAGGGGAAATGAGTCATTCGTTAAGCAAAGCATTTTTCGCAGTATTAATCCTTGCTTTAACAGTATCAGTAGCTTATAGCTTCGAGGACGACAGCTACAGCACACCTGATAACTGGAAACAGCACGTGACTGCAGGTCGTATAGTCCAGAGCACCAGCGGTTCAGGACTGACCGATGATACTAGTCTTTACACAACTCTTACCACCCGTCTGCGTCTTAAGTCTAATGAATATGCCGAAGACAGCGATGTCTATCAGTACATTCGTATGCACACCGATGCAGCAGAAGTAGGTAACGGCACAGTAAAGCTTTCAATCTTCGGACGAATCACCAGCGATATCAACGGAGATTCCGATGAAGACTGGGGAGACAAAGACTTCTATGCTCAGAGAGACATTCTTGACGCTGACAGCAGCGAAGGAGATCTCGGCGGTCGTCTTTATCAGGGTTATATCCAGGCAGACGGTGTTATTAAGAACACCAAGATCAGCATTGGGCGTTTTTACCTTGATCACCTTACTACCTATCAGGTAGACGGGCTTGACGCACAGGTAAATGCAACTGATAACTTTTCAGTTTATGCCTTCGGTGGTCTTCCGGTAAGCTACTTTTATGATCTTGAAGATTCCTATGTAGCTGGAGCAGGTTTCAGCTATAAGTATATGGATAACACTATCTTTAGAGGTGAGTACTCCTACGCAGAAGTAGACGACATTGATGATGATCATACTCAGCTTGAGTTTGTTCAGCTCATCCCTAACGGTTCATTAATGCTCGGTTACGAGCTTCTTAATGATGCGGATACTTACAGCGCAGATCTTGATTACCAGATATCCTCCACCGGAACTATCGTTACTCTCGGTTTCGAGAGACTTAATGATGATATAGAAGGCAGCGACAGCAACTATCTGGTTAACCCTATCACTTATGCCCTGATGGATCAGAGCAAATACAGCAAATACAAAGCATCCGTGTATCAGCCTTTTATGAAGTATTTCGTAGCAGGTCTGAGCTATGAGGCTAAGTCTGTAGACGGAGATGAGAACTTCGATAACCGTGACTATCAGAAGTACGGAGCTAAGTTCGACATCAACGGTCTTATCAGTGATGGAACTTACATCTCTCTTAATGCCGATAAGTGGGCAATTTCTGATACGGATTCCACCGACGATAACAACCGCATCATGTACGGTCTTCAGGTTAGCCAGAAGGTTAATGCGGAGGTTGATGTATGGCTTGGTTCATCTTTCAGCAAATACGAGTATGACTATCTTACCGATACCCGTAAGGATTCAGTAAGAAGCTACTATGTAGGCGGTCAGTATCAGCCTAGCGAGACCCTCGGAGTTCTTTTAGACGTAAGCCGCGAAGAGACAGAGTTCTACGATGATGTAGATGATGATCTCAGCGACAGTTACGTGGTAGAGCTTTGGGCTAACATAGCATTCTAGATAAGGAGATATGATGAAACGAATAATAATCTTAACCATGCTGCTGCTTGCAATATCTCTTGTAGCGTTTGCTGTGACTTCTAATAAGCCAGCGAGCCATGATACTTCATGGATGGAACGCCACGGTAATGCAAGTAAGATAGATAAGCAGGAATGTTTAGAGTGTCACGTAGAGCAGGTATCCTGCATTCAGTGCCACCAGGACACACAGCCCCGTAATCACACTGGCGGCTGGGTGAAGAAAGGTCACGGCTTAGAGGCTAGATGGGACAGGAACAGCTGTCAGACCTGCCACCGTGAGGATTCCTGTATCCAGTGCCATCAGGAGACCCCTCCTGCAAGTCACCGTCCTGGTTGGAGAGATCCGATCAACAGACATTGTGACAGCAGCTGTCACTACCCAGTACAGGAAACTACCTGTTTTACTTGTCATAAGAGTGCTCACGCACCTAATCAGTACACTAAGTAGATGGAGCGTAAATAATGAGTTTAAAAGATAAATTACTTAAATCCCAAGAAGTAACCCGTCGTACCTTCCTTAAGGGTGCGAGTGCAGCCGGAGCTGCAGCGGCGCTTTACGGTTGCGGCGGAGGCGGCGGCGGTAAAACTTACATGGAAGAGGACGACACTCTTGAAGTGCCGGAAATAAAAGGGACAATCATACCCGGTGGTACTCCTCACAACTGTGGTGGACGTTGTCTCAGCAAATACTATGTTGAAGACGGTGTGGTAAAAAGAATTGTAACAGACGAAAGAGGCGATAAGACTCTTGAGAATGGTGACGATCCTGAATACCGCTCATGCGTCAGATGCCGTTCAAGAAAGCAGTGGTTCTACCGTAATGACCGTCTTATGTATCCTCTCAAGCAAACTGGTGAAAGAGGAGATATGGACGGATTCGTAAGAATCTCATGGGATCAGGCTTTCACAGAAATTGCCGCTAAAATGCAGGATGTTATCGGCAGATACGGCAGTAAAGGTATCCATTCCATTTACTCCTCCGGTGATGCTTCCGGCTGGGCAAGCAACTCTCTGCACAGACTTCTTGGTCTTACAGGCGGTTACACATATTACTACTCTAACTACAGCTTCCCTGCTCTTGAGCATGTTGCAAGATTTGTAGATGGTAGAAATAATGGTTCTCCATATGGAAACGGCAGACAGGATGCTAAAAATGCAGATTATCTTGTTCTGTGGAGTTTCAACCCTAACGAAGTAGTATTCGGTACTAACACAAACTGGTACCTTCAGCAGATTAAGGAGAGCGGTGTTCCTGTTATTGCTGTGGACACTCGTGTTTCTAAAACTGTTGCTACAGCAGCGGATGAATATATCAGCATTATGCCTGGTACAGACGCAGCACTTGTAATGGCTATGATGTATCACATTATGAAAGAGCATCCAGATAAAGTGGATTCTGCTTTTATTCAGAAATACTGCTACGGTTTCTTCGATACCGGTAACACTACACTTCATGCAGACAGTCCGTCAGCTAACTATGATGTGCCGGACGGCGGTTCACTTTCTGCTTTTATCATGGGTGATGAAAATGATCTTCTTACAGGTTCAGGTTCTATCCTTGCTGGCTTAAATAACAAATTGTCTATCTACCCTGACACAATAGGTTACAACGTAAACGATGACGATGACCTTTTCGGTAAGACAGTAGGCATCTGGGGACAGGAAGCTAAAACACCTGAGTGGGCAGAAGCGATCACTGGTGTTCCTGCTGCTAAAATCAAAGAACTTGCACTCCTTTACATGGACAATAAAGTCACAACATGGATAGGTGGTGGTTACCAGAGACACACAGAATCTGAGCAAGCTGTATGGATGAACAGAATATTCAGTGTTTTCTCTAAAAACTTTGGTGCGGCCGGTCAGAGTTCAGGACGTAATTCTAACAACGTCACAGCATCAACACCTGGAACAGGTATGGGCGCAGGCAATGGCGTAAACCTTGAAAGCGAACTTTATTACCCAAAAAGAGTAACATCGGATCTGAAATATGTACATACAGTGCAAAGAGCCAACATGCCTGTTTTTGTTATTCCTGATGCACTTGATAATGCGGGAACTGGAAAATCAAAATGGAATGACGGTCAGGTTAAAAAAATTCACGAAGGCTTTGGTAAAATTTTCTTCGTGCCTGGCGGTAACATTATGGTTAACCAGTCCGGTGATGTTAACTATAACTATGACATCTTCACTGACAGATCAAAGTGCGAGATGATTGTAAATTTTGACCACTTTATGACACCTTCAGCAGCAATTGCCGACTATATCCTTCCGTCAACAATGCAGGGTGAAAAACCAGGTGCTGTTAATGCGTGGGGTACAGGTGAAGTTTGTATCAGACTTAATAAAGTTAAAGATATTCCTGGCGAAGTTATGTCTGAATACGATATCTGTGCTGGTATTGCAAGTAAATTCGGGCTTGAGAGTGACTACTATGACGGCTACTCAACAGGGCAGGAAGGTATGGACGAAAGACTTGAAGCAGGATGGGATTCTGCCAATCTTTCTGCTAAGTATGGTATGACTTACGATGAATGGGTAGAGAAAGGTATTGCGTCACTTCACAGCACATACAACGAAAACCAATATTACATTCACTTCGAAGATTTCCGCAATGATCCTGTGAGCAATCCGCTTCAAACACCTACAGGTAAAATAGAAGCTTATTGTCAGGCAATGATGGAAGACTATGAAGCGAGAAATCACTTTAACATTGATGAAGTTACTGCCGATGCCGGTGGAGAAACAGTGCTTTACGGTACAGGAGAAATATATTCTCCACTTGCTAATACAGAAGGTAAAACTACAGCCAGAAGATTTGTTTACCCTATCCCTATGTATATACCTCTTATGGAAGGTGTACATGCTATTGACTATACAGATCCTGCTAATGAGTATGCTCACCCGGATCCACTTGGTACAAACGACAAAGGGTACACATATACTCTTCACACATGGCACCTGATGTATCGTTCACACTCAACGCTGAATAACGTTGCGTATCTGGATGAATGTCAGAAACAAGATATTAACGGTAACCCTGCGTTCCTCGACCCGAACAGAGATTGGTCTGAAGGAGCTTGGGACGATAATGTCTATGAGTCTATATGGCTTAACCCTGCAGATGCTAAAGACATCGGCGTTACTCAGGGGGACAGAGTCCTTATCAGTAACGACAGAGGGAAGATGTATGCATCAGTTGTTTTAACCAACAGAGTACGTCCGAAAATCATTCATATCGGACAAGGGTCATGGTCCAGCAAAAATTCTGATGGCATAGATGTTGGTGGTAATGCAAACACAGTAACCACAGCCCGCCCATCAAGGATTTGTAAAGGTATGACTTCAGCCAATGACTGCAAAGTCAAAATTGAAAAAGCGTAGGGAGGCTCATAATGGCTCAGATGGCATTTTACTTCGATCAAAATAGATGTATGGGATGTAACGCCTGTACAGTAGCTTGTAAAGACTGGAACGATGTTCAGCCCGGTCAGGCTAGATGGAGACGACTCAGCAATGAAGAATCAGGTTCGTTTCCTGATGTGAAAGTGTTCAATCTTGTGCTTTCATGCAACCACTGTGCTAACCCTGCTTGTACAGCAGCTTGTCCGGTTGGCGCTATATATAAAAGAGAAGAAGACGGTATAGTAATCGTAAACCGTGATCTCTGTCAGAATATCAAAGCCTGTGCCGTAGCGTGTCCTTATGGTGCGCCTCAGTTCGGTGATGATGACAGTGAACCGGTAGCCGAAGCTTCATGGGCGGTAGCTCACCCGATGCAGAAATGTACTTTCTGCTGGGACAGACAGGCAGAAGGTCTTGCACCATCCTGTGTAGCTGCATGCCCTCAGCGTGCGCTTGACTTTGGTACAGTAGCTGAAATAACAGCTAAATATCCGACAGCAGTGAAAACTGTAGTTGGTATGCCTCAGTCTGACCTTGATTCTAACGGCAACAAGCTCGAATCAGGCGACACTGTTCCGTCCATTTACTTTAAACCAAAGGGTTAATCCCTTTTAACTTTGGCGGGGTACATAACGTGTGCCCCGCCTTTTTTTTAATATTTTCAGGACTTGATACAACCGAAAAGAGAGATATCTGATTTTACCTTGGTAAATCTATCTTCGTTTGTATCAGTTTCTGAACTATATTTAGAAACCACCGCACTTGCGAAAATACGCAAGACAAGAATGACCAGAAAGCAGCAGAAGATGGGGGACGGTTCCTTTGTGTAATCCCTGACATATAGGAATCGTTCTGCTGCATTAAATACCCTCCGATTCTCTCAAAAAAATCACTTTTCTTAAATACTATTTACCATTTCTTTACTTTCACAGCGTTAGCTTTGACTGAAGCAAAGCGCTGTCCTAATTTTACAAACAGCCTCTGCTTTTATCACAAGGAGGGGAAATGAGTCATTCGTTAAGTAAAGCATTTTTCGCAGTATTAATCCTTGCTTTAACAGTATCAGTAGCCTATAGCTTCGAGGACGACAGCTACAGCACACCTGATAACTGGAAACAGCACGTGACTGCAGGTCGTATAGTCCAGAGCACCAGCGGTTCAGGACTGACCGATGATACTAGTCTTTACACAACGCTTACCACCCGTCTGCGTCTCAAGTCTAACGAATATGCTGAGGACAGCGATGTCTATCAGTACATTCGTATGCACACCGATGCAGCAGAAGTAGGTAACGGTACCGTAAAGCTTTCAATTTTCGGACGAATCACCAGCGATATCAATGGTGATTCTGATGAAGACTGGGGGGATAACGACTACTATGCCCAGCGGGATATTCTTGACGCTGACAGCAGCGAAGGAGATCTCGGCGGTCGTCTTTATCAGGGTTATCTCCAGGCAGACGGTGTTATTAAGAACACTAAGATCAGCATTGGACGTTTTTACCTTGATCACCTTACTACCTATCAGGTAGACGGTATTGACGCACAGGTAAATGTAACTGATAACTTTTCAGTTTATGCCTTTGGCGGTCTTCCGGTAAGCTACTTTTATGATCTTGAAGATTCCTATGTAGCAGGAGCAGGCTTCAGCTATAAGTATATGGATAACACTATCTTCAGAGGTGAGTACTCCTATGCCGAAGTAGACGACATTGATGACGATCATACTCAGCTTGAGTTTGTTCAGCTTATCCCTAACGGTTCAGTAATGCTCGGTTACGAGCTTCTTAATGATGCGGATACTTACAGCGCAGATCTTGATTACCAGATATCCTCCACCGGAACTATCGTTACTCTCGGTTTCGAGAGACTTAATGATGATATAGAAGGTAGCGACAGCAACTATCTGGTTAACCCTATCACTTATGCCCTGATGGATCAGAGCAAATACAGCAAATACAAAGCATCCGTGTATCAGCCTTTTATGAAATATTTCGTAGCAGGTCTGAGCTATGAGGCTAAGTCTGTAGACGGAGATGAGAACTTCGATAACCGTGACTATCAGAAGTACGGAGCTAAGTTCGACATCAACGGTCTTATCAGTGATGGAACTTACATCTCTCTTAATGCCGATAAGTGGGCAATTTCTGATACGGATTCCACCGACGATAACAACCGCATCATGTACGGTCTTCAGGTTAGCCAGAAGGTTAATGCGGAGGTTGATGTATGGCTTGGTTCATCTTTCAGCAAATACGAGTATGACTATCTTACCGATACCCGTAAGGATTCAGTAAGAAGCTACTATGTAGGCGGTCAGTATCAGCCTAGCGAGACCCTCGGAGTTCTTTTAGACGTAAGCCGCGAAGAGACAGAGTTCTACGATGATGTAGATGATGATCTCAGCGACAGTTACGTGGTAGAGCTTTGGGCTAACATAGCATTCTAGATAAGGAGATATGATGAAACGAATAATAATCTTAACCATGCTGCTGCTTGCAATATCTCTTGTAGCGTTTGCTGTGACTTCTAATAAGCCAGCGAGCCATGATACTTCATGGATGGAACGCCACGGTAATGCAAGTAAGATAGATAAGCAGGAATGTTTAGAGTGTCACGTAGAGCAGGTATCCTGCATTCAGTGCCACCAGGACACACAGCCCCGTAATCACACTGGCGGCTGGGTGAAGAAAGGTCACGGCTTAGAGGCTAGATGGGACAGGAACAGCTGTCAGACCTGCCACCGTGAGGATTCCTGTATCCAGTGCCATCAGGAGACCCCTCCTGCAAGTCACCGTCCTGGTTGGAGAGATCCGATCAACAGACATTGTGACAGCAGCTGTCACTACCCAGTACAGGAAACTACCTGTTTTACTTGTCATAAGAGTGCTCACGCACCTAATCAGTACACTAAGTAGATGGAGCGTAAATAATGAGTTTAAAAGATAAATTACTTAAATCCCAAGAAGTAACCCGTCGTACCTTCCTTAAGGGTGCGAGTGCAGCCGGAGCTGCAGCGGCGCTTTACGGTTGCGGCGGAGGCGGCGGCGGTAAAACTTACATGGAAGAGGACGATACTCTTGAAGTGCCGGAAATAAAAGAGGAAGCTGTAATCAGCTCTATACCCAACGACTGCGGCGGCGGATGTATTACAAAATATTATGTCGCTGACGGCGTTATTAAGCGCATTGTCACAGACGAAAGAGAAGACCTTGCAATAGACAAAGGGGACAGACCTCAGCTTAGGGCTTGTGTACGCTGTCGTTCAAGAAAGCAGTCTTTCTACCGTAATGACCGTGTGATGTATCCTCTCAAGCAGACTGGTGAGAGGGGTGACCTTAATGGATTCGTAAGAATTTCATGGGATCAGGCATACACAGAGATCGCAGCAAAGATGGAAGAGATCAAGTCAAATTACGGAGCAGGTTCATATCACAAAATACATGCTGCCGGAGATTTCAGCGGATGGTCATGGTATGGGATAAATAAGCTCCTTGTTCTGCATAATGAAGGGTACACAAACCACTGGGGGACATACAGCGTTCCGTCTGTTGCATACATTGCGTCTATGATAGAGGGGGGGAGCCACTATGTTCCTATGGCAAACACAAGACAGGACGTTCTGAATGCAGAGCACCTTGTTTTATGGTCATATAACCCGATGGAAACCATTTATGACACAAACACAGGCTGGTATCTTACACAGTGTAAAGAGAAAGGTATACCTGTCACAGTCATAGATACAAGATATTCAAAAACAGCCGCAACAATTGGCGGCGACTATGTAAATATTATGCCGAGCACAGACGCTGCCCTTATCTCTGCAATGATATACCATATACTCAAAAATCATTTTGACAAAGTCGATGTAGATTTTATCAACGACTATATGTATGGATTTTTTGACAACGGCAATTCTCTTTATCATTCAGATGTTGATGCATCAGCCTATGCTGTACCGGACGGTGGTTCTCTTTCTGCTTTTATCATGGGTGATGAAGATGACCTTACAAAAGCAACTGCAGACCACCCTGTTCTTAACAATGCTACATCAATATATCCGAACACAATCGGCTATAACGTAAATGATGATGATGTCCTGCACGGTAAAACTGTCCATATCTGGGGACAGAAAGCTAAAACACCTGAGTGGGCGGAGAAGATCACCGGCGTTCCTGCTGACAAGATCAGAGAGCTTGCGGAAATGTATCTGACTAAAAAAGTAACAACACATGTAGGGCTCGGCTACCAGAGACACACTGAGTCTGAGCAGGCTGTATGGCTTCACCGTGTACTTTCTGTTATCACTAAAAACTTTGGTGCTGAGGGGAGATCTCTCGGTATGATAAATGCTGCTAAAACAGGTGCCGCAAGTCCCGCCCCTGCGGATCTTTACGTTCCTAATACTGTAGGTATAAGCGGAATTTATGATGAGGACAGAACGACATCTCCTTCTTACATGCCTGCGGCGGAGAAGATCAATGTGCCGGCTTTTGCCGTGCCGGATGGATTTGATAATGCAGGAACTAGTAAATCAAAATGGAATGACGGTCAGGTGAAAAACCTTCCTGAAAGCTTCGGGAAAGCTGTTTTTGTTTCAGGTGCTAATATCATGACCAACAATAGTGGTGATGTTAACTACAACTGGGATATTTATAAAGATAAGAGCAAGTGCGAGCTTATTGTCAACTTTGAGCCTTTTATGACATCAACAGCGGCTATGTCTGACTATATTCTCCCTTCAAAAATGATTGGTGAAAAGCCGACATTTATCACTGGCTGGTTCGGGCTTGACACACTTATCAGGTCTAATGTTGTTACTGACGCACCAGGTGAAGTTCTTGATGAATACACTATATGTGCAGGGATAGCCGAGAAGCTCGGACTGAAAGGTGATTATCAGGGAGATTACGAAGTTGGTGAGGAAGGTATGGAAGCCAGACTTCGTAAAGGATGGGATGATGCAGACCTTACAAGCGTTTATGGCATGACATATGATGAAATATGTGAAAAAGGTGCCGCCGAGATGCCTGATACGGATGTTCTGCCTATTAATTATAAAGATTTTCGTGATGATCCTGCAAACAATCCGCTTAAGTCACCTACCGGTAAATTCGAGGCATATTGTCTTGGAGTGATAGAGGGGTATGAGGCGAGATATCACGAGAATATTGACACTGTAACTTCTGATGATGATTCCGGAGTTTATACTCTGCCCAATGGCGGTTCAATATTTTCTAAATACCACGGAGACAACACCGGCAGGCGTTTTGTGTATCCTATCCCTATGTATATCCCTGCTGTAGAAGGGCGTCATGCGATAGACACAACAGACCCTGATCATGAGCTTGCCCATGACGATCCGGCTGGAGCAGATGGAAACGGGTATAAGTTTACTCTGCATAACTGGCACAGTATGTACAGAACTCACTCAACACACAATAATGTTGCATACGCTGCTGAAAATTACAAAAGGAATGCAAGCGGTAACCCTGCTTTTCTTGATCCGAAAAGAGACTGGACAGAAGGCGTATGGGAAGACGGTATTTATGAGCCTGTGTGGATCAATCCTGTCGATGCTAATGAACTCGGAATTCAGGACGGAGACAGAGTTCTGCTGAGTAACGCCCGCGGCAAGGCATATGCTTCTGCCCGTGTTACTAACAGAGTTGCTCACAGGATAGCTTATATGTCAGAAGGCGGATGGTTTAGCAAAAATAGTGAAGGGATAGATGTGGGAGGGTGTACTAATACTCTGATGACAGCCCGCCCTTCCAGAATTTGTAAAGGGATGACTTCCGGTAATGACTGTCGTATTAAAATTGAGAAAGCGTAGGGAGGCTCATAATGGCTCAAATGGCATTTTACTTCGATCAAAATAGATGTATGGCTTGTAACGCCTGTACAGTAGCTTGTAAAGACTGGAATGATGTTCAGCCCGGTCAGGCTAGATGGAGACGACTCAGTAATGAAGAATCAGGTTCATTTCCTGATGTGAAAGTGTTCAACCTTGTGCTTTCATGCAACCACTGTGCTAACCCTGCCTGTACAGCAGCTTGTCCGGTTGGCGCTATATATAAAAGAGAAGAAGACGGTATAGTAATCGTAAACCGTGATCTCTGTCAGAATATCAAAGCCTGTGCCGTAGCGTGTCCTTATGGTGCGCCTCAGTTCGGTGATGATGACAGTGAACCTGTAGCCGAAGCTTCATGGGCGGTGGCTCACCCGATGCAGAAATGTACTTTCTGCTGGGACAGACAGGCAGAAGGTCTTGCACCATCCTGTGTCGCTGCATGCCCTCAGCGTGCGCTTGACTTTGGTACAGTAGCTGAAATAACAGCTAAATATCCGACGGCAGTGAAAACTGTAGTTGGTATGCCTCAGTCTGACCTTGATTCTAACGGCAACAAGCTCGAATCAGGCGACACTGTTCCGTCCATTTACTTTAAACCAAAGGGTTAATCCCTTTTAATTTTGGCGGGGTACATAACGTGTGCCCCGCCTTTTTACTTCGGTAATAAATACTGTTGGCAGTAATTCCCCCTTGGGTATGATTTTAGGATAGGTTGCAAACGTGTCCGTTTTAGTGGTAAAGGCGGGCACGTCCTGTCCTATAGCATTTCTGCCAGTTGTGTTTATTATCGAAGAATAAAAACATATAGTTAATAATATGTTGTTTCGTCTGCCTAGCTATTGCAGCTTGCTCCCTTCTATATTTTCGTTGTGTTTGACTCTTATTTCACCTAACGCATGTTAACTTTCACATAAGTAGAGGACAGGGTACCATTAACATATGGATAGCCTCTGCTTTTATCACAAGGAGGGGAAATGAGTCATTCGTTAAGCAAAGCATTTTTCGCAGTATTAATCCTTGCTTTAACAGTATCAGTAGCTTATAGCTTCGAGGACGACAGCTACAGCACACCTGATAACTGGAAACAGCACGTGACTGCAGGTCGTATAGTCCAGAGCACCAGCGGTTCAGGACTGACCGATGATACTAGTCTTTACACAACTCTTACCACCCGTCTGCGTCTTAAGTCCAACGAATATGCTGAGGACAGTGATGTCTATCAGTACATTCGTATGCACACCGATGCAGCAGAAGTAGGTAACGGAACAGTAAAGCTTTCAATCTTCGGACGCATCACCAGCGATATCAATGGTGATTCTGATGAAGACTGGGGGGATAACGACTACTATGCCCAGCGGGATATTCTTGACGCTGACAGCAGCGAAGGAGATCTCGGCGGTCGTCTTTATCAGGGTTATCTCCAGGCAGACGGTGTTATTAAGAACACTAAGATCAGCATTGGACGTTTTTACCTTGATCACCTTACTACCTATCAGGTAGACGGTATTGACGCACAGGTAAATGTAACTGATAACTTTTCAGTTTATGCCTTCGGCGGTCTTCCGGTAAGCTACTTTTATGATCTTGAAGATTCCTATGTAGCTGGAGCAGGTTTCAGCTATAGGTATATGGATAACACTATCTTCAGAGGTGAGTACTCCTATGCCGAAGTAGACGACATCGATGACGATCATACTCAGCTTGAGTTTGTTCAGCTTATCCCTAACGGTTCAGTAATGCTCGGTTACGAGCTTCTTAATGATGCGGATACTTACAGCGCAGATCTTGATTACCAGATATCCTCCACCGGAACTATCGTTACTCTCGGTTTCGAGAGACTTAATGATGATATAGAAGGCAGCGACAGCAACTATCTGGTTAACCCTATCACTTATGCCCTGATGGATCAGAGCAAATACAGCAAATACAAAGCATCCGTGTATCAGCCTTTTATGAAGTATTTCGTAGCAGGTCTGAGCTATGAGGCTAAGTCTGTAGACGGAGATGAAAACTTCGATAACCGTGACTATCAGAAGTACGGAGCTAAGTTCGACATCAACGGTCTTATCAGTGATGGTACTTATATCTCTCTTAATGCGGATAAGTGGGCAATTTCTGATACGGATTCCACCGACGACAACAACCGCATCATGTACGGTCTTCAGGTTAGCCAGAAGGTTAATGCCGAGGTTGATGTATGGCTTGGTTCTTCTTTCAGCAAATACGAGTATGACTATCTTACCGACACCCGTAAGGATTCAGTAAGAAGCTACTACGTAGGCGGTCAGTATCAGCCTAGCGAGACCCTCGGAGTTCTTTTAGACGTAAGCCGCGAAGAGACAGAGTTCTACGATGATGTAGATGATGATCTCAGCGACAGTTACGTGGTAGAGCTTTGGGCTAACATAGCATTCTAGATAAGGAGATATGATGAAACGAATAATAATCTTAACCATGCTGCTGCTTGCAATATCTCTTGTAGCGTTTGCTGTGACTTCTAATAAGCCAGCGAGCCATGATACTTCATGGATGGAACGCCACGGTAATGCGAGTAAGATAGATAAGCAGGAATGTTTAGAGTGTCACGTAGAGCAGGTATCCTGCATTCAGTGCCACCAGGACACACAGCCCCGTAATCACACCGGCGGCTGGGTGAAGAAAGGTCACGGCTTAGAGGCTAGATGGGACAGGAGCAGCTGTCAGACTTGCCACCGTGAGGATTCCTGTATCCAGTGCCATCAGGAGACTCCTCCTGCAAGTCACCGTCCTGGTTGGAGAGATCCGATCAACAGACACTGTGACAGCAGCTGTCACTACCCAGTACAGGAAACCACCTGTTTTACTTGTCATAAGAGTGCTCACGCACCTAATCAGTACACTAAGTAGATGGAGCGTAAATAATGAGTTTAAAAGATAAATTACTTAAATCCCAAGAAGTAACCCGTCGTACCTTCCTTAAGGGTGCGAGTGCAGCCGGAGCTGCAGCGGCGCTTTACGGTTGCGGCGGAGGCGGCGGCGGTAAAACTTACATGGAAGAGGACGATACTCTTGAAGTGCCGGAAATAAAAGGAACTACTGTAATGGGTTCTACTCCTCATAACTGTGGTGGACGCTGCCTCAGTAAATATTATATAACAGATGGCGTTGTGAAACGTATCGTCACAGACGAAACAGAAGATAAAAACGCCCTTGGTACAACAGCTAATGACCCTCAAAGACGTTCCTGCGTAAGATGCCGTTCAAGAAAGCAGTGGTTCTACCGTAATGACCGTATTCTGTATCCTCTCAAGCAGACTGGTGAGAGGGGGGATATTAACGGTTTTCAGCGTATATCATGGGAACAGGCTTTCAGTGAGATCGGTAATCAGCTTAAAGACATAGCAGACGATCCATCAAAAGGGCCTGAAACACTTTTTAAAGTGTACGCTTCAGCAGATTCAACCGGATGGTCAGGCGGTTCTGTAGGCAGGCTTTTCAATATGCTTGGTGGTTCATTGTCATACAGAGACGACTATTCATGGCCTGCTCTTGACCACGTTGCAACTTTCACCGAAGGTACCGGATACATTCCTTTAGGAAACAGCAGAGGCGATATGGTTAATGCTGAACACATATTCCTCTGGAGTTACAACGGTCTCGAAGCTGTATGGGGTACACAGTCCGGCTGGTACCTGACACAGGCAAGAGAAAGTGGGATCCCCTTTACTGTTATAGACACAAGGTATTCGCAGACAGCGGCAACTCTGGCAGATGAATTTATCAATATTCAGCCTTGTACAGACGGAGCTCTTGCACTCGCTGCTATGTATTATCTCTTAAAAGAGAGAATGGCTGACCTTGACGTTGATTTTATCAAAGAGCACGTACACGGCTTTTTCGATGATCCTGCAGCAACCTCATACCATGCGAGCGTTGCAGACGGAACATATGTCGTTCCTAATGGTGCATCACTTTCCGCTTATATTTTCGGAACAGATACAACTCTTGTTGATGATGGGTATAACGGCGCTATTTCAATTTATCCTGACACAATAGGCTATAATGTACCCGATACAGATCCGTTGTTTGGCAAGAGAGCACCGATTTACGGTCAGACTCCAAAAACACCTGAGTGGGCATCTGCAATAACTGGTGTTCCAGTAGCTACTATTAAGAAGATCGCAGATACACTTATTGACTCAAAATGTACAATATTAAACGGATCAGGCTTTCAGCGTAACACGGAGTCAGAGCAGATTGTCTGGCTTATGAGAATTTTGACTGTAGTTACAGAGAACTTCGGAGCAGAAGGGTGCAGTTATGGTATGCAACCATGGAGCTGGGTTGGCGGTCCTTCTACAGGCATGTCCAGCGGTGTCTCCAACGGCGTGGATGTTTCAGGTTCAATCTATGATACAAGCGAAATGACAACAACAGACTTCTACGCAAACAGCACCTCAAACTCAATACCTGTTTTCATATGGCCTGATGCTGTTGAAAACGGCGGGACAGGTAAATCAAGATGGAATGATGGGCAGGTGGCCAATCTTCCGAAAGGTATAAAGTGTATCTTCAACTTTGCAGGGAACGTGCTTGCGAATCAATCAGGTGATGTCAATCTGCTTAAAGAGATACTCGCAGACAGAAGCAAGTGCGAGCTGCTAGTTACTGGTGAGCACTTTATGACATCGTCAGCACTTATGTCCGACTATGTTCTTCCATGTTCTATGCAGATGGAAAAACCGGGTGCAGCTACAGGCTGGTTCAGTGAAGAAGTTACACTCATTAACGAAGTCCTGGAGACTCCAGGAGAGGTTAAAAGTGAATACGACATCTGTGCTGGTATAGCCGGATCATTTGGGAAAGAGACAGAGTACACTGAAAATAAAACTATGCTCGACAGGCTCAAAGAGGGTTGGGACAGTGGATATGAAAGTGGGCAATTTGACATAACATGGGATGAATTCCTTGAAGATGGAGTCTGGAAACCGACTCTGCCTATATCAATTCTCTACAAAGATTTCAGAGATGACCCTTCTAACAATCCTCTTAATACACCGTCAGGTAAATTTGAGGCATATGCTCAGTGGATGATGGAGGATTATCAGGCACGTCGCTATGACAACCATGACACATACGGTTCTCTTGAGCATGGGGGTGTTATTAATGATGAGAAGTCTGGTGCATCAACGGATATGAGATTTGTATATCCTATCCCTATGTATATCCCTACTGTGGAAGGTATGCACGCCGACGGCAGCCATCCGGACCTTACAGGCAGGGGCGATGAAGGCTATAATTTCCTTCTTCACACATGGCACCTTCAGTATCGTTCACACTCGACACTGAATAACATTGCATATCTTGATGAGTGCTACAAACAAGATATAAACGGTAACTCTACATTTCTTGATCCTAACAGAGAAGTTAGCGACGGTGTATGGGACGACAATGTTTATGAACCAGTATGGCTTAGCCCTTCGGATGCGAGTAGTCTTGGTGTTGCAACAGGGGACAGAGTCCTTATCAGCAACGGCAGAGGAAGGATGTATGCATCAGTTGTTGTGACCAACAGAATTGCTTCGAAAATTGTTGGTATAGGACAAGGCGGATGGCATCAGCTTAAAGGCGATATTGATGTTGGAGGGTGTGCGAATACAATGACAAGTGCCCGTCCTTCAAGGATTTGTCAGGGTATGACCCTTGCAAATGACTGCCGTGTAAAAATAGTGAAAGCGTAGGGAGGCTCATAATGGCTCAAATGGCATTTTACTTCGATCAAAATAGATGTATGGCTTGTAACGCCTGTACAGTAGCTTGTAAAGACTGGAATGATGTTCAGCCCGGTCAGGCTAGATGGAGACGACTCAGTAATGAAGAATCAGGTTCATTTCCTGATGTGAAAGTGTTCAACCTTGTGCTTTCATGCAACCACTGTGCTAACCCTGCCTGTACAGCAGCTTGTCCGGTTGGCGCTATATATAAAAGAGAAGAAGACGGTATAGTAATCGTAAACCGTGATCTCTGTCAGAATATCAAAGCCTGTGCCGTAGCGTGTCCTTATGGTGCGCCTCAGTTCGGTGATGATGACAGTGAACCTGTAGCCGAAGCTTCATGGGCGGTGGCTCACCCGATGCAGAAATGTACTTTCTGCTGGGACAGACAGGCAGAAGGTCTTGCACCATCCTGTGTCGCTGCATGCCCTCAGCGTGCGCTTGACTTTGGTACAGTAGCTGAAATAACAGCTAAATATCCGACGGCAGTGAAAACTGTAGTTGGTATGCCTCAGTCTGACCTTGATTCTAACGGCAACAAGCTCGAATCAGGCGACACTGTTCCGTCTATTTACTTTAAACCAAAGGGTTAATCCCTTTTAATTTTGGCGGGGTGCATAACGTGTGCCCCGCCTTTTTACTTCGGTAATAAATACTGTTGGCAGTAATTCCCCCTTGGTATGATTTTAGGATAGGTTGCAAACGTGTCCGTTTTAGTGGTAAAGGCGGGCACGTCCTGTCCTATAGCATTTCTGCCAGTTGTGTTTATTATCGAAGAATGCTCAAACTCCTATTAACACCTTGATTAGCAATGCTATATAAGATGTTGTCCTTACCTCGTGCCAAAATTCTCAGAAATTTTGTCATTACTTTATTAAGTTTTACTGTGGCTTAACCAACCAAGTGATAATTTCTACATAAGCAGGATACCCAATGCCCTTTTCATATCCGAGGGCGTTCCTGCTGCTTTTATCACAAGGAGGGGAAATGAGTCATTCGTTAAGCAAAGCATTTTTCGCAGTATTAATCCTTGCTTTAACAGTATCAGTAGCTTATAGCTTCGAGGACGACAGCTACAGCACACCTGATAACTGGAAACAGCACGTGACTGCAGGTCGTATAGTCCAGAGCACCAGCGGTTCAGGACTGACCGATGATACTAGTCTTTACACAACGCTTACCACCCGTCTGCGTCTTAAGTCTAACGAATATGCCGAAGACAGCGATGTCTATCAGTACATTCGTATGCATACCGATGCAGCAGAAGTAGGTAACGGAACAGTAAAGCTTTCAATCTTCGGACGCATCACCAGCGATATCAATGGTGATTCTGATGAAGACTGGGGGGATAACGACTACTATGCCCAGCGGGATATTCTTGACGCTGACAACAGCGAAGGAGATCTTGGCGGTCGTCTTTATCAGGGTTATCTCCAAGCAGACGGTGTTATTAAGAACACTAAGATCAGCATTGGACGTTTTTACCTTGATCACCTTACTACCTATCAGGTAGACGGTATTGACGCACAGGTAAATGTAACTGATAACTTTTCAGTTTATGCCTTTGGCGGTCTTCCGGTAAGCTACTTTTATGATCTTGAAGATTCCTATGTAGCAGGAGCAGGCTTCAGCTATAAGTATATGGATAACACTATCTTCAGAGGTGAGTACTCCTATGCAGAAGTAGATGACATCGATGACGATCATACTCAGCTTGAGTTTGTTCAGCTTATCCCTAACGGTTCAGTAATGCTCGGTTACGAGCTTCTTAATGATGCGGATACTTACAGCGCAGATCTTGATTACCAGATATCCTCCACCGGAACTATCGTTACTCTCGGTTTCGAGAGACTTAATGATGATATAGAAGGCAGCGACAGCAACTATCTGGTTAACCCTATCACTTATGCCCTGATGGATCAGAGCAAATACAGCAAATACAAAGCATCCGTGTATCAGCCTTTTATGAAGTATTTCGTAGCAGGTCTGAGCTATGAGGCTAAGTCTGTAGACGGAGATGAGAACTTCGATAACCGTGACTATCAGAAATACGGAGCTAAGTTCGACATCAACGGTCTTATCAGTGACGGTACTTATATCTCTCTTAATGCGGATAAGTGGGCAATTTCTGATACGGATTCCACCGACGACAACAATCGCATCATGTACGGTCTTCAGGTTAGCCAGAAGGTTAATGCCGAGGTTGATGTATGGCTTGGTTCTTCTTTCAGCAAATACGAGTATGACTATCTTACCGACACCCGTAAGGATTCAGTAAGAAGCTACTACGTAGGCGGTCAGTATCAGCCTAGCGAGACCCTCGGAGTTCTTTTAGACGTAAGCCGCGAAGAGACAGAGTTCTACGATGATGTAGATGATGATCTCAGCGACAGTTACGTGGTAGAGCTTTGGGCTAACATAGCATTCTAGATAAGGAGATATGATGAAACGAATAATAATCTTAACCATGCTGCTGCTTGCAATATCTCTTGTAGCGTTTGCTGTGACTTCTAATAAGCCAGCGAGCCATGATACTTCATGGATGGAACGCCACGGTAATGCGAGTAAGATAGATAAGCAGGAATGTTTAGAGTGTCACGTAGAGCAGGTATCCTGCATTCAGTGCCACCAGGACACACAGCCCCGTAATCACACCGGCGGCTGGGTGAAGAAAGGTCACGGCTTAGAGGCCAGATGGGACAGGAGCAGCTGTCAGACTTGCCACCGTGAGGATTCCTGTATCCAGTGCCATCAGGAGACTCCTCCTGCAAGTCACCGTCCTGGTTGGAGAGATCCGATCAACAGACACTGTGACAGCAGCTGTCACTACCCAGTACAGGAAACCACCTGTTTTACTTGTCATAAGAGTGCTCACGCACCTAATCAGTACACTAAGTAGATGGAGCGTAAATAATGAGTTTAAAAGATAAATTACTTAAATCCCAAGAAGTAACCCGTCGTACCTTCCTTAAGGGTGCGAGTGCAGCCGGAGCTGCAGCGGCGCTTTACGGTTGCGGCGGAGGCGGCGGCGGTAAAACTTACATGGAAGAGGACGATACTCTTGAAGTGCCGGAAATAAAAGGAACAATCATACCAAGTACCACCCCTCACAACTGTGGTGGACGTTGTGTCAGTAAGTTTTATGTTGAAGATGGTGTAATCAAGAGAATCGTATCTGATGAAAGAGGCGATGTTGACCTTAAAGATGGTGACGATCCTGAGTATCGTGCCTGTGTAAGGTGTCACGCTAAAAAGCAGTGGTTCAACCGTAATGACCGCCTTCTTTATCCACTCAAACAGACTGGTGAGAGGGGCGATATTAACGGTTTTCAGCGTATCTCATGGGAGCAGGCATATACAGAGATCGCTGCCAAGATGCAGGAGATAAAAGACACATACGGAAATGAAGCATTCCATAATATGTATGCTTCCGGTGATGCTTCAGGCTGGGGTGGTGCGGCAAATCTCAGGCTTTTGAATCTCTTTGGCGGGTATACATCATATTATCTCAGCTACAGCTCTCCAACACTTCAGCACGTTGCAAGATTTGTTGAAGGGAAAGGATTTGCAAACCCCTATGGCAACTCAAGACAGGATGCTCAGTATGCAGATAACATCGTGCTCTGGTCCTGTAACTATCACGAGTCTGTAATCGGTACAAACTCCGGATGGTATCTGTCACAGTTCAAAGAGATGGGAATTCCTATAACATCAGTTGATGTGAGGTATTCTATGTCAACAGCGACTGTTGCCAGCGATTTTGTTGATGTTGAGCCTGGTACTGATTCTGCCCTTGTACTTGGAATGATGTATCATCTGCTTACAGACAGACTTGCAGACCTTGATATAGATTTTATTAAAGCTTATGTTTTCGGTTTCTTTGATAACGGCAATGATTCCTATCATGTAGATCTGGATACAACAAGATATAAAGTTCCTGACGGTGCTTCTCTCAGTGCTTTCATTATGGGTGATGACAACAGTCTCACAACTGTAATGCACGGTGGAGAATCGCTTAACAATGCAACATCAGTATATCCTCAGACTATAGGTTATGAAGTTAATGCTGATGATGAGCTTTACGGTAAAACAGTAAGCATCTGGGGACAGAAAGCTAAAACACCTGAGTGGGCTGAGAAGATCACCGGTGTTCCTGCTGCTAAAATCCGTCAGATGGCTGACATGTACCTTGATACAAAAGTTACTACATGGAGTGGTCTTGGATACAACAGAGGAGCTGAGTCAGAGCAGATTATCTGGCTTCTCCGTATACTTTCTGCCATAACTAAAAACTTTGGTGTCCATGGTGCAGGATACGGGCGTAACTCTCAGAACGTTTCACCGACACTGCCTAGCAACGGTATGTCCAGTGGTGTTTCTAACGGTGTTAGCCTTAAAAGCAAAATATATGATGATACAAGACTTACTTCTCCGCTGGATTACGTTCCTACAGGTCAGATGAATAACCTCTCTGTCTTTACTATTCCTGATGCAGTTGCCAGCGAGGCCACAGGTAAATCCAGATGGAATGACGGTCAGGTTAAGCAGCTTACAACACCTTTTAAAGCTCTGTTTATTGCTGCCGGTAACATCATGTATAATCAGCACTCCGGAACTGAATATGCAGGTGAGATCTTCAAAGATAAGAGCAAGCTTGAGCTTATCGTTAACATGGAACCGTTCATGACTTCCTCAGCAAGTATATCTGACTATATTCTTCCTTCTACTCTGCCTGGAGAAAAACCAGGTGCTGTAAACGCATGGACCACAGGTGAGGTCGCTATCAAGATGAACAAAGTCATCGACAGCCCCGGGGAAGTGATGGACGAGTATACAATTTGCGGTAAAATAGCTGAAAAACTCGGCTTTGGTGCAGATTACTTTGATGGGTACGCCGAAGGAACAGAGGGTATGGAAACCAGACTGAGAGACGGCTGGGAATCTGCTAACCTTTCTTCCAAATACGGCATGACATATGATGAATGGAGCGAAAAAGGTATCGCAAGCCTTCACGGAACTTACGATGAACAGTTTATTAACCATCAAGCCTTCCGCGAAGATCCTGTTAATAACCCACTTCAGACACCATCTGGTAAATTCGAGGCTTACTGTCTTGGTATGATGGAAGACTATGAAGCCAGATATCATGAAAATGTTGATACTGTGACAGCAGATTCTGACGGTACAGACACTCTTTATGGCGGCACACTTTATACTGAATACCATTCAGATTCTAACGCCAGAAGATTCGTCTACCCGATTCCTATGTACATCCCTATGTCTGAAGGACGTCACGCAATTGATGCCATAGATCCATCAGATGAGCTTTGCCACGACGACCCGCTCGGTCTTAACGACAAAGGGTACACATTTAACCTGCTTAGCTGGCACTTGATGTATCGTTCACACTCAACACTGAACAACAACGGTTTCCTGAATGAAGTTTACAAAAAGGACATTAACGGAAACAAAGCATTCATAGATAATGAGCGTGAATTCACTGACGGCGTATGGGATGAGGATATTTATGAGCCTATCTGGATCAATGCGGCAGATGCAAAAGATGCAGGTGTCACAACAGGTGACAGAGTGCTTGTAAGCAACGATAGAGGAAAACTCTATGCAACAGCGGTAGTAACACAGAGAACTCCTGTCGGTACAGTCTCAATGGGACAGGGTGGCTGGTTACAGCTGAACTCCGAAGGGATAGACATCGGCGGATGTGTGAGTACAGTAACAAGCCCAAGACCTTCAAGGATCTGCAAAGGGAACAACTGTGCGACTGACTGCCGCGTAAAATTTGAGAAAGCATAGGGAGGATTATAATGGCTCAGATGGCATTTTACTTTAATCAAGATAGATGTATGGGTTGTAACGCCTGTACAGTAGCCTGTAAAGACTGGAACGGTGTAGAACCTGGACAGGCTAGCTGGAGACGATACAGCAATGAAGAATCAGGTACATTTCCTAATGTTGAAGTGTTTAACCTCGTTCTTTCATGTAACCATTGTGCTAACCCTGCCTGTACAGCAGCTTGTCCGGTTGGCGCTATATATAAAAGAGAAGAAGACGGCATCGTAATCGTAAACCGTGATCTCTGTCAGGATATCAAAGCCTGTGCAGTAGCGTGTCCTTATGGTGCGCCTCAGTTCGGCGATGACGACAGTGAACCGGTACCGGAAGCTTCATGGGCAGTAGCTCACCCGATGCAGAAATGTACTTTCTGCTGGGACAGACTGGCAGAAGGTCTTAAGCCAGCTTGTGTCGCCGCATGCCCTCAGCGTGCGCTTGACTTTGGTACAGTAGCTGAAATAACAGCTAAATACCCTACAGCAGTAAAAACTGTAGTTGGTATGCCTCAGTCTGACCTTGATGCCAACGGCAACAAGCTCGAATCAGGCGACACTGTTCCGTCTATTTATTTTACACCAAAGAGCTAACAGGCTCTTAACATTTCCGGCGGGGTGCATAACATGTGCCCCGCCTTTTAATTGTTCTGTATGTCTTAAATTCGTAGCGAAGATAAAAAGTGTCTATGGCAAACATATTTTCTTGCTCTCGTAGTCATTTTGTAAATATCCTTTACCTTATCTTAACCAAACAAATGTTAGATATAATACAAATATATTTGCGGTGGTCTGTTATGCTGCGAAATGGATCGAAAATACACTGTGAATTCGGGAATTAATACAGTCGGTAGAAATCACCCTGTAGGTATTTTATAACTGATTGGGCTTGTTGATGTGCCCGGAGTACGAGTAAGTAAGCTTCGGGCGCATCCTTACCTCTAGGACAACGACTTCCGCCTGCATTAATTGCCGAAGAGACAATCCATAGGGTGAAAATTACCCGATGAACTAATATACACAAAGTCTTCGGCTGTTGTATGTGGGGTGATTTATGGTCACAGGTGTAATTTCAAATATGATGAGAGTGCGGAGTGTTGCATATAGCATATTTTCAAGGGTTTTTGAAAATGTTCCGGACGAGTGTTCAGACCGCTTCTGTGCTGATACTGCAAAGCATATTTTTGAACTGGCTGATTTGTCAG
Organism: Denitrovibrio acetiphilus DSM 12809; assembly: GCF_000025725.1. Classification (GTDB taxonomy): domain Bacteria; phylum Chrysiogenota; class Deferribacteres; order Deferribacterales; family Geovibrionaceae; genus Denitrovibrio; species Denitrovibrio acetiphilus. The sequence goes on from NC_013943.1 coordinate 216,864, forward strand.
ATAATGAGGACTTTAGATTAGGGGCAGAGATGCTGGAAGTCTTTTACGGCTCGAAGGAATGTCCGGTTGAGCTTGCCGCCAGCCGTGATGACAGAGCCAGAGACTACACAAGGCTTTTTGTTTTTGGAAAGCTCTCTGTCCCAATTAATGAGTCAGGGTATACATGCTCTGAGAAAAAATATAACTCAGAAATTGGTGCACTGTCATTTTATTCGTCGCGTTTCTTAAATAGAAATGTTAGAAACAGAAGTCTGGGTCATATCTCGGCAGAGCTACAGTTTGCGGGACTTCTCAGCCTTAAAGCAGCGGCTTTTATGGATTCTGGTAATTTTGAAGAAGCCGATAAGTTCGTTGACGAACAGCACCAGTTTAACTTACACCACCTTTCTGGTTGGGCGTCTCAGTTTTGTGATGCTGTAACTGACAGCAGAGATGATCTTATAAACAGTTTTTACCCCGCACATGCTTACATGCTTAAGGGCTTTTTGGCTGAAGATATGTTATTTTTGAAAGAATTGATGGAATAGACAACACGGAGCAAGTTATGGGATTGCTGGATAATGTACTTAGCAAATTCAGTGAATCGTTAGTTATAAACAGCGCACTATGCAGCCGTATCAGGCATAAAAAATCGGAATGCAGCCGTTGCATGGACTCATGCCCAAATGAGGCTATAGATATAACACGTGCAGGCGGTAAGGTGTTGGTAAGCTGGGAAAGCTGCACAGCCTGCGGTGAGTGTATCACAGCGTGCCCGAATAGTGTTTTTAGTATAAAACTCGTAGACAAGAACAGAATATATACCGCCATGAAGGAGTGCATTGCCGAAAGCGGAGAAGCTGTCTTTACCTGTTTGAAAGGGAAAGATGACTGTCGTGCGTTTCTCCCGAGCCTTGCCTATGCCGACAGAAAGCTCCTCGTTAAGGCTGCACTCTGCGGGGCGGAAAGAATTGTCCTCATGCATGGAGAATGCGGAGATTGCCGTCATTCAAAATGCAGAGAAACATTTGAAAAAGAAATTGATACCGTCAGAAGGATTTTTCAACTTGCCGGCGTGGATATAAAGATATCTGTCGAGACCGATGCAGGGAATAAGGATAAAAAGAGAGCAGCGGAAAGGCTTAGGAAAGATGAAAAAGCCATGAGCAGACGAGAGTTTTTCTCCTTTGTCGGGAACAGGACAAAGCAGTCCGTCGGACAGACTATATACAGTATATCAGAGAATGATCAGGATCGAAAAAAGACTGTTCTGTTCGCAGAAACAGATAGAGGTAAATCGTTTAGCGAAGACTTAGTTGCTATCGGTGGCGATGCTCTGCCGGGGCTGCTCAGAAAAGAGGGGCTTCTGCCGTCTGTGTCTATAGATAAAACCACATGCACCAACTGCGCTGTATGCTCACGTATGTGCCCGTTTGGTGTTTTTGAACCTATATATAAAGAGATCAAAGGACGTCAGAAGGTTATTGATATTCAGATGAATCTTAATGCCTGTACGGGGTGCGGTATATGTGCCATCGCCTGCATGAGTAAGTCTATTACCTGTCAAAAATAAAACTGTAAAAAATCCCATTCAATATTTTCCAGTGGATGCCATCATTATTTAATATAGTTATGCCGCTTGACTGACTGATGAGTCAGTCATATAGTAATGTGTGAGCTGTCCGTGAATGACGCTCTTGTGCTGTTGTAATATAAACTTATTGTGTGGATGAAGATATCTGAAAAATAATGTATTCTTAGTTTGTAAAACGTAAGGAGTTATCTTAATACATGGTTACATCCTGTCAAGTGTGCGGTCTGGTTGTTGAGGTTGATACAGAAAATGGGCTGAAGGCGAGCTGTCCCAGATGTTCATCTGTATTATTCAAAAGCAGCGGCGGTATGCTGAATACACTTCTGCTCGGTATATCGGCACTTATGCTTTCAGTGCCGGCGGCAACGTACCCTTTTCTGGTCATATACATAAGTGATGAAAAGAGTTCTGCGACTCTCATGCAGACAGCACACATAATGTTCATTGATGGCTTTGGTATCGCCGGAGCGGTTATCCTTTTTACAGCACTCGTTTTCCCTATGTGCTACCTTATACTTATAGTCTATGTTGCGTTCGGATGCGTGGCAGGGATACGTCTGCCTATGGTGTGGAAAGCAGTCAGGGCAATTGATCTTTTTGACTACTTTCAGATGACAGATGTTTTCCTCGTAGGGATCCTTGTCAGTATAGTGAAGCTTATAGATATGGCAGAGGTTAGTTTCGGCTCCGGTTTCTATTTTCTGATAGCGATGACAGTTCTGCTGATAAGCGCAGGGAGCTATTACGATAAAAGGTTATTCTGGTGCAGGGTTCAAAATGCTGAATGACATAGAAAGTAAAGCTTTTTTGTGTGCTACATGCGGAACCCTTGTTAATGAAGAAGGAGCAGAGGGGGCAGCATGTCCGGTATGCGGAAGCAGGCTTCAGCGGCGTAAAAAACACAGCCTTCAGCGGACATGGGCACTTACTATCGCTTCTATCATATTATATTTCCCGGCGAACCTGCTGCCTGTTATGGATGTGCAGGTTATGGGTGACAGCACTAGTAATACTATATTGGGTGGAGTTATACAGTTTTATCAATATGATATGTATTTCATATGTGCTGTTGTGTTTGTTGCGAGTTTTGTTGTACCGATATTTAAGATGACAGTGCTCTTATACCTGCTGACTACACTCAGGAAGAAATCAGGGCTTAATAACGTCCAGAAAACCCGTCTTTACTACATTGTTGAGCATATCGGGAAATGGTCTATGCTTGATGTTTTTGTTGTAGCGATAATGTCCGGTCTGATCAATACCGGATATATGTTAAATATAACAGGCGGATTGGGGATAGTTTTCTTCTCTGCCGTTGTGATACTGACTATGTGGGCTTCTGGGAGCTTTGACACAAGACTTATATGGGACAAAGGTGACTGATATGACTGATCTGCCGAAAGCAAAGAAAATCTATAAACGACAATTTTCAATAATATGGCTGACACCTATTCTTGCTGTGGGGATCATAGTTTGGCTGTTGTATAACGGGTATGTTAATTCCGGTAAAGAGATACGTGTTCAATTTGATACAGGTGCAGGGCTGGTTATTGGTAAGACACCTTTAAAGTATCGTGGGATAACAATAGGCAAAGTCGTTGATTTTGAAATTGCCGACTCTCTTGATAAAGTTGTAGTGGTTATAAAGCTTGACCATGAAGCAGCAGGTGTAGCAAAAGTAGGGAACAAATTCTGGATCGTCAAGCCTGAGCTCAGTCTTGACCGTGTGACAGGTTTGGAAACTATCATTTCCGGCTCATATATAGAGGTTCAGCCTCCCTCTTATGATCTTGCCGATCTGGAGAGCCGTGATGATGAGAGTTTTTTTGTTGGCTTGAAAGCACCCCCCCGCTATGAATTCTCCGGAGATGTAGTTAATGTTAATCTGATTTCCGAAAGTGACCCGAAACTTTTCAGAGGGATGACAGTTTTTCACAACAGTATTGAAGCAGGACAGATACTTTCGGTAACATATGATAATAAAAACAATATTTATCTAGTGTCAGCAATGATCAGCTCTGAGTACGGTCAGTATATAAATGAAACAACAAAATTCTGGAATATAAGCGGAGTTGATATAAGCCTTGATGCGTCAGGCTTCAACCTTCATACAGTCCCTTTGCTGGGGGCGTTTCAGGGGGGGGTGGCATTTGATGCAGAGACGACAGGCAGACGTGCAGAACCCCTTGATGAGTATGACCTCTATGATAATTATGAAGATACTCAGTTAAGCAGAATGTGCATAACCCTTGATATGCCGGACAGTTATGGAGTGAAATCCGACAGAACGCCTGTTATGTTTAAAGGGGTAAAAGTCGGGCTGGTAAAAGATGTTAAGCTTAATAACGATAGAAGCGGAGCTGTGGTCAATATAATGCTGATGAAGAAATATCTGGATTTAGCAGCAGAAGGGAGCAGGTTTGTTCTCAGACAGCCGAGTATTTCTGCTAAAGGTGTTGAAAACATAGCTACTGCCGTCACAGGCGTTTATCTGGAAATTATTGCCGGAGCAGGCGAGCCGAAGTATGAATTCACCCTTGCAGAGGAACCTGTTGTGGATGTGCCGGCAGGCAGCATCCCTATAATCATGACTGCGGATGAAAAAGGTTCTGTCAATTCGGGGTCGGGCATATATTTTAAAGGTGTTCGTGCCGGTGTTGTCACAGGATACAGACTGGAAGACAGCAGAGTCATTTTTGATGCTGTCATCTTTAAGGAATTCAGAGAGATTGCGGTGGAGGGGCTGTACTTTTGGGAGGCAGATGCTCTGAAGGTGCGAATGAGCGGGGAGGGGGTCAGTATAAAGACGACTCCTGTGGCTCAGATTCTCGAGAGTGCGGTTAAGGCCGGTTTCTTCGGGGCAAGAGGTAAGAAACCTTTGGAGAGAGACACTGTACTTGCTCTTTATCCCGATGAGGATACAGCAAAAGAGGCATATATTGCTAAACAGGGAATAAGAAAAATATACCTTATAACAGAAGATGCCAGCTCCCTTGCGAAGGGAGCCCCCGTGTTATATAAAGGCTTTAAGGTTGGTGAGCTCGGAAACAGGTTTCTGGATGCTGACACGGGAAAAGTGCGGATCAGTGCCATGATACAGCCGGAATATAAAAAACTGGTGAATGATAAAACATATTTCTGGAAGCTGGGCGGTTCTTCGGTAAAGTTCGAAGGATCGGAGATTAAAGTCAGTGCGCCGGATATTAAAGAAATTGTCCTTGGAGGGGTTGAGTTTGATAACGCTGATGCACCTCTGGGAAGTGTCGGGAGTGTAATCTACGAAGATCACACTGATGCACAGAAAGCTGTTAATGCCGCTCTGTCGGCTGAAAAAGTACGCCTCTATTCAGATAAAGAGACTATTACTCCGCTGGGGGCTCCTGTCCTTTACCGTGGGGTTAAAGCCGGAGAAGTCTACAGTACCGGATATGATAAAAAGAAGAAGGCGGCTTATGCGGATGTTATTTTATATCGTGAATTTTCAGGTACTTTGACTGATACAACGAGATTCTGGAAGAGCGATTCATTCAGTTTCGAAGCTACCGGAAGAGGTGTGGATATAAAAGCAGAACCGATTGCATCATATACAACCGGTGCTCTGAATTATGAGTCATTTAAAAAACCTGTCGGCACTGACATTATCTATTCAGACAGAGGTGCAGCAGAGGCGCCGGATCTTATCCGTGTTGAACTGCAGCTGAGCAATGCTTCAAACCTTAAGCGGAAAGCTCCGGTTCTGTGCAACGGGGTGCAGATTGGCTATGTGAATACTATTGCCGGAGACATGACAGCGGAGCTTCTTATATACGAAAAATATGCAGACTTTCTGCGTGAAGGAGCTAAATTCTGGATTGAAGATGTTAAAGTCTCTCTGGAAGGTTTTGAAAATGTTAATTCAATGATATACGGTGCAAAGATAAATATGTTTCCGGGCAGTGGTGAAGCTCTCTTTACTTTTAAAATAGACGACACTCCTGTCTCCCCTTATTATGGCAGGAAGGGGCTTCGGCTTGTGCTTCGGTCGGACAGCAGGAGCTCTCTTGAGACAGGTTCTCCTGTTTATTACAGACAGGTTCCCGCTGGTGGTGTGGAGTGGGTTCGCCTGGCTGATGACGGAAGCCGGGTGGAAGTAGGTATTTTTATAGAGGATAAGTACAGGCACCTTGTACGTTCTGTATCTGTTTTTGAAAGTGTAAGCGGGATAAATGCCAGATTTGGTTTATTCAGCGGCTTCAGGTTAAAAACAGGTTCTGCAAAATCAATTCTGATGGGTGGTGTCTCTTTTACAACTGAAAACATGGATGCTCCGGAAGCAGAAGAATCTCAGGTGTTTGAACTGAAAACAGACTAAATAATATATTGCTGATAGTTATGCCGGATGCATTACAGATATGTCCGGCAAAAAAAAAGGGTCGGTAACACCTTCCCTTTTTTTTCTATCTTGATTTCCCGGCTAATTTATAAACATTATATGCTAGATTCTGTTACTGGTTCCAAGACGCTCCCGCACCCAACTACACAGGAAACATCCACCGGCACAGCAGTCACGCATGAACCTGACAGCAAAGCCTGCAATCACCATTACACCTAAAAAGAGAGGCATGGTGAAGATTGTAACCCCAACACCAGATACGATACTGAACATGATCCGGCTGAGTATGGTCCCCGTAAACTCAGAAGGGATAAAGGTTGTATACATTAGTACCGTATAGATGACGAAAACAGCAGCAATACCTATTTTGCAGCTGAGAATTATATCATATGCAACCTTAGCCGAGAAGTTATCAAGATATTTTAGCCAAAGTTCTTTACATTTCATGTTGTGCCTCCTTAAGTAAAATATACAGCATATGTTCATAACAATGCAAGTTGAAAATCATAAAATGTAATAAATAATTAATTAATATATATAGATAGTACGGTTTAGTTTATGTTGAGGAATGAAGATAATAATACTTATTGCTTGCGCAGAGCCGGATTGATATTATGTGTTTCGTGTTTCTGAAGTGAAAACATATAGGTGTGGAAAGTTAACAGGCTGTAGTTTAATATGCTTAAAGTATATGCTCAGTATGTTTGTATATTTTTATGTTGTCATTTAATTTTATCCGTGAGTGTCTGACCGCCAACTCCGATATTATCATGTTCATACTCTTCGATGAAGACCACAAAAGAGCTGGGGCTGATATTGGTGACTTCTGCTGCTGCCGCTGTTAGTTTTTCGATCAGTTCTTTCTTTTTTTCAACTGTAGTTTTGCTAATTTGCATTGTGATTACCGGCATCTTCGTTTCTCCTGTTAAAAATGTTTCTGCACTGTGATTATGTTTTACGTATATCTAGTTTATTACTGTTCATATTTGTTTCAGTTCAGTAGCGTTTTGACTTCTGCTATAACAGGCATACCGCTCTGTGCTCCCTGTTTGGTGGTAGAGATAGCCGCAGCGGCATTTGCAAAACGCACAGCTTCTCTCATGAGCAGTCCTTTCCCCAGAGCGTAGGCGAGCCCAGCATTAAATGTATCCCCTGCTGCTGTTGTATCCTTTACCTCAACCTTGAAACCGTCGATGTGAATAAGTTCTCCGTTGGTATATATATATGCACCCCTTGCACCGGCTTTCATGACAGCATTTTTAGCGCCTCTTTCTATTAGCTTTTCGCCGGCTTTGCGGAAATCAGCATCTGTTTCCGGTTTTATTCCCGTCAGAACTTCAGCTTCTGTCTCATTTGGGGTTATGATGTCAACATTACAGAGCAGGCTGTCTGGAACGTCCGCAGCCGGAGCCGGGTCAAGTATCACTTTTGTTCCGTTCTTCACTGCGATGTCAGCCGCCTGAATTACTGCCTCCATGGGTATCTCAAGCTGGATGAGGAGAAAGTCGGATCTGCTGATTATATCCTGCTTCTCTGAAACGTATAAGCTGTTAACTTTTCCGTTTGCCCCTGCCACTATTATTATTGAATTTTCACCTGAGCTGTCCACGCTGATAACGGCTATACCTGTGGATGTGTCTTCTTGTGATACGCACTCGGTGTTAACTCCGGCGTTTGTGAAATACTGCATGTATTCGCCGGCATATATATCGTTACCGGTTTTGCCCACCATGCTTACTTTCGCACCGAGCCTCGCAAGCGCCACTGCCTGATTTGCCCCTTTTCCTCCGGGAAACGTGGCAAAGGAGAGACCGTTTATCGTTTCACCAGGTCTCGGGAAGCGGTCCACCTGTGTCACCAGATCCATGTTTATACTGCCTGTTACACAAAATTTACTCATGGTTCCCCCATTCATTTCCGCTGTTTAGTTGTTTAACACTTTCCCGCTCTACAACTTCACCGCCTATCATGACCTTTTCATATGGCATTTTGCTCCCCTCTTTGATCCGCTGGAGCAGTATTTTCACTGCTGTCATGCTGATGCGCTTTTTGGAAACCTTGACGGTTGTCAGAGGAGGCTCCGCCATAGAGCTCATAGTCAGGTTGTCAAATCCGACCACAGAGATATCGTCTGGTATTTTATAGCCGTGTTCTCTGAGAGCTTTCATGCATCCGAGAGCTATGATGTCGTTTACACAGAAGAGGGCAGATGGCAGCTTCGGCTTTTTGTCCAGTATTGCGCACATATCCTGATAGGATTTCTCGTATGTTGAATCAACAGAGTATGTATGCTCTTTTGTGAAATTCATGCCGAGTATCTGCATAGACTTTTCAAAACTGTGCATACGGTGTTCGAAGTTGCTTGTTACGTATGTTCCTGTAACAATTCCAGCTTCTGTGTGCCCCATCCTGTGCATGTGCGACATGAGGTTAAATACGGATGAGTCGTTGTTCATATCTACGAAGTCATAGGGCATGTACGGATAGAGAATGTCTATAAAAACAACTGGGATATGTGCTTTCAGAAAATGCTCAATGTCCTCTTCCTTCAGCTCGGTTGCTAATATGACTGCACCTCTCGCAAATGAGCTGTTAATGTGTTCTATGAGGCTGTCCGGCTCGAAGCTGTCGAACGCCGTGACCTCAAGGGAATATCCATTACGTTCTGCTTCATTCAGCGCACCGTCGATGTAGTCTGCGATAAATTCTTTGTGATTCTTATTGAGTATCTGCCCGTGTTTAACGACATTTACAAAGAGAATTGTCTTGTGCTTTCTGTTTAGCCTGCTTGATGTGACGCCTTTGTAATTGTTGGTTCTTGCGATTCTGAGTACTTTTTCCCGTGCTTCGGGACCGACACCCGGTCTGCCGTTCAAAACCAGTGATACTGTGGCAGGGGAGACTTCGGCAAGTTTTGCTATTTCTGTTATTGTGATTTTCTTTTTCATATTATTTTAACTAAACTATCTATAGGGTAGTGCGTTATTTTTTGCGGAAATACTGTCATAAACAAAAATGTCATAGATGTCTATCTCTCCTGCGTCATTATAACATATTTTCATTATCAGCAACTAAAATTTTAGTTAAAAATGCTAAATTTTTTAGTTGATATCCTGTGTGCCTCTGGTATTCTTTAGGTGTAAGGGGATTGACTATGAAAAAAGGTAAACTGCTCAACAGCCGGATATCATCTGTCATTTCTGAGATGGGGCATACTGATATGCTTGTTATAGCTGACGCCGGGCTTCCTGTGCCGGAAGGTTCGGAGCGTATCGACCTTGCCGTGACAGCAGGTGTGCCGGATTTTATGACTGTTCTCAATACTGTTTTAAGCGAGCTTCAGGTAGAGAAATACACTCTCGCTCTGGAGATAAAACAGAAAAATGCCCATATGGAAAAGAGCATAGTAAAAGCTCTCGAAAGTGCAGACAGCTCAGAGTATGTTTCCCACGAAGATTTCAAAGAGCTTACTAAAAAAGCGAAAGCTGTTATCCGGACAGGTGAGTGTTCGCCATATGCAAACGTGATCCTCTATTCGGGGGTGGTGTTTTGATGAGTGTAACTCCTGTTTTAGAAATGAAAAACATCACAAAGGAATTCCCCGGCGTTAAAGCTCTGGATAATGTTTCGCTCCAGATATTCGCGGGTGAGGTGATGGCTCTTCTTGGTGAAAACGGCGCAGGCAAATCCACTCTTATGAAAATTCTCAGCGGTGTCTATACCAAAGATTCCGGTGAAATCTATTACAAAAATATCCCCCTTAATGTTAAAGACCCGAAAGATGCACAGAACAAAGGTATAGCGATAATCCATCAGGAGCTTAATCTTGTGCCGGAGCTTACTGTTGGCGAGAATATCTATCTCGGCAGGGAGCCTGTCAATATCTATGGCAGGATAAAATATAGAGAGATGTATGACCAGTCTGCAAAATATCTTGAAATGCTGGGGGAGGGGAGGATGTCCCCTTCTGCAAAAGTTTCGTCTCTTAGTGTCGGACAGGCGCAGATAGTAGAGATCGCAAAGGCGCTTTCTATGGATGCCCGTGTGATAATCATGGATGAGCCGACAGATTCGCTGACAGACGTAGAGACAGAGAACCTTTACCAAGTTATCAGAGAGCTGAAACAGCAGGGGAAAGCCCTTGTTTATATCTCACATAAATTATCAGAAGTTTTTGACATATGCGACAGAGCAACCGTCCTGCGTGACGGAACTTTCGTAGACATGAAACCAGTCGGCGAGCTCACAGAGGAGTCGATTATACAGCTTATGGTTGGCAGACCTCTATATGAAAGATACCCGAAATCCAAAGGGGAGTGCGGAGAGAAGGTTTTTGAGGTGAGTGGGCTTACAAATCACAAAATAACTGATGTCAGTTTCAGTGTACGAAGAGGTGAAGTTCTTGGTATTGCCGGGCTGATGGGCTCGGGCAGGAGCGAGGTTGCAAAATCTATCTTCGGTGCTATGGCTCTCACAAAAGGTACTGTCACCATTGACGGCGAAGAGATTAAGATATCTCATCCCTCCAGCGCCATTGCAAAAGGGATATCATATGTTTCTGAGGATAGAAAGCAGCTGGGGCTTATTCTCGACATGTCCGTTAAAGAGAATATTACTCTCCCAGCCCTCAAAACATTTCAGAAATTCTTTCGTTTCATCTCTGTTGACGAAGAGATCAAAACATCTGAGCACTACATTGAGAAGATGTCTATCAAGACCACAGGACCGATGCAGAAGGTTGTGAACCTCAGCGGAGGTAACCAGCAGAAGGTGGCAATAGGCAAAGGGCTTGTGACATCGCCGAAGGTGGTTATCCTGGACGAGCCAACAAGGGGTGTTGATGTCGGTGCGAAGAAAGAGATATACGACCTTATAAACGAGCTTAAAGAAAACGGTCTTGCCATAATCCTGATATCCTCTGAAATGCCGGAGGTGATGGGGATGAGTGACCGCATTATTGTTATGAGTGCGGGGTGTGTGGCTGGGGAAGTTTCCAGAGCAGATGCCACACAGGAAAAGATAATGACACTCGCCATGAAGAATCTGACAAAGAGCGCAGTTTAATACACTGACGGGGAGCTGTTTGATGAAAATTGACTTTAAAGAACTGTTAGTGAGGTTCAGACCTCTGCTGGGGCTGATCATACTCGCAGTCATAATATCACTGATAAATCCGAGGTTTTTGTCTGTAAACAACATTCTGAATGTTCTGCGCCAAACGTCAATTAACGCTGTGATAGCCGCGGGGATGACATTCGTAATACTTACCGGAGGTATAGACCTTTCTGTTGGATCTATACTTGCCATATGCGGTGCGGTCTCTGCTTTTATGATCGCTGCTGACGCCGGAGTCGCCGTCACACTTTTTACAACATTATCATTGGGGACAATTCTCGGGGTGCTGGCAGGTATAGCTATAACCAAAGGGAAGGTTCAGCCTTTCATAGCAACCCTTGTGGGGATGACCCTTCTTAGGGGTGCAACTCTTGTCTTTACTGATGGTAAGCCGATCTCCACAGGGTACGATACTGCCGCTGATATTTATGCATGGTTCGGGACAGGGTACATATTCGGCATACCTGTTCCTGTTTTTCTCATGATTGCGGTTTTCGGTATCTCTTATTATGTTTTAAAACATACCCGTTTCGGACGATACGTTTACGCTATCGGGGGGAACGAAGAGGCATCTAGACTTTCCGGTGTGCGTGTCAGCAGGGTGAAGATAGCTGTTTATGCAATAAGCGGGCTGACCTCTGCTGTTGCAGGTATTATCCTGACATCAAGACTCTCATCTGCTCAGCCCACGGCTGGGGCAGGGTATGAGCTTGACGCCATTGCAGCGGTTGTACTTGGCGGGACGAGTCTTGCGGGCGGTGTAGGTACTGTGTTTGGAACGCTGACAGGTGCGCTTATCATAGGCATACTGAACAATGCGCTGAATCTTATGAATGTTTCGTCCTATTATCAGATGATCGCAAAGGGTTCTGTGATACTTATCGCAGTCCTTATGGATAGAAAGAAGTGACCAATCATAAGAGGAGTCTAATATGAAGAAGCTATTTGTAATTATACTGGTTGTTGCCTTCGCGGCACTTCCGGCTTTCGCAGCAAACAAGACGGTGGGTCTTGTCGTGTCCACATTAAATAATCCTTTCTTTGTCACACTGAAGGATGGGGCAGTTGAAAAAGCGGGCGAGCTTGGCATAGACCTTGTGGTTCTCGACTCTCAGAATGACCCCGCAAAAGAGATCGCTAATGTTGAAGATCTTCTTTCAAGGGGTGTCGCAGCAATACTTATAAACCCAACAGACTCAGATGCTGTGGGCAATGCTATCAAAATCGCAAACAGAGCAAAAATACCTGTTGTCACACTGGACAGAGGCGCAAACAGGGGTGAGGTTGTCTCTCATATAGCTTCCGATAATGTTGCCGGCGGTAAAATGGCTGGTGAATATATCATCGAAAAACTCGGCAAAAAAGGGAAAGTTGTTGAGCTTGAAGGTATCCCGGGCACATCCGCAGCTAGGGACAGAGGCAAGGGTTTTAACTCTGCTGTAAAAGGTACAGGAGTTGAGGTTGTTGCCCGCCAGACAGCGGATTTCGACAGAACAAAGGGGCTTAACGTTATGGAGAATATCCTTCAGGCACAGCCGTCAATAGATGCTGTTTTTGCTCATAACGATGAGATGGCTCTTGGCGCTCTTAAGGCTATTCAGGGGACAGACAGGAAAATTATTGTGGTAGGGTTTGACGCCACTGATGACGCTGTGAAATCTGTCAAAGAGGGTGAGATGGCAGCGACTGTTGCTCAGCAGCCGGCTTTTATCGGTGCGAAAGGTGTAGAGATAGCCAAGGCTTTTCTCGAAGGTAAGAAAGTTGAAGCGAACGTCCCTGTCGGACTGAAACTTATCACTAAATAAATGCATTCGGCGGGGCGTTCTGTCCCGCCATTTTACTTTCTGTAAATTTCGCTTCCTGAGATTATTTCATTTTAACAAAAAGTTAATTTTTTGTGTAATTTATTTAATCTATGATGTATTTACTGGTTAACTATTATTTGTTTTTATTATAATATGTATCATGGAGGCATAACTATGATCATATTTTTTACCAGTGTAGCACTGCTGGTCGCAGGCTACTTTGTTTATGGTGCAGTGGTGGACAGGATTTTTGAACCGGACGAAACGAGACCCACCCCTGCAGTTACTCACACAGACGGTGTGGATTTTGTGGAGATGAAGGAGTGGAAGATTTACCTCGTTCAGCTTCTTAATATCGCAGGGTTAGGTCCTATCTTCGGTCCTATCCTCGGTGCTCTTTACGGCCCGAGTGCTCTTCTCTGGATAGTCTTTGGTACTATTTTCGGCGGAGCAGTGCACGACTATTTCTCCGGCATGCTCTCAATCAGGAGCGAAGGCAAAAGTATCCCTGACGTTGTCGGGTATAATCTTGGTTATTTTTTCAAACAATTTATGCGTGTTCTTTCCGTGGTTCTTCTTTTACTTGTCGGTGTTGTTTTTGTTCTCGGACCTGCAAAACTTCTTACAAATATGACCGGTATTTCAGTTCCGATACTTGTAGGTATTATTTTCGCTTATTATTTCGTAGCAACCATACTTCCTATCGATAAAATCATCGGGAAAGTATATCCGATTTTCGGTGCGGTACTTATCTTTATGGCAGCAGGTCTTATTATTGCTCTTATAGCAAAAGGCTATCATTTTTTTCCGGAAAAAACTCTTGCGAACATCAACCCTCAGAAACTCCCTCTGTGGCCTTTGATGTTCATAACCATTGCCTGTGGTGCGATAAGCGGCTTTCATGCCACACAATCCCCGCTGATGGCAAGGTGCCTGCCTAATGAAAAGATGGGGAGAAAAGTTTTTTATGGAGCTATGGTCGGTGAAGGTATTATCGCTCTCGTGTGGGCGACACTTGGACTCAGCTTTTATCAGAATGTCGAGGGGCTGAATGCAGCTCTTGCCATCGGTGGACCTGCGTACGTTGTAAACGAGATATCTACGACACTTCTCGGAGGTTTCGGTGGTCTGCTTGCTGTGGTGGGTGTTATCATTCTCCCTATCAGTTCCGGTGACACAGCTTTCCGCAGTGCGAGACTTATTATTGCCGACATGCTGAATTTTGACCAGAAGCCTCACCTGAAGAGACTTATGATATGCGTTCCGCTTTTTATCGTGGGATTTCTTATTACAAAGTCAAACTTTGGTGTCATCTGGAGATACTTCGGCTGGGCTAACCAGACTCTTGCGGCTGTTGTCTTATGGTCTGCTGCTGCATATCTTATTAAGCTGGGCAAGTTCCACTGGATAGCGTCAGTGCCTGCAACATTTATGACTGCGGTTACTGTGACCTACCTTGCATATGCGAAAATAGGCTTCGGGCTGGACATACAGATTTCAACTTATATCGGGATTGTTGCGGCTGTAGTTGCAGTTATTGCATTTTTTGTTGCTTTCAGAAAGCGGGTAAGCACAGAAGAGGCAGAATCTATAACGGCGTAAAATCGTAAAAAATAGAAACGGCGGGGTCTATGGCTCTGCCGTTCTCTTATCTGAACATGACATACATAGTTTTACTCAATGTTTATGGAAAAAGCCAGATTGGGGCTGATCTCACTGTTCATTATTTTCGGGAAAGGTGACGAGTACTCCTAACCCCTGGTTTGGTATGTTTTCTAAAGATATTTCCCATCTGTTTTTCTCAACAAGGTCTTTGACTATGGTGAGTCCGAGTCCCGTGTTGCCTTTTTTGGTTGTGTAGAAAGGATTAAAGAGTTGTTCTGTATCCGCAGCTCCTTTGCCGGAATCGTATATATGAAGTGTCGGAGTGTCTTCTGTTATGCTTGTTTCAGCAAAGATTTCTCCACCGTTTTTCAGCTCCTGAATGGAGTTTATAGCTATGTTAAAAATTATCTGACGTATTTCCGTTTCGTCGCAGAAAAGGTCGTAGTCGCCCCTGTTTATAATGTTGAATCTGATATTATTCTTATCCATTTCCACCGCTAAGAAGTTTTTTACTTCTGAAAGGATAGTGTGTATATTCATGAGTTTTTGCTTTCTGGTTTCACGCCCGTTAAATTTCGTGATCTTATTTAGAAAATCGGTCAGGTTTTGCATCTGGGAGATGATTTCTGCTATACGCTCATTTCCGGTTTCTGCCTGAAGAGTTCTTAGAGAATCATATATTGATGCCAGAGGGATCTCCAGCTCCTGTGCAAGCGAAGCTGATATGAGCCCCAGAGATGCCAGTCTGTCTGCGTGTATTAGCTGTGTATGCATGTCGCGAAGTTCTTTTTCGTACTGCACCTGTTTTTGAGCCATGCCGGATATTTGTTTAATATTTTTTTCTATACGTTCTTCTAGATTGTTGTTAAGGCTGGCAAGTTTTGTTGTTGTGGTGCGCAGTCCGGTTGCCATCTTATTCATTTCAAGCCCTATTTCATCGAATTCTTTTACGCCGGTGGGCTTGAAAGGTCTATCCGAAGCCTCAGGGATGAAGAGGATGATGTCTTTTATAAATCTTGTTATCTTGCTTGATACAGTCATTGAGAACACTGCAGCAACGCCTAAGATAGTTATAACTGCTATCAGTAGCTTCTGTATGGTAGATGCCATAGGTCCGAATATCTCGTTGTTGGCATAGGTGAGGACAACGCGCCATGTGTTGCCCGTTTGTTCCGTGTGGAAATTTATAGGCATAACAGAAAGGTACCCATTCCCTGTTTTTGTAAGCTCTTTTGAGGGGGCACTGAAAATTGTTTCGCTGTTGATCTGAAGCTTTTTGTTGAGTATTTCAGGCTCATTAACGTAAAAGTTACTTCCGTCATAGCCTATATATTGCCCTTTACTGTTCATGAGAAATGCCTTGTCTGCTCTGTTGCCGGCAAAAGGCAGGATTTTACTAAGGATATAATTACCATCCATATTAACAAGTAATATTCCGCAAAGTTCTTGTTTATCATATACTTTTATGCCTATTCGGGCTACTAGCCTCCACGGTGTTTCAACTTTATTGTGTTCGACGTTCAGGTCAAGGTCTGAAACATAGGTCTCATTCAGCTGGGTGTTAAGGGCCTGGTCAACATAGTAATAGTCTGATTTGTCCTGTAGGTCTTCATTCGCAACCCACTGTAGGTTCTGCTGTCTTCTGTTTAAGCGGAGCTTTTCCATACCTCTTGAGTTGAGGAAACGGAGCTGAAGGTATTCCGGATGGCGTATCATTGCACTTTCAAAGTTAGTCTTAACATTATCTAGATTTTCTTCAGAGCTGATAAATTGCGTGAATGAGTCATGGTCTCTTATTACTGATAGCTCAAGTGCTGTAGAGATAATCATATCGCTGAGAAAAGAGTCGATAAGACTGAACTGTTCAGACGTCATCTGTCTTGTGTGGTTGACCATGATATTTTTAACAGCAAAAAAAACAGTAAATGTAAACATCACGGTAGGGATAAGCGCAACCAGAAGGAACGCCGGGAGCAGTCTCCCTGTAATTGAGTTGAAAAAGCTTTGCTTGTCTTTCATAATTAATCTCGCAAAATAATTTATACGATATATAGAATAATAAAGCGTGCATCTGTTAAATTCAATCTAATCTGTCCGTATTGTGAAATGATACTAGGAAAGTGCCGGGACGCGTATGTTGTTTAATGGTGTTGTATTATAAAAGTTAATAAAGCTATTGAAAAAGCGTATTATGCTTTTGTCGGACATGTGTTTTCAGAACTGCGTTTGATCAGTTTTTTGAAATTTACTGATGATAATCTGTAAGAAGTATATATGTTAAAAAAGTAATACAAAAATGATGATATGATTTTTTGTGTTGGTTAGATAATAGAACAATGTGTCTCTTTTGTATGGAAATGCTATTGTTACAAAGCACTTGTCAGGAGTTTTCTTTGCTACTATCCTGTGTGTAATAATTTGAGGTGTAATTATGAGTAGAATACTGTCGAAGATACATCTTTCAAAAGATGTCTTTCAGATGAAGTTACAAGCTCCTAACATAGCCCGTGAACGGAAAGCGGGGCAGTTTGTTATTTTGCAGGCTGATTCGGACTATACAGAGCGTATTCCGCTTACTATCGCTGATGCGGATGCAGAAGAAGGGAGCATAACAATCATATTTCAGGTTGTTGGTAAAACTACACTGAATCTTGCCCTGATGAATGAAGGTGATGTTATTGAAAACGTTCTGGGACCGCTTGGACAGCCCACACATATTGAAAATTTTGGTACAGTGGTTTGTGTTGGCGGGGGGATAGGCGTTGCGCCGCTGCATCCTATAGCTCAGGCTATGAAGGACGCCGGCAACCGTGTGATTACCATCGTAGGAGCCAGAACTAAAGAGCTTCTGATACTGGAAGACGAGATGCGGGCGATCGCAGATGAGTTTATTGTTTGTACTGACGATGGTTCCTACGGGCGCAAAGACCTGGTGACCAAGCCTCTTCAGGAGATATGCGAGTCAGAGAAACCGGATGTCGCTGTTGTGATCGGACCTCCGGTAATGATGAAGTTCTGTGCTGAAACCACAAGACCCTACGGTATTAAAACCTATGCGTCGCTCAACACCATCATGGTTGACGGAACAGGCATGTGCGGCGGCTGCCGTGTGACAGTGGGTAACGAGACAAAGTTTGTCTGTGTGGACGGGCCGGAGTTTGATGCTCATCTGGTGGATTTTGATACTATGATGCTCCGACTCACTTCATTTAAGACGATAGAGCAGAAATCAAACCACGAGTGCCATCTTGAAAAGGCGATAGAAAAACTTTAGGAGATTGTAACCATGACATATATCCCAGCGGAGAAATTAGAACAGGAGGCTAAGGAGCTTCTTGATAAACTGGATTTTGATAAGATGAAGCCAAGGGAGAGAATGCAGATTCCTATGCAGGAGATGCCCTCTCAGGAGCCGGCTGTCAGAGCAAAAAATATAGAGGAAGTAGCTCTCGGTTATTACGAAGAGCAGGTGAAGATAGAGGCAGAGAGATGCCTTCAATGTAAGAATGCACCTTGTATAAAGGGGTGTCCCGTTGGAATCAATATCCCGGGCTTCCTGAAAGCTGCTGCCGAAGGGGATTATCAGAAGTCTGTTGATATCATAAAAGAATCAAGTATGCTCCCTGCTATATGCGGGCGTGTCTGCCCTCAGGAGACACAGTGCATGGAGCTTTGCACTGTTGGCAAGGGACTTAAAGATAAAGACAAATCTGTGGCAATAGGACGTGTGGAGCGTTTCGTCGCTGACTGGGAGCGTGAAACAGGGAAAATGTCTCTGCCGGAGATAGCACCAGCAACAGGCAAAAAAGTTGGTATTGTCGGCTCTGGACCGGCAGGGCTGACCGCAGCAGCAGACATACGCAAAGCAGGACACGAAGTTGTTCTCTTCGAAGCTTTTCATAAGCTGGGAGGAGTTATGGTCTATGGTATTCCGGAGTTCAGACTGCCGAAGGCTATTCTTGATAAAGAAGTTGAAAATCTGCTCTCTATGGGTGTGAAGATCGAAAAAAACTTTCTCGTGGGAAGGACAAGAAAGCTCAGCGACCTTTTGGAAAAAGATGGATACGATGCACTGTTCATCGGAACCGGTGCGGGGCTACCGAATTTCATGAACATAGAAGGGGAGAATCTCGTTGGTGTATTCAGTGCAAATGAATTTCTCACGAGAGCAAATCTTATGAAAGCCTATACACCGGATAAGGCTGATACCCCCATATATACCGGAAAGAAGACAGCTGTTATCGGGGGCGGAAACGTGGCTATGGACGCAGCAAGAATGGCTCTTCGTGTTGGAGCGGAAGAGGTATATGTTATATATAGGCGCACAGAGAAAGAGATGCCCGCAAGGCGGGAGGAAGTAGTTCATGCGCAGGAAGAAGGGATTCACTTCAACTTTCTTACAAACCCTAAGCGGGTAATCAGCGATGGTAAAGGGCATGTGGCAGGTATTGAGTGCCTGAGATATGAGCTTGGCGAACCTGATGATTCCGGCAGGAGACGCCCTGTCGCTATCGAAGGGAGCGAGTTTGTCCTTGAGATGGATTCTGTGATTATGGCTCTCGGTAACTCATCCAACCCGCTTATCAGTCAGACAGCAAAAGAGATAAGTGTTAACAAATGGGGCAATATAACTGTAGATGAGGATGGTAAGACCTCTATGGATAGGGTTTATGCAGGGGGGGATATTGTTCTCGGTGCTGCAACTGTTATCCTTGCTATGGGGGAAGGACGCAGAGCGGCAGAGTCTATCAATAAGCTTTTAGCTTCAGAATAATTAAAATAATACAGGCGGACCTTCTGTGTCCGCTTTTTTTCAAGACGTTATAAATCATAAAACTCTATGAACTTCTGCTGGTAACTTGTTTTCTGTCAACACCTTGTCTTTGCGATCTTATGCCATAGAACCATTAACATTAGAGTGTCAAGTTAAATCAGCATTGTGAGGGTATATACTGTTTGCATGTAGATATATTACGAAATATAGAGGTTTTCTTTTAAAAGAAAACAATATGTGTTAATATTTAGTTAATAGGTGCGACAGGCATCGATCTGCTTATGGGAGCTGAAGATGAAAAGTATTAAGATGAAGTACTCATTATACTTCGGGATACCTCTTGTTGTGATCTTTATTCTGCTTGCTTTTTTTACCGGTGAAAAAGTTAAGAAAGAGATGCTCGCTGAAGTCCACGGAGCCCTTAAGTCAGAGTCTGAGCTTCTCAGGGAAACAGTTAACCTCTATTATGATCAAACTCTTGGTATAGTTAAATCCAATTTTAATCAGATCAGAAATATGGTCTATGCTGACGGTAGTTTTGAAATTGACAATTCTGAAATCAAAGAATTGGAAGTTATACATCAGGGTACAGGCGAGTCTGATACTGCATTAATTCCAGATATGAAACTTGACAATAAAAGTGTATTTGCTAATTATCCGCTGGTAGATGAGATTGTGGATAAATCTAAGATCGAGGGGTTGACGGCAACTATCTTTCAGGCTTTTGATAAAGGACTTCTTCGTATATCAACAAATATTCGCAAAGAAGATGGAAGCAGAGCTGTCGGAACTTATATCCCTTCTGGCTCTGAAGTATATAAGACAGTAGCAAAAGGAGAAACTTATACTGGCAGGGCAGCAATACTTGGTAAATGGTACTGGACAACTTATGAACCTATAATAAAGGATTCGCAGCTGATTGGTGTTTTGTATGTTGGTATAGCCGAAGATGTTCTTATCAAAACTATTCAGCAATCATTCAGTAAAATAGTCATAGGTACAACAGGTTATCCGTATATTTTCGACATGAAAGGGACGTATCTGGTGCATCCGGAGAAAGCTGGGCAAAATGATTTTGACATTGTAGACTCAAAAGGTAAAAAGCACATTCAGGAGATGATTCAGAAAAAGAGCGGAACTTTGAACTACTACAAAGAGGCTGACGGTAAGCATAAAAAGAAAATAGTAGAATTTGCTCACATTGAAGCACTTGACTGGATTGTTGCTATTGGTTCATACGAAAGTGAATTTCTCATCTATCAGCAGCGTGTTATAAAAGGGCTGGCAGTTATCCACATCGTCGCTATCGTGCTTTTGATGATAATGGTATTCGCTGTAACAGGAATACTTGCGAAAGATCTGATCTATCTCAGAGACAAGATGGTGGACGAACGCGACCTCACAAATAGAATTATCCTGATCAGAGCGGACGAGGTCGGACAGCTGGCATCATACATGAACGCTTTTATTGTAAATTTACAGAAGATAATCATACAGGTAAAGGAGAACGCTCTCAATCTCTCCAGTATAAACAACGAGCTTGCTTCCACAACTGAGGAATTTTCAGTGACCTTTAAAGAGCAGACAGAAGAGGTGAGTGAAATCAATACTGAGCTTGCATCTGTGAAAGCTCAGTCAGATGTTGTTGAAGCGAACCTGCAAAAAGTGTCGGACCAGACAACCGAAACAATGAAGAAAACCCTTGTTGGCAGTGAAAAACTTGATAAGTCGCTTGAAGCGATCGAAACTATCAGAAGGCATGTCGAAGACCTTTCGGAAAGTGTCGGCAAGCTGTCCGCTTCTTCTGATGATATTGGGAATATTGTAAGTGTTATTGACGACATTGCAGACCAGACAAACCTGCTTGCCCTGAATGCCGCTATTGAGGCAGCAAGAGCAGGGGAAGCAGGCAGAGGTTTTGCCGTTGTTGCGGATGAGGTTCGTAAGCTTGCGGAAAAAACTCAGCTTGCGACAACTGAGATCGGCAACATTATAGGTGTACTCCAGAAAGAGACAGGGGTTGTCAACTCAACCATGGGGGAGGCTTCGGGCAGTGTCGCTGTTGGCGTTGAGACAATTGGGGATGCAAAAGAGACCTTTGATGTTATCGTTGGGGCTATGGACGAGATAAAAACATCCAGCGGGGAGATGGTGATATCCGTGGCTTTGCAGACAGAGTCTCTTATGAGCATCAGTCAGAAGCTAGAGCATGTTACTGAGAGCATACAGCAGAGCTTTATCGCTGTTTCAAATGTCAACATGACTGTTGCACAGCTTCAGCAGGACGCAAGCGACCTGATGGCTATCACAGAAGAGTTTAAGACTGAATAGTTAACCGTGCGGATTATTTCTTTTATAAAAAAAACTGCGGTTCTCTTCTCGCATGGCAATTCTGTACAAGCATTTCTATCCTCTCATTAATCTGAGGGGTGTCAATGTATCTAGCTTTTCTCGGGCAGACTTTAGCACACGCCATGCACATTATGCACAGGTCAGGGTTTGAGGTCACTTTTTCTGCTATGATCATCGCGCCTGTGGGACAGGCTTTTTTGCATGCACCGCAGATAATACACTTTTCATCATCAGTTTTTGGTGTTGCCCCCTTCGGGAGCGCCAGCTCCTTGTAAGGGACATTCCCGGGAACATCAGGAATATTCATGTCGCCCTTCTTGACTTTGGAAGCAATGCTTCTGCCGAAATCAAGAGCATGGGTATCATCCTCTGCGTCGGGTCTGCCTAAGGCTACGGGGTGCCCCGCATCCGCATATGAATGTTCGCCTATGAACGCCCCCGCTGCAACAGGGATAAAACCTTTATTTTTTAAAATAGACTTTAGCTCAACCAGTGCATCCTCAAACGCTCTGTTGCCGTAAACAACTACTGCTGCTGCCGGGACATCTGCCCCGGTGATATTTTTCATACGTTCAACGGCGTTCACCTGAACACGTCCGGCATAGACAGGGACACCAAAGAGAACTACTCCGTCGGTGATGTGAACTTCCGGTCTCGCTTCCGGCCGGGTCAGATCGTGCATTATTATTTCGTAGTCGGGAAAGCCTTTTGATATACTGAGGAGTATCTTTAGGGTGGTTCCTGTTGGTGAGAAATAGATTATGTGCAGTTTCTTCTTCATGTATAGGCTCCTGTGAGATTAGTTTTGCATCTATTTTATAAAACCCCACCACACTCCGCAAGGTTTATGACCAAAAGCGGCGTGGGGCAATTCTTCGAACAGCCTATGGTGAATTCCCCGTATGGGTTCTGATTTATAAGAAAGCGTCAGAAGAGGGTGTTTCAGCCTCTCCTGCGCTCAGTAAGATACTTATTCTTTAACACCTGCTGGCGGTGCAGGGAACTGTTCCCCGGAAGTTTTTATTGATTTTCCCAACCAGTTGATAACCTGCCCCAGGTGATTCATGTTCCGCATTGCTTCATCATCTTTTAATACCTCACCCTCATTCAGAGCTACGCCTATGTTCCAGTAGATTGAACCGGGGACAATCATTGACGACATCAGAAACATGTGATTTATAGTGTCGTAAACGTGTGTTGCGCCGCCCCTCCGCACAGCCACAACAGCTGCGCCTATTTTACCTTTAAGAAGATGACCATTTGCCTGAGAGACAAATCCGGTACGGTCTAAAAGCCCTTTCATCTCTGAGGTGACGTCTGTGAAATAGGTGGGAGAGCCCAGTATGACAGCATCTGCTGCAAAGATTTTCTCCAGACAATCATTTATACAGTCAGATTCTATTATGCACCGCTTATTTTTTCTTTCATAGCATTTGCCGCATGCTAGGCAGCCTCTTACAGGCTTACCGCCTATTTTAACCAGTTCTGTTTCCCACCCTGCATCGTTGAGAGGGGACAGGACTTTATTAAGCATTGTTTCGGTGTTGCCGTTTTTGCGTGGACTGCCGCATATAGCTATAGCTTTCATTTTGCCTCCTTATCTTACAAACTTATATTGGCATAGATGTCATTATGTAGCAATTTTCAAGTTGAATAATGCGGACTGGAAAACTTACAGTGTAAAACAAAAGGGCTGATCCAGTGAGGAACAGCCCGTTTTGGATTATTTTTGTTTTGCTTCGCTTTTTTCGATAAGTTTCAGCAGATATCTAGATTTGACCTGTTCGGTTGCCATCATGCGCTTTACAGGCGGGAGCTTGAGTATTGCGCCGATCACTGCTGCCAGAGCTCTGTGTGAAAAGAGTGCTCTGTTGTCAAATATCAGATGCTCTAGACCGCCTCTTTCAACAGCCATCATCACTACTTTATGTACACCTGTTTCCGGAGTGATGATGCGTTTTTCTCTGGTTTTTAGCTTGAGAGCGTCAGTTTTACACCCCCGCAGACAGACCCCGCAGCCCAGACATGTGCTTTCGTCAAGCTTTGCTAATTTTTTCTTAGGTTTTGCCGGATCATTTGCCGAGACCATAGCCATAGATTCAACAGGGCAAAGTTCTGCACATTTTCCGCATCCGGTACATTTTGCAGCATCTATCTCCGGCAGGAAGAATGATGTGTGAACAGGGTTCATTATTCCGAATTTGCGGGCGGCAATCAGTGCTTCACAGCAGCAGCCGCAGCAGTTGCATATAAAGCTCACTTCTGTTTTACTGTTTTCGCCGAACTGAACGAGATTGTGCTCGTATGCTTTGTCGAGGAGGTCTGTACATTCGGCTGCATCGATCTGTCTTGCGTATCCGTGCCGGATGAGTGATGCGCCGACATTGTTAAAGGTCATGCATATGTCCATAGGGGCATCACATGCTTTGCCCATATGCTGCATTTTATGGCGGCAGTAACACATGCTGACGCCGATGTGGCTTGCAGTTTTTATAACCTCTGTTGCCCTTTCATAGTCATACACGTACAGGTTGTTATCCTCGGAGAGGACGTCTTCATTGACAAAAACTCGTCCAAGCTGAGTTTCACCGTTTACGAAAAGATTTTTTATGAAGTCTTCCTCGACGTTCATGTATTGATAAAAGAGCTGACCGAGAAGGTGCTGGTCGATGTCGCCTCTTGTGCGCATCATGGAGAACTCGAAAAAACCTGCCATTGGAGGTGGCAGAACATACGTCATCTCACCGTTTTCAATAATGTCGATGATAAGTGCTCTGTCACAGAGAGCGTCAAGCTGTTTTCTTGCATCCAGCTCGCTCATCTTCCATATCTCTGCTGCTTCCTTTGCTTTGAAAGGCTTGATAGGTATTTGCGCTATCAGGGCAGCTTCTTTCTCTGTCATAAGTATGGATAAAATCTTAAAAAGTGTGTCTGAGGCGGGAGCTCCCTGCGGAAACCTGTTTAATCTTTCCGCAAGTTCACTGTAGCCTCTTTTTGCTGTTAGATGTGCCATATTTCAACCTCATTGTGGGTTTGAGTATAACAAAAATAATTATATGAATGCTAATTAAAAATGAAAAAAAAGAAAATATGCTGCCTGTGTCGATTCAGCATTGTCTCTTTAGATTTAACATAAATTTACAATAATTATGTTGACTTGGATCTGCTAAAGTCATTATATTGACCGTCGAGTCAATTTTTTGAATATTATTATTATGGGTGATTAGAATTCATGGACATTAAAACCAGAAAAAAAGAGATGATCTGCAATATGATTAAGAGCAACATGGTTGCTATTGTAATATCGCTTATTAATGAAGGTAAGCCTATTACTATGGAGGATGTTGCAAACAGGTGCGGGGTTTCCAAAGGGACAATATATAATTATTTCAGCGACAGGAGGTCTCTGCTTGACCATGTACATGCAGAGATTATAAGACCTCTGAGGGAGATTGGAGAAGAGATTTTTAAAGGGGACATGATGCCTCTGGATAAAATACATGCATTTGTAAATGTAGTTATGGAGATGCCTGATTACGTTAAAGTATATTTCCGTTTTATAGGAAATGAGAGAACGGTGGCACAGGAGGAGCGGGAAAAATATGAGATGATAACTAAACCTCTATCAGAGATTTGTGCTGAAGGTATAAAAAGGGGCGAATTTATTAATGTACACCCCAGCATACTGGCAGAGATGATCAACGGGATAGTTGTGGGCACCTTGGGACTTGTGGCTGTTGCTGATTCTCAGCTGCCTGACAATGAAACAATGAACAAAGATTTTATAAAGCTTATTAATCAAATGGTCATTAAGGAGCGGAGTGATATATGAAATTAAAATTATTTGCAGGGATTATAGCTGTCGTGTTAGTGGCAGCAGGCGGTTACTATTATCTACACGCAACGGGGGCAGAGAAGGGTGCCCAGACGGAAGCACAGCAAAGTCAGCAGCGTCCGGCAACTCCTGTTGATGTCTATACTGTTCGGGCTCAGGATTTGTCTGTGTCTAAGGATCTTTCAGGCAGAACATCCTCTTTCCGGATTGCTGAAATCAGACCTCAGGTCAGCGGTATTATCAAAGAAAGACTTTTCACAGAAGGGAGCGTTGTACAAAAAGGCGATCAGCTTTATCAGATAGACCCTGATACCTATGAAGCTGCTCTTGCCAGTGCGAATGCATCGCTTATGCAGGCAGAGGCATCTTTACTCGCTGCCAAGCCGAAAGCTGAAAGATATGCGGAGCTTGTGAAGGTAGGTGGTGTCAGCCAACAGGAGTTTGACGATGCAAAAGCAGCCTCCAAACAGGCAGAGGCATCTGTGGCTGTTGCAAAAGCAGCAGTAAAGACGGCTAGGATAAACCTTGAATACACTAAAGTATTCTCTCCTATATCCGGCAGAATAGGTAAATCAAGTGTAACGGAAGGTGCTCTTGTCACTGCTAATCAGACGGCGGCTCTTGCTACTATACAGAACCTTGATCAGATATATGTGGATGTGAATCAGTCCAGTTCAGAGGTTCGCAGGCTCAAAACTGCGATGGCGGCTTCCGCAGTGAAACCGTCTGTTAAGCTTTATATTGAGGGTGATACAGAACCATATGCCTATGAAGGTGATTTTCAGTTTACAGATATTACTGTTGATGAAACAACAGGTATGGTTAATCTCCGTATACTCTTTCCAAACCCCGAGATGGATCTTCTGCCTGGGCTCTTTGTGAAGGCACGGGTTAGCCAGGAAGTTATCAAAGGAGCAATCCTCGTTCCTCAGAGGTCTGTGATGAGAAACCCTAACGGCAGTGTGTATGTTTGGGTTGCCGGAGCAGATAACAAAGTTGAGGTTAGAAATATTGAAATAGCCGATGCTTATGAAGATAAGTGGATAGTTCAGAATGGTATTAAAGACGGCGACAGAGTGCTTGTTAACGGTTTCCAGAAAACCGGTCCCGGAGCAGTTGTGTCTCCTACAGAAGTTACATCTAACTAATTACATCAGAAAATAGGATAAAAATAGTATGTCCAGATTTTTTATAGAAAGACCCGTTTTTTCATGGGTCATAGCAATTATAATTATGCTTGCGGGGGTGTTTGCTATCGAGACACTGCCGATAGAGCAATATCCGAAAATTGCACCCCCTAGTGTTGTTATCAACGCTTCTTACCCGGGTGCATCTGCCGAGACCTTGGAAAACAGTGTAACACAGGTTATCGAACAGAACCTCACAGGTATCGATAATATGCGCTACTTTTCTGCCTCCAGTGACTCCTCGGGTAATATGAGCATTACAGTTACGTTCGAGCAGGAAGCTGACCCTGATATTGCGCAGGTTCAGGTTCAGAACAAGGTGCAGGGGATACTCTCTTCTCTGCCTCAGATTGTTCAGCAGAACGGTGTGACTGTTAATAAATCATCCAGTGGTTTTTTGTTGCTTGTAGGACTTTATTCAGAAGACGGAAGCATGAATCAGTATGACATCGGTGACTATATTAACAGTAATATGGTTGACCCGATCAGCCGTGTTGTCGGTGTTGGTGATGTTACTGTCTTCGGACAGGAATATTCTATGCGTATCTGGCTTAATCCGGAAAAGATGCATAGTTACGGAGTTACAGCATCGGATGTTATTTCCGCAGTGGAATCTCAGAACGCTGATATTGCTGCCGGACAACTTGGGGGAACACCCTCTGTTAAAGGGCAGCAGCTAAACGCAACGATAACCGCTCAGACAAAACTAAGCTCTATTGAAGAGTTTGAGAATATATTACTGAAGGTGAATACAGACGGTTCCAAACTTCTGCTGAAGGACGTTGCTACAATGGAGCTTGGTGCAGAGAGCTATGATATTGTCTCACGTTTTAACGGCAGACCGGCATCAGGGGTGGCTGTGAGTCTTGCATCCGGTGCAAATGCTCTTGATACGGCTGATCATGTTAAAGAAAAGGTTGAAGAACTTGCCAAATACATGCCTGACGGGCTTAAATATGTATACCCGTATGATACAACTCCATTTGTGAAGATATCCATCGAGGAAGTTGTAAAAACTCTGCTTGAGGCCATTGTCCTTGTGTTTCTGGTTATGTTTCTGTTTTTACAGAATTTCAGAGCTACACTTATTCCCACTATTGCGGTTCCTGTCGTACTTCTCGGTACGTTCGGTGTTCTTTCCGCATTTGGCTTCAGCATAAATACTCTGACAATGTTTGCTATGGTTCTTGCTGTCGGTCTTTTGGTGGATGACGCTATTGTTGTTGTGGAGAACGTTGAAAGGCTTATGAGCGAGGAAGGACTTCCTCCTAAAGAGGCTACGAAGAAATCTATGGATCAGATCACAGGAGCACTCATAGGTATTGCGCTTGTGCTATCCGCGGTTTTCGTGCCTATGGCTTTTTTCAGCGGTTCTACAGGAGTAATTTACCGTCAGTTTTCCATTACTATTGTTTCAGCGATGGCTCTGTCGGTGCTTGTTGCTATTATCCTGACTCCTGCATTGTGTTCCACACTGCTTAAACCTGTGGAGAAGGGGCATCAGGAGCGCACTAAAGGCTTTTTCGGGTGGTTTAACAGAAACTTCAACAAGAGCAGAGATCTGTACAAGAAGAGTGTGGGATATGTTGCAGCAAGAGCAGTTAGATTCATTCTGCTTTACGGTGTTATCCTTGCAGCAATGATATTTATGTTTACCAAGATTCCTACATCCTTCCTCCCTGACGAAGACCAGGGGATTATGATGCTGATGCTCAACTCGCCTGCTGGTTCCACTATGGAGCGCACCAGATCGAATATGGAAGATGTTGAGGAATACTTTCTGACTCAGGAGAAGGATAATATTATAAGTATCTTTACCGTAACAGGCTTCAGCTTTGCCGGACAAGGGCAGAATACTGGTCTTGGGTTTGTCAAACTGAAAGACTGGGAAGAGAGACCAAATCCTGATCAGTCGGTGCAGTCCATCTCATCAAGAGCGACACAAAGACTGTGGGCAATGAAGGATGCTATGGTATTCGTTACCTATCCCCCTGCGATAACAGAGCTGGGCAGGTCTTCTGGTTTCAACATGCAGATACTTGACAGAGGAGGGCAGGGACACGAGGTTCTTGTGGAAGCAAAGCAGGAACTTTTGCAGAAAGCGAGGCAGAATCCAAAACTGACCAATATACGTTTCAATGGTCTTGAAGATGTACCCCAGTATAAGCTTGACCTTGATATAGAAAAGGCCAAGTCGCTCGGAATATCTGTTGCGGATATAATACAAACGCTTGGTGCTGCATGGGGGTCAGAGTATATTAACGACTTCACTTACGGCGGCAGGATTAAAAAGGTTTATGTTCAGGGTGCGGCTCCATACAGGATGCTCCCTGAAGATATTAATAAATGGTATATCAAAAACAGCAGCGGTGAGATGGTTTCTTTTGAAGCTTTTTCTAAAGGATACTGGAAATATGGTCCGCCGCAGCTTGCACGTTTCAACGGTGTCTCTTCAATGGAGATTCAGGGTGGACCTGTTCAGGGAGTTTCATCCGGTGAAGCGATGGATATTATGGCGCAGCTAGTAGAGGAGCTTCCCGGCGACGATATCGACCTTGCATGGTCCGGTATATCATATGAGGAGCGTGCAGCCGGCTCACAGACAACGCTTCTGTACGCTTTGTCGCTGCTTATAGTATTTTTGTGTCTTGCGGCACTTTATGAGAGCTGGTCGATACCGTTTGCTGTTATCCTGATCGTACCACTTGGTATTGTCGGTGCTGTGGCTGCGACATTGATCTTTAAGATGTCTAACGACGTTTACTTTCAGGTTGGGTTGCTGACAACTATCGGTCTGGCATCAAAGAACGCCATTTTGATTGTTGAATTCGCAAAATCTCTTTATGAGAAAGGTCACGGACTTGTTGCTTCAGCGATGATGGCAGCACAGCAGAGGCTTCGACCTATCATTATGACATCTATGGCGTTTATCCTTGGTGTTACACCGCTGGCGACTTCATCCGGTGCGGGTTCTGCAAGCCAGAACGCTATTGGTATAGGTGTTATCGGTGGTATGTTTACAGCGACATTCCTTGCTATACTGTTTGTACCGATGTTCTTTATTCTTATAGAAAATATGTTTGGCAAGAAGAAGAGCGAAATAAGGAAAACACGCAAAGGGGTGCGTAATGATAAATAAACTTATAACGGCAGCATTGCTTTGTATAGCAGTTGCAAGCTGTTCTATGATGCCGGAATATAACCGTCCGGACGTACAGCTTAACAAAAGCTGGTCAAAAGACGGCAAATATGCTTTGAACAGCGAAGAGGAGAATCCTGCTTCCATAGGCTGGGAAGATTATTTTGAGTCTTCTGTGCTTAAAAGGATAATCTCCAGAACCCTTAAAAATAACTTTGATATGCGCCTCGCTGTGCTGAATATAGATGCAGCAAAGGCCGCATACAGAATACAGAAGTCAGAGCTTCTGCCCACTGTATCAGCAAAAGGCGCGGCTTCACGTGAGAGCGTTCCGGCAGACCTGAGCAGTACAGGTAATTCTGTTACCAGCTCAACCTTCTCTGCTAACCTTGGGGTGACTGCCTATGAGCTGGATTTTTTCGGCAGGGTCAGAAGCCTTAATCAGAAAGCGCTGGAGGCATATTTTGCTACTCAGGAAGCAAAAACCAGCACCCAGATAGCTCTCATAGCTGAGACAGCATCAGCTTATCTTGAATATATGGCTGATAAAGAGATGCTGAAACTTTCGAAAAAGAACTATGACTCGTATAAAGAAACATATGAGCTTGTGAAACGTACATTCGAACTTGGAGATGCAACACAGCTGGAAGTCGCTCAGGCTGAGTCCGCTTATCAGAGTGCAAAATCCAACGTTGCACAGTACACAAGAGAAGTGGCACAGGATATTAATGCTATGAACCTGCTTGCAGGCGGAAATGTTGAAGACCTGCTTGATGATTCTGAAAGTATTGAAAGCTTGAGGTTTCTTGGTAACCTGCCTGAGGGTGTGCCCTCAACTGTTTTGCTGAACAGACCGGATATACAGAGTGCTGAGCATTCACTGAAAGCTGCAAACGCAGACATAGGTGCTGCCAGAGCTGCGCTTTATCCGACAATAAGCCTGACAGGTGCTTTCGGTGTTGCGAGTAATGAGCTGGATAATATTTTAGACAGCGGTGCAAGGTATGCATGGAATTTCACTCCGTCAGTGAGTATACCTATATTTAACCGAGGAGCTCTCAAGGCGAGTCTTGAGACAGCAAAAGTTAAAGAGAAGATTGCCGCAACTGAGTATGAAAAGGCTTTGCAGACGGCATTTAGAGAAGTTGCAGATCAGCTTGCAGCGAGAAGCACTTATAAGGAACAGCTTGATGCTCAGGAAGCACTGCTGAAGAGCACAAAAAAAGCATATGATCTTTCTCTGAAAAGATACGAGAATGGCGTGAACAGCTATCTTACGGTGCTTGATTCGCAGAGGTCACTGGTGTCTGCACAACAAACTGTTGTTGCCACACGTCAGGCATATATGACCAACCTTGTAACTTTATATAAAGTACTTGGCGGTGGTCAGATATAAAAACTGCGTCGTAATATAATATAATCACAGGGCTCTGCATTATGGTGCAGAGCCTTTTTTATGAGTGGATGTGTTAGATCATATAGTCGAATGAGTTGCTGGATGTTTGTCTGGCCTTTTCAGTTTCGCCGATCATGTCTGCCAGAGTGTTTGAAGATAATACGTCTGCCAATCGTTCGGAAATCTTTGTCAGGATAAGTCTGGTTCCGCAAAGTTCATAATCCCTGCACTGGTCGCATTTTTTCTCGCCTGTTTCATGGACTGCGCAGGGGATCAGTGCGATATTACCTTCCAAAGCCGAGATTATATCTTTCAGGTTTATCTCATTTGGAGCTAACGCCAGTTTATAGCCTCCCCCTTTGCCTATCCTGCTGGTCAGGAACCCTTCGTTTTTGAGCGTGAGCAGTATTGTTTCCAGAAATTTTTTTGGTATTCCTTCATTTTCAGCTATGACAGAAATCATAACGTTTCCTTGATTGTGACTTTCTGCAAGATATTGAAGAGCTTTGAGTGCATAAACAGTTTTCATAGAAAACATGGCTGATCCCCCCCCCTCCGTTTTTTGTAAAAAAGGATATCTAAATGCTCGGTTGTTCAGCCGAAGATAGACAAACCTATTGAATAATCCTATATAACTATAGATGTACTAGAGAATATTTCAACCAAAATTTTGACAAGTACAATCAGGTATGAAAATACTTATTGCCTACTGTTTAGCCGGATAAAAATCTCGGGTGATGATTAAGCCGGAAGAGTATAGCATTTCAATTTATGAGAAAAAGCGGGAGCTGGGAAGGCAAAAGAGAATAAAACAACTGACAGCAATATGATTGGCTGTTTTCGCACTTTCAGTCCGACAGATAAAATTCCACAGTTGAGACTACCCGGAGTTTTTTGATATGAGGGGTGTTACGGTCTCTGTCATAGATGGTGAACTGCCCCTGCGATGCCGATTTGATCTTGCCGAGTCTGCTGCTGGAGTCTTCGGCAAACTTGGTTGCGACTTCTCGTGCTTTATTAGTAGCTTCCTCTATCATGGCGGGCTTGACTTCATTAAGCCTCGTGAACAGATATTCGATTCTGTTGTCGTAATTGTTCCCTGTGAGAGCGATACCGGCTTTGCCGAGCTCGCCTATACGGTTCATTACTTCACGGACTTGTGCGACATTCTTGCTGTAAACTGTAACAGTTCTTGTTGAGGTATATCTGAACTCAGGAGTCTTTTCGCTGCCGTACATGTTTGCTGTTTTGTCTGTTACAGATGCCAGAGATATTGATATCTCTTCTGTGGGGACCCCTTGCGATATCAGGAACTGTTTGATCTTGTCAGCGTCGGAGTCCAGCGAAGAATATATGCCTTTCAGTGTATTGTCAGCCACAGTGAACTGTATCGGCCATATTATTATGTCTGCCGGGAATTCCTTTTGCGATAAACCTTTTACTTTTACTGTTCGTTCGTATTCTTTAATCTTTACTGCTGAGCTGCCCAGTGTATAGCCAAGGAAAGCAAGCCCAAGAAATATAAATATGCCGAGAATAAAAGCCTCTTTGCTTCTTGCCCTATTCATAGTGTTTTACCTCATTATGTGGTTGATAACATATTAAATGTGATCAGAAGGGGAATTTGCTTTTGAGTTTATCCAGAGCGCCTGATCCTGCCTGACCTGAGATTGCTTTTTTGATCAGGTTGTTTTTTTCGGCGGCGTTGCTGTTTAAACCTGTGAGCTCTTTGAGCTTCAACTTGCTGGAGTCATTGAGAGATAAGCCGGCTATAGCATTTTCTGAGCCTGCAAATATTTTTGTCATCTCTTCGTTATAGCGTTTCTGTATCTCTCCATTAACCTTCTGAATCTGTTTGGTCAGATACCCTTTGATGTTTCTGCTGATTATGTCTTGAAGGTTTGTGGATATGTTTATGCTGTAGTTGTCGAGAGTCCCCGATGCGGACAGGTCGGCTGTGAAGTTGTCTACTTTGCCGATGGCGGAATCCAGAAGCTCCGCAAGTTTACTGTCCATGTTTTCGCTGTTTATATCGATCCCTATCAGCGGACTGGTAAGCCTTATGTCGAGGGTAAAATCCTCGCCTGTTCCTTTTATCTGCCCCTGCATATCAATATTACCGGAAACACCTTTCAGAGAATTGTTGTCAGAAGGGTGTATAATATCTGAGATGGGATACCCTGATGCGCTTATTTGCAGATATGTACTTATTGCGTTTTCAACAACACCGACCTGACCTCCGAGAGTGAAGAATGGGGTTGTGCCTGATGATTTTAAGAGTTTCAGGTCAATATCATAAGGCTTGTATGTAATATCCGTGCTCAGGTTTTTGATGTTGCCTGTAAGGATATCTCCGTTTTTTGTAGAACCGTTCAGATACATGTTTTTAATGTAGACTCTTGGTGTTTCGCCAGATTTACGAAAGTACACATAGGTGCCTTTTTCAGATACACGTTTGACTGTTTCAGGTTTAGCTTCGCCTTTCTCCGGTCTGGGTATCATGTGCTGATATTTACGGTAGAGCGCAACTGATTTGGTTAGTGTATCGGTCAGATTTTTTCCAATCAGTTCCTGTACGATAGCTTTTGCGTCAACAGGGTTGGAATCAGCAGACATCAGGAGATCCTTTGGTGCTTTCTGTGACATTTTCTTCAGGTTTGACAGCTCATTGCTGATGTTGCTCTGTTCCATACTGAGTTCTTTTACCAGACGGTCTGTCTCGTTTTTCTTTGCCTGAACCTGTTTTATGAATGCCTGCACAGTTTCTGCATCCTTTTTTGCTTTCAGAATGTCTGCCGGAAAGTTATATGATTCAACATCAATTTTTTGAATTATTTCATAAGTTGCTTTCAGTTCTGCTGTATCAGCGGCTTTGGCTATTTTGCTATTCCACATAGCCGCTTTCTCTTTTGCCAGAGACCCCAGACGTCTTGCCTCTTTAACTGCCGGTATTTTTTCAATATCTATCGCTGTTGAGATGTCTATATCTTTGAGCTTTGAAAATATATTATTTGTTTCAGTTTTACTTGTCTCATTGTTTGCTGTTTCTGTTTCTTTCGATTTTGCCAGTGCTCCGCTGGTTTTGCGTTCGGTGTCCAGCTCCAGTCCGTCAATGGAGAAATTGTCAATGGTAACGTGCTTTTTCAGCAGAGGGGCTGCTTCTATGTCCAGTTTGGCACTGTTAAAGGTGAAGAGGTTCCGCATCGGTTTTTCTCTATCAGTCCATGACAGGTTGTCAAGTGTTACAGAAGTTTTGGTAAGGTCAGTTTCAAGGGAGTCCAGTTCGACTTTAGCTCTGTTAATTGTTTCTGATGAAACGATAAAAGCCTTTTTTAGCAGGCTGTCCATGAAAACCAGTATAAAAACTGCTATAAGCGATATGACCGCCAGCCATATAATAAGTCCTTTTATTCTGAATAATGATATAAGCTTACGCATGTGCACCGTTCCCTAAAAGGTCGTAAGCCTTTTTGAGCCATATGAATATTTTTGAATTTGCAACAGCCTTGTACCATCTGCTTTTTTCTATTTTATCTTTCAGATCCTTTCTGTAGCGGAATACAAAGTATCTGACGCCTGCAAACATGGGAATGAAAAGCAGTAGTGAAACTATCAGGCTGCCGAGTGTGTACGTGTTGTTCAGGTCTGAGAACTGCATTAAAGGCAGATCGAAGAATCCCGTCCAGAAGGGGATCAGTCTGGGGGAATCTGCTAAAAGATAATACCCCAGCTTGTCAGCAACAGGTGCAACTACGTATCCGGGGATAAAAAGTATTGTAAAACCAAGCACAGCACTGCGGAAACTGACAGCCGTTACTGTAATAAGCAGTAATACTATCAGGTTATGAGGAGAAAACAGTGGTGTTAAAGCCATTATTGCGCCCAGACAGAACCCGAATGCGACCTGATTTGGGGTCTCTTCGCTGCTGAGTATCTGAAGAACTTTTAATATTATTTTCCATATAATCATACTTTATTGTATCACATGCATATAATAGAAACGATATTATTTTGTTTGTATTTAATGTGAGAATTCACATAAGCTGTCCACCTCTCAGTCAGCCGGTGATAATTTAAAGTTCTGAAAATATAGTTTATGTGAGATGCAATTTGCTACTTATTCATTTAAGGCAGGTACTGCTCCTTTCCAATATTATTAGATTTCATTATAACACGTATAGCAGGGCAACAGGTTATCTGATCAGATACATTGTGTGAAAGCACTGTAAAAATGCACCAAAGAGTGCTTGACAAAAGTAAATTATAGATAGACTATTTGTCGATATTGATAATCAATATCTGGCGGGTCATTTAATGAAGATTTTTATTTTAACATTGTTGCTGGTAATTCTTGGTTTTGCTTCTCTCTTTCTGGGATTCACAGATATCTCTGTTATGGACTTATTTTCTATGACAGACAGACAGGCGCTTGTTATGGTTGTCAGCAGGATACCGAGGCTTGCAGCGGTCGTCATAACAGGGGCATCCATGAGTATATGCGGTGTTATTATGCAGCAGGTGACTCATAACAAATTTGTCTCTCCGACCACAGCCGGCACGATGGATGCGCAAAGCAGAAATCTGGTATCTTTGACTCAGAGTCAAGTGCGGATAGATTCTCATTAGTGCTCTTTTTATGTGGCAATGGGAGCTGTGCCAATGCTAGCGCACTGATTCGTCTATTACCAGCTATAAAAGTTG
The DNA here is from genome assembly GCF_000025725.1 of Denitrovibrio acetiphilus DSM 12809. Taxonomy (GTDB): domain Bacteria; phylum Chrysiogenota; class Deferribacteres; order Deferribacterales; family Geovibrionaceae; genus Denitrovibrio; species Denitrovibrio acetiphilus. Next base: position 252,718 of record NC_013943.1, read on the forward strand.
GACTTAGTTTTTCAATTCAGGTTCTGAATTAATATGCAAAAAAGTGGGGTAGTCTCAGTTAATTCAATTATTATCTAACAAAGGCTACTTTCTTAAGCGTCTGCTTAAAGTTGACTGAGATATCCCTATCATAGCGGCAGCTTTGGTCTGGTTATTCCCTGCCAGCTTCATGGCATCACAAATAAGCTGATCTATGACTTCGTCAACTTTTGGTAATGGACTATCATTAAGATCAATTTTTGTTTCATTGGATGTCAGGTAACTTTGCAGGTCTTTTGCCTGAATTTTATTTTGAGTACGTGCCAGCACGTCAAAGCATATTGCTCTTAATTGACGCGTATTTCCGGGGAAAGAATAGGCGCTAATTAAATCCAGAGCATCCTGAGTTATTTCAGGGACACTTCTCTGGAACTCTTGTGATGCCTGACTGATAAAATGATGAAACAAAATCTGAATATCCTCAGGCCTTTCCCTCAGAGGAGGTATATGTACAAAGTGAGTGTTCAGTCTGTAATACAAATCCTGACGAAACTCGCCCGCTCTGCATTTGTCCTCCAGATTTTGATTTGTGGCAAAGATCAGTCTTGCGCGGGACTTAGAAGCCGCATCAGACCCAAGCTGCTGATATTCTCCATCCTGTGCAAGATATAAAAGCTTCACCTGAAGAGTATTTGGAAGATCACCTATTTCATCAAGGAACAATGTTCCGTCATCTGCCTTTTGTATGGCTCCCGGGCGGTTTGAATCGGCACCTGTAAAGGCACCTTTCCTGTGCCCGAAAAGCGTGTCAGAGAAAGCATGATCATCAAGACCGCTCACGTTTATAGACACAAAAGGTCTGCCCGGGCGGGACAGTTCCGCCGTTGCTTTGGCGAGTACGCCTTTTCCAACACCACTTTCACCTGTTATCAGTATTGGGTAAGGGCTGACTGCTAAGGCTGTCAGATATTTAAATACCGAATGCATACGGCTACTCTTAGTAATGAAATCCTTAAACACAGGGAATTCCTCACTAATAGAAAACAGTCCGTCTTTCAGCGCATGGTTTTCTTTTTCAAGCTGATGTATTTTTATAATGCGTTTAATATTACTTATCAGTTCTTCTATGAGAGATGTTTTCACCATATAGTCCATAGCTCCCAGCTTTCCGCAATTCAGCGCCATATGGATATCGTTCACCCCTGTCATAATTATCACGGGCAGATGAGGAAATTTCTGTTTGATCCTGTGCAGCACATCTTTTCCAGAGACATCTCCGAGCATTAAATCCAGGAAAACCAGGTCTGTATCTTCCTTTTCTAAGATATCAAAAACTTCGTCTTCTCTTTGAGCGGTGCGTATATTTTCAGATGAGGTAATATCATATTGCAAAAGCGTCCGTCTGAAAGAGACAAGCCAGTCCCTTTCGTCATCTACCAGAAGGATTGATGTCATAATGTCTCCTTAGGGAAGAATATTCTGACACGTGTACCTTCCCCTTCTTCAGAATCCAGGATATAGTGTCCCCAATGTTCTTTTACAATACTGGCGACTATTGACAGCCCCAACCCTGTGCCGTTTTTCCGTGTAGTATAAAATGATTCAAAAGCTTTCTGCTTCACTTCGGGGCTCATGCCGCAGCCTTCGTCCTCTATTGAAAATACGACATACTTGCCATCTTCAGATTCGCTCAGGCTGCATGTTATAGCCTGTTCACTATCGGTAAGGGCGTAGCATGCATTTTGGATCAGGTTGATAATGATCTGCTCTATGTGCTGAGCGTGTCCCCTGACAGGAGCAACCGGTTCATCTATTCGACAAGTAAAATTTCTGGTGAAGCTCTTGACGAAATACCCCACAAAACGAACAGAATCATTAAGGATAAGTTTCAAATCCACCAGTGCATAGGCATCATCACGTTTTTTACTGAATGTTTTGAGATCATTAACAGTGTTTATGATGCGCAGTATATTTTCTGTAATAATTGTATGCGCAGATATCTCTTCCTGACGTGCATCAATCCAGCTAAGCCCGGCAAAGCGTCTTGATGGATCAGGTGTCTCCAAATTTTTATGTATATCGTTTGAAAGCTTTTGCAGAAAATCGATGTTGTGCATGATTAGTCCCGCCGGATTATTAATCTCATGGGCTATATTTGCAGCCATATTTCCCAGTGCAGTCATTCTGTCTAAGACGAGCAGTTCATCTCTTTGACGTACTTTTTCAGTAATATTAGAAGCAACAATCAAAAGCGGCTCACTACCTTTTTCCAAAATAATACCCGAGACCTCCCACGTCTCTGTATTGTCGAGGAAGAGTTTTGTTTCAAATGATTTGTTTGTGACAATAGCCTGCTCTATCTCATTACTTATCAGCTCAATTTTAAAATTAGCATTGGAAGATGCCGCATTTGACCACACAGGCATCCCATTTGAATTTATCAGGTAGATTTGCTCAGGCAATACATCCAGAAGCATCTGCAGTAGCCCGGTCAAAGTGTTTAGGGACGCTGTCTTCTGATGTACTCGCATGTGAAGTGATTTGTTCCATAAAAGCATGAGCAATATAGTGAGAACTACAGTTAGCACAATATGTATCATATATTTATGCCACAGAGGCGTGTCCTTCGAGCGTGACCACTTTTTCATTATTTCAAAATAATCACCAGATGCTTTCAGCTCTTCCATCGCGTCATTCAGCCTAGCATATAGAGCACTATTGGTTTTATTCATTGCAAAGCCATATATAGTTGGAATTATAGGAAAACCACAGATTTTTATCTCATAATGCTTCGGCAGATTTAGAATAGACGGAAGACTTGCCACAAAAAAATCACCTCTTCCAGCCAGATAATCTTCAACCATATCTATATGGTTTTGATAACTGATAAGATTCAGATTATATTCATCTTTATGCTTCTGGAGATAGCTGTCTGTATAGCTTCCCTTCATGAAAAGTACAGTCTTGCCCCTCCAGTCTTCCATACTTTCTATTGGAGGATCGTCTATCCTGTTCACCGCGTATCTGTATATTACTACAGACTGCTCTATGTATGCGGCAAATTGATCAGCTTCAGGTATCGGGGAAATGCTCATCATGGTGATCTCGTTATTTTTCAACTTATAAAGAAGCTCGTCTCGCTCACCTGGGGTGATAGTGTATGTACATCCGGCCTTTTTAGCCATCTGTTTAAGAAGATCGACATTCATACCGTGGGGGACGCCATTGTCGTCGATCCATTCATAGGGTTTATATGGGTCAACCCTTAGTCCATAGGTAATATTGCAGCTATCCTGTGCGTACACCGCAGCAGAAAGTAGAATAAAAATTAAGATAATTAAATGTTTCATCAGTACTTATAACACATAAAAAAAATGAATGCAATTTGCATTAACTATGCAACATGCAATGCATTATGCATAGAAGCTATCATTGTTAGAGTTTAAAATACTAATAGATATGGTCTTATTGTTTGGCAATAACTTTGCTTTATCTGAAACTGAAATATTTTTAACAGGAGCAAATTATGCCGAGTATTAAAAAATGCATAGTACCACTGGTTTTGATTTTTGTTCTGACGCTATGCAACGTTGCCATATCAAAGGGCAATATTCCTACCGAATGGAGCATGGATACGGATTGCACTCTATGCCATACCCACGAGGCAGATACTTTAAAAAATGAAAAATGCCTTATCTACGCTCACAGCGATCAAAGCTGCACAGCATGCCATTCACAAGAAAAAAAGCTGGCTGTTTCGCACAGGAAAATGTCTGCAGATACCTCAAAACTGAAACGCCTGAAAAGAACCACCGTTGATGAGGCGAACTGCATTGCATGTCATGGCGAATGGAAAGACCTTGCCGAACAGACAAAGAATACAACTCTGGTAAAGGACTCTGAGGGAACAGTTGTCAATCCGCATAGAGTAAGGGCAGACATAAACAAGAAGAATCAGCACGATCTGATTACATGCACAAATTGCCACAGGATGCATACAGAATCAAATCTTGCAGAAGCTGCAAACGAGGAATGCCGCACCTGTCACCATAAAGGTGTATACACATGCGGCACTTGCCACGATTAAATAGATATATAAGTGGAATAGACCTTAAAGGTTTTTTGACAGTAATTGTAAAGGAGATAAACATGTCTGAAAAAAAAGACGGTATTGGAAGCAAAATGTTATCCAAAAGAGATTTTATGAAGGTATCCAGCTTGACAGTTGGAGGTGCCATACTGGCTGCTGGCTGTGCATCGACATCAATCGCTGCGACAGGTTCTAAGCCTGTACAAAAGTGGGATTACGAAGCTGATGTTATCGTAATCGGTACCGGCCCTGCCGGGCTTAGCTGCGCTGCTGCTGCTGCTGAAAATGGTGCGGCTGTTATCGCTATTGACGCAAATGATAAGATAGGTGGTAAAGGTATTCTCTCAGGAGGTAACCTTGGTATTGGTGGTGGAACCCGTATGCAAAAAGCTCTTGGATTTGTAGAGACAGCAGATATTATTTATGAAGATCGTACTGTTCCGAACCTGCGTAAAGATGCGACAATGACAGTTGAGACTGTTGATAACCGGAAGGTCACAATGGGTATGTGGCGTAAAATATCCGGCGCGGAAGATGGCGAAGGTATGTCTCGTGCTTTTGCTGACAACAGTCTGGATACATGGAACTGGCTGGACGGAATGGGCTGCGCATTCGTAAAAGCTAAAAAAAGCAAAATGTCCCAGGTTTACCGAGGCACACGTTACTTTACTCTCACTGCCCGTAATTTTGTAGATCGTGACAATGCAAAATCAGGTGACCTGAAATCAGGTGGAGCAGGTATCATATGGCCTCTCTACGACAGAGCAGATGAAAACGGTGTTAAGTTCATGCTCAGCTGCAAAATGACAAGAATTATCCGTGAAGACAATGATGGCCGTGTTCTTGGTATAGAAGCAAATTACAAAGGCAAAACAATATATATGAAGGGCAAGAAAGCCGTATTTCTTGGCACCGGAAGCTGGAATGGCAATAAAAACCTTAAGCAGCTCTTTTTGCCGTGGCTCACAAAATATCCACATATCACAGGCGAACCATACGTGAAAAATGACGGTAAAGGTATCGAAGCTGCGATTCAGGTTGGCGCATCACTTTCCACTGACCGTGGTAGTGACTGGCACGGTTGGCACCGCCACCCTGGTTCACGCTGGCACCGCTCCGGAGCACCATTCGGAATTAGAGGCTTCGAAGACCCGTTTCTTGAAAGCGAAAGCATCTATGTTAACGCCGAAGGTAACCGATTTATGAACGAAGAAATAGGCGAAGACAACCCTGCGTGGGTAGGTGGTTCAAAACCATTCTACTTCGCACAAATATGCGCTACACAAACTACAGATGAAGACGGCCCTGTAGTGTGGATCATCATGGATGAGACATCTCGTCAGAAACAAAAGCTCGAGTTTAAACCAGGCGATAATGTTGAGAAATTCATGTACGGCAAAGGCAACACTCTACAAGAGCTGGCATCAGCCATCAATGTTCCTGCTGGTAACCTCACTGCTTCTGTTAAACGTTATAACGAACTCGTAGCAAAAGGGAAGGACGATGATTTTGATAAACAGGAAATGACTGCAAAAATCATTCAGCCACCTTTCCATGCTATTAAATGGGGTATCCAGAAACACAATACTCTCGGCGGGGTAACAATCAACCCTCAAGCACGTGTTCTCGACTGGGAGCGTAATCCTATTCCTGGTCTTTATGCTGCCGGAGAATGTGCCGGCGCTATGGACCTTATCGGTCTGGCAAGACCTTTGGTTTTCGGTCGCATTGCAGGTATGACAATAGCAAAAGAAGAAAAGTAAACATACTATATTATTAACCTGAAGGCGGCATTTTATATGCCGCCTTCAGGTTATTATCGTCTTGAGAGTTCTTAATAATCTTTACTTAAACACCTTATGGCATTATCCGGTGAGGGCTGGTCTTTTATTAACTGGAAGGATAAATCTCTTGTACTTAATGTTCTTCAGATGTTTTTAAGGGATCAAAATATTACAGGCAGCATGAACCGTAAGGGCAATTGCTATGATAATGCTCTAATCGATATTCTTAACTTTATCGAGATGTTTTACAATAGTGTTTAGCTTATTTATAATATAATTTGTTGTTGTACTAAGTTACTAACTTGTTTTCACAGTTACCAAGCTTATTTTACAACTACAAAATGTATCGGTAAAATAAAGTAGGAAAAGTAATCAACATTAACTTATTGATAGACACTCGCACAATTTAATATCAGCACAATATCGGAAAGTACTTCTTTTCAAACCCCATGCCGAGATAAGAAAAATAAGTTGGCAAGTTATATTCTCAAAGGAACTTATCAATGTTTACTTGTACATCGCCAACAAAAAAAAAGACCAAAATGAAGGTTCATTGAGCTCTTTAACTTTTGACTTGAAGTCATCAAGTAATTCTTTTGCTTTGTCATTCATCGATATGCCCTTTGCAATTAATATACTAGCAATCTCAGGGATCATTTTAATATCTGCATCATCCTTTAGCTGATTATATACTCAGCAATCACTCACATAAGCTTATCAATCTGATAAAAATCATTTACACTTAGACATACCTTCATAGTGAGGACGCATATGAAACCAAAACACATAATAATAGTCAGACATGGACAATCGGAAGCTAATGTAAATAAAGAGCTTTATGAGAACACTCCTGACCATATGATGCAAATCACTGCAAAAGGCAGAGAGCAAGCAGCCAAATGTGGACAGCAGCTTAAACCGCTCCTTGATGGCAAAAAAATCACTGTGTGGCAGTCTCCTTATATGCGTACTCGAGAAACCGCTGAAACTATCATTTCTCAGCTTGATGAAGCTGAAGTTAAAATAAAAGAAGATCCTCGTCTCCGTGAGCAGGAATGGGGCAATTTCTACACCATGGAGCAAGGTCGAAGAGAAAATGAGGAACGTAAAAGACACAGTAACTTCTTCTATAGAGTGTCTAATGGCGAGTCTGGAGCTGACGTATACGACAGAATTTCAACTTTTCTAGAGACATTGCATAGGGACTTTAATGAAGACAACTGGACTGAAGATATCCTTATAAGTACTCATGGCATAACTGCTTTAATTTTTTTGATGCGTTTCTTTCACTGGAGATATGAAGAATACGAAACAGCAAACAAGTTTGCTAACTGCGACTATGTTGTTCTTGAACTTGATGATGCTATTCAGAAATATTCAATTACACAAGACTACAGAAGTATACAGAATCAACACTAGACTACCATGGCATTTTTCATCATAGATTCCATCTGTGTCATACCGTCAAGAGCATCGTGTGGACGTTCCTCGTTATACTCAATTGAGCTTTATTTGACCATTATGATTAATTAGCGTAATATATAAATGCATAATTGCTATGAAATTTAAACAGGTGATTTATGAGTGAATTTGAGGATCTTAAAGATTTAATAGACACATATGATTCGGATGAAGATGCTGCAGCGGAAAATATCGAAAATGAGTTCCAATACAATATTGATAGCTTCACCAATGCGATTCCTGTGGAACGCTTGATAGATGATTTTCAAAGAAATATAATCAAAATCCCTGAATTTCAAAGGCCTTACGTCTGGAATCGGCCTGACAATAAAACTGGCAGACATCGCCCTAGCCTATTTATTGACTCAATCTTATTAGGATTACCAATTCCTCCAATAACTGTTTACAAAGATCCAGAAGCACGTGAAGAAGGTTATTTAATTGATGGTAGGCAAAGACTAATGACAATGTCTTTTTTTACTAGAGGTCAATTCCAGAATGGTAAAGAATTTAAGCTAAAAGGTGAAAATATCTATAAAGATTGGCAAGGTAAAGCATATAAAGACCTACCAGAAAGTCTTAAAGATCGTTTTAATAGAACTTATATTCCAGTTATGTATATTAGGCAATTAAAGAAGGATCTACAAATGACTCCAGGGGCTAGTTCTATCTATCTTTTGTTTGATAGATTAAATTCCGGAGGTTATGCTCTCACTCCACATGAGAAACGTGGCGTACTTGGATTAAACAATAATCGTCTGTTAGTTCTTATGAAAAATGCATCGCAACTTCTTGAATGGAGATATATATTCCCACATTCATTGATGAATTTTCAAGATAAACCATATAATGAAAGTGTATTCCAAGAGAATGTATTTCGAACAATTGCGTTTTCGCTAAATTACGAACAATACGAAGGGAACATTACACGGTTCTTAGATAAATTTATGGTCTCATATTCAATAAATGATCCAGAGCCTATTATGTATTTAACTCAAGAAGTATTAAAAGTACTCATTACTAACAAAAATATAGATAAATTTTTTAGACCACGAGGTCGCTTCAGCATCTCTCTATTTGAATCAGTTTTCGTTGCTTGTTATAGGATTTTAGATAAAGGCAAAACTATAACTAATTTTGAAAAAAAATACCAGCAAGTTGTCGAAAATGGCTACTATCTTGCCCAAGGAAGTCGCAGTCTATCAAACAAATTTGATATGTTGAAGAAATTTAATAATACGTATGAGATATTTAATGCATGACTTAATTAATAAAATTTCATACTTTAATGATTTCTTTGATAATGAATTGAAAGATACATGGGTTTTCTATATTCACCTTATTCAAACTGATACACAAGAAGATAATATCGAAAACAGCAGAATACTCTTTTCATACGTTATTATTGCCAGTTTATATCTAGAGTCTTTTCGTGCTGTTATGCTTAATTTCTTTATTGCATACGATATAGATATTGATTTAATAAAACGTGGAAAATGGTTACCTAAAGATCTTAATATGAATTCTAAATTATGGTCTGGCATTGTAAGTTGTCAAAAGGAGCTATCACATATTGCTAATAATCCGTTATATTTCGATGCAATCAAATTCTTTTGTGACTCCGACAAAAGCAGCCTAAGTAGAAACATCGTATCTCATGACATAATAAGCTCATTAGCAAAAAGCAAATACATAACATTACAAGATATTAAAAATAACACGAACCATCTCATAGACTCTTTAATCAGTATACACAAAATTTCTCAAATCAAACGTGTAAAAAACAAAAGAAAGCTCTATTCTCATTCTACACCTAAAGCAGTAAAAAGAAGATTATCCCAATTAGAAAAAGCAATAATTCAGGCCTAAAATGATGACTTTCTCTACTATAAAAAACTGAATACTCCTATTAACTCAACTAAGTCATACTTATTCAAACACGAACAGGAAGTGAAACCATAGGTTGAATTTTTGCCAACACAGGATAAGCATCTAATATCTCATTATACAAATCAGAGTGTTTATGAGCTTCTATAGTAAGAATTAATGCATACGCTAATGGCTCTCCTCGCCTTGTATCTGCCCCTGCCTCCCTGGCAATGTAATGAATGTCAAAAACAGGATTATTCAGCGTCTTGCCCATAAGGCTTTTTTCGGCATGAAGAACGTTCTCCCATTTATTTAATCCCATTCGGCGTTCATTTTCAGTAGCATAAATCTTATTAGAGAAAAAGGAATCTGATGCCGCATTTTGTTTACCAGACTCTTTCTTGCTTTCATCTCGCCTGAAAGTAATTTCAAGTGATGCATGCGAAATCCGGTGCTGATTGGACAGGCAATCCGGTTTTAATTGGACACCATTTCCGGAATTGATTGGACACTCAATCCGGAATTGACTGGACAGTGAATCCGGAAATGACTGGACACTTAAGCGCAGCTACCGGATTTACATTTGTGTCCCGTTTTATGATTTGAATTGAATTTTACGTTAATCTTCCGAGCCTATAGAATCTGTCTCAAAAACAGGAGAGACAGATGCGACGACACAAGAAAGGAAGGTTAACAATGAAATATCTTCGTGAAGTAATCCGCCTTCATGACTTAGGCGGTCTCAGCAACCGTCAGATAGCCAAAGCCTGTAATGTATCACCGACGACAGCAGGCGGATGCATCAACAAATACATAGATTCAGGCATTCCTTATGAAACCTTTGCCGAGCTTCCGGATGAGGAGCTTGAGTCAATCTTTTACCCCAAGGAACCAGATCAGCCCGTATACTCCCGCCCCATGCCGGATATGGAGTATCTTTGCAAAGAGCTTAAGCGGAAAGGGGTGACTCTTCAGCTTCTCTGGGAAGAGTATATCCGTGAGAATCCCGGAGGCTACAGCCGTTCCCAATTCTCTTACCACTATCAGCAGTGGAGTAAAAAGATTAATCCGACGATGCGGTTTAATCATAAAGCAGGCGAGAAGGTATTTGTAGACTTCTCCGGTTACAAGCCTGAGATCGTAAATCCAATAACAGGCGAGGTGACATCAGTAGATCTCTTTGTAGCGACCTTAGGAGCAAGTTCATACACTTATGCGGTATGTGTTCCTGACCAGACGAAAGAGTTCTGGATAGAAGCCCATGTAAAGATGTTCGATTTCTTCGGCGGCGTTCCTGAATGCATAGTGCCGGATAATCTTAAGTCCGGAGTAACGTCCCCATGCTTTTACGACCCTGATATAAATCCCGGCTACGCAGACATGGCAGCGCATTACGGCATAGCAGTTGTCCCCGCAAGACCAGGTAAACCAAAGGATAAGGGGAAGGTAGAGAACGGCGTACTTAACGTTCAGCGCCGTATCCTTGCTGTACTCCGTAACCACACATTTAACAGCATACAGGAACTCAACAGCGCAGTGGCGGAAGAGCTTGTAAATCTTAACGCCAGACCCATGCAGCATATGAAGTCATCCCGCAGACAGCTGTTCAAAGGATTAGACCAGCCTGCGCTGAAACCACTTCCCTCTGAAAGGTTCGAACAGTACAGCTGGAAGAAGGCCAAGGTGAGCTTCAACTATCATGTGCAGGTAGGAGATACTCACTACAGTGTCCCATGGCGGCTTATGGGTGAAACTGTAGATATCAAATACAACAGCAGGATAGTTCAGATAATACATAAGAATAAATGCATAGCATCACACCCCAGGTCTTTTAAGTATGGCTACTACGCTACCTCTAAAGCCCACATGCCGCCCAACCATCAGTTCGTTGCTTCAGGCTGGACGCCTGAAAGAATTAATAAGTGGGCATCAAAGGCCGCAGGAGCGTACACCGCCAAAGCAATAGATGCCATTATTGACAGCAGGCAGTTTCCGGAACAGGCTTACAAGAGCTGTATGGGTGTCATTAAGCTTTCGAAATATTACCAGCCGGAAAGACTTGAGAAGGCATGCCGTATGGTTCTGGAGAGCGGCACTGTCAGATACAAGAGCATCAAGTCTATCCTTGAAAAAGGTCTGGATAAAATACACTACCTTGAACCTGAACCAAGAAAAAATCTTGTCCATGAGAATATCAGGGGCAATGAGTACTATCGTATAAAAGGAGATGACTAAAGATGGAACTAACGGAAATGATGACACAGCTCAGACTTAAAGGATTCATACAGGCGTATGAACTACAGCAGAAGATGCCGGAGATTGATGATCTCAGTTTCGAGGAGAGGCTGAGAATCCTTCTGGAGCATGAGTCACTATACAGGGAAGACAGACAACTCTGCCTGCTTCTAAAGAAAGCTAAACTCAGGTATCCCGGAGCCTGCATAGAGGACATCCGGTACAGGAACGGCAGAAACATTACAAAGCAGATGATGCTGGAACTTGGTAAAAACGATTGGGTGCGCAAACACAGGAATATCATAATCACCGGTGCCTCTGGCGTAGGAAAGACTTATATCGCCTGTGCTCTCGGCAACAGCGCATGTCGAAACGGAATAAAGTCCCTCTATGTCAGACTGCCGAGACTCCTTCAGGAACTTAAGATTGCCAGAACAGATGGTACTTATGTAAAGGTACTCACTCAGCTTTCCAGAGTAAATGTGCTGATCGTTGACGACTGGGGGCTTGATACTCTGAACGACCACGAGAGGAAGGACTTCCTTGAGGTCATGGAAGACCGCTACTCCGTCAGATCCACTATTATCGCTACTCAGATACCCGTTGATAAATGGCATGACATTATAGGTGACCATACTATCGCTGACGCTATCTGTGACAGGCTTGTACATAACGCAGAGCACTTACAGCTTACCGGCGACTCTCTCAGAAAAGAGAAAGAACAGAGCTCTGTTAACATGAAAAATGAATAGATTTACCACTGAACGCTTGACCAAAGATGGACATTTAGATATTTAAAAGGAGTAGGAAGATTAACTGAATTCAAACTGTCCAATCAAAACCGGAAACACTGTCCAGTCATTTCCGGATTCAGTGTCCAATTACACCGGAATATGCAGATGCACGGGTATACGCCCCCACATCTTGCGGATCAACTGGAGAAGCATAACAAAATGTCGCCTTGATTTTACATTTACCAGTTAAACCAGATTCTGGTATTGGCAGTTTAGCTCTTATAAACTTACCTGGCTTCAGGGTCCCCTGATAAACAATTCTAGCAACCCCAGAATCACATGAAATAATATCCATGATATTCTCAGGCAATTTACCCCAACCAACTTCTTGCTTGTCATGTTCAGAGCTCTTTGCAGAATGTATCAAAAGAGCCTTTATTGCCAATGCTGACAAATCATCTCCCAAAATAGCACGCACCCCTACTGCATTCCTTAAAGCGAATGGAGAAGCATAGCTAGTACCAAGCTCTGGAGTAATATGTAAGCCTTTTTCTGCAGATACCACATGAAAATATTCTTTTGGAGATCCCCCAAACGCCAAAATATCAGGTTTAATAAAACCTGGTCGCCTACCTGGTCCAAATGCACTATAGGAAGCTTTAGACCACTCCTTCTGAATACTTGTAGCAGCCCCAACAGAAAGAGTGTTTACGCAGTCAGATGGGATTTGTATTCTCGCATTTCCTGAATCTCTATCATATTCACCATTATTGCCTGCAGCAACAGTCATAATGGTTTCACCATCACTCAGCAAGTCATCGAGAACCGCTGTCCATGTATGTATCTCTCCGTCTTCAATAGGTAAATCAGGACCAAGACTCAAATTCACAAATTCATATTGTCTAGACAATAATACCTGTTCAATAAGTCCTAACGTTCTATATAGTTCCAAAGGGTCTTCCTCTTCTGACTTGCTATCCAAGACCCTTAAATGGTTAACATAAGAAAATGGGCGTTTCGCAGTTTCACCTGGCTCAATGGGGCCAAATAAAAAAGCAGATGTAACACCGAGACCGTGATCTGGTCCACCATCTATATCATCAGAATCTTCATCTAGTTTTGTATAAGACCTTACCCACTGGCCAAGGGCATGTTGCTCAGGAAGGCCACCATCCAGAATAGCAACACGCGGCAGAGATGACATCGGAGCTTCTTTAGGTAATGTGCAAGAAAGTGAAACCCCGCTATTTCGCTGTATTGGGCGAAAACCACGCAACTTAGGTATATTTCTCATCATCCTTATGAAAATAAACTTTGATAATATTTCAATATTGTTTACAAAACCTTTTATAGGAACAAACCATAAAGTCCCAGCATTAAAACTAAGGTCATCATATACCTCAATCCCAAGATTGGAAGCATATTCCCGAAAAGACGATTTAATATGTACAGAATCGTCGTTAGGAAGCATATGTATAGCCACCTCAAAGTACTCAATATCAGAGTCCTTAGTTTGAATATCTATAGATGCACTAAAGCTTTCAATCCTTTCAAATCTAGTAAAATGCAATGCCTCTCTTGAATTTTCATCAAAACCAGATATGGTTTCACTTAATTTCCTAAAAATTGACCGTTTACCCGCAACAAATATCTCAGTAGTGGTCTCTTCTTCACCAGGACCTGTTTTCTTTGAAGTCTTTCTAGGAACAAGACTAATATTCCTACTGCCGATAGGAACTATATTCACTGCATTGAAAAACGCTTTAGGATAAGTAGTTTTTGCTATAAATGATGGGTTTAATATCATACTCATTACTCCCATATCATCAGGACAAGCCAAATCTGGCAGTTTGTTCAGTTCTTCCGTAACAGAAGATATTTGCGGAATTAAAACATTTTTCGCTTCTACAAAGGAATACAATGGATCTTTTTCTTCCATTTTTCTTTTGATAGGAGGAATATTGGCAGTCAATAATTCGCCTCGTCCAATTAAAAAATTTGGTTGTGCCATGTACTTATCCTCCTAAGATTTTAATTTGAGATATTTGGCGACAGTATCTCTACTAATACCTACCATGTCTGCAATTGCTCTTTTCGATGCGACATTTTCTTTAGCAAGATTAACTGCTATTTCAATAGCATCTCCTTTAGACAGTGTTGGCAATGCGTTTTTTAATAGATCACTTATAGAGCTTAGAAAAGTTTCGTTATTTAACACATTCGCTCTCCGCAACTGGTAAATACTTCTCTCAATGTCACTATAGGACTTATCTTTTAAGACAATCTCTAAAACGCTTCTCCATTTTATTATTAGCTCCTTATCATCACCGCTGAACAGTTCAATTGCTTTATTAAGTTCCAAACTACTAGGCATAGTAAAATCTACGACTACATCAAATCTACGCCATATGGCAGGATCTAATAAATCTGGGAAATTTGTTGCAGCAAGTAAGAGAGAATTGCCTGGCCAGTTTTCTATTTCTTGCAATATTATTGTAACAAGTCTTTTAAGCTCTCCAATATCTGAATCGTCACTACGTCTTTTCGCTATAGAATCAATTTCATCAAGAAGTAAAACACACGAATTTGCTTTTGCAAAATCAAGTACGGATCGCAGATTTGCTCCAGTTTTACCCAGTAAGCTACTCATAACTGTTGTTAAATCTAAGACATATAATGGCAAGCCTAATTGTGAAGCAATCCAACGAGAAGCAAGCGTCTTCCCAACTCCTGGAGGGCCTGTAAAAATTGCAGAACGGGCTGGAATCAAGCCCTTGGTCATCAATTTATCAACATGCATACGTTCTTTAACTAATTGGCCTAGCTGATACTGTAGTTTTTCTGTAAACAACGGAGCAATGTTTTCTCCAGGATTTTCATACGTCTTGAGAAGATTTAGCTTCGTTTCTTCATCTGAAGGAATTGATGAAAAAAACTCAACCTCTGAGGCCCCTTTTCTCATCATAGAACGTTTATAAGGAGTGGCTCTTAGATATTCGTTAAGCTTATTTGCAAGTTCTGGGTTTTCATCTCGATACTTCCTAACTAATCTAGCCACCAATAAACGTACTTCATCAATTTGCCCCGCAAGAGACAAGCGAATCAAGTGGCCTAAATCATCACTTAGAATCATGCAATCTGCACTTTTAAAGTTAAGTTCTTTATTTTTAAAGATTTTTTTATTTATATTCATGGACTAATTATAACCCATTTAATACGAAATCGTCAACAGCAACCTTTGAGCAAAGCTTAACTTCAGAATCAAAAAATATTATATCCATAAATTACCAAAAGATCAGTTTCCTTTAAATCCACATCTTCTGTAAAAGCCTGCTCCCCCAGTTTTCAGGTGTGTCATTCCTGCTGTGTTTTGCAAATTTATAGCTAAAAGAATGAAAAGCACTCAAAAAAGAAGCATCCCAATGCCCATTATTCTCAATCACTGACGCTATAAGCTTACCTATGTCATCTTCAATGATTGAACTGTCATACTTGTTTATTATCAAAGTCGAAATAGGATAGTTATCTGGTCTGCCAAATTCTAGAATGACTGATTCCTCCACAAAAATCACAGCACAATTTCTTGGGCTCTCACCAACTCTGACGAAAGCAGATTCACCAGCAAGAGGCACGACTGTGGCGTTGTGAACTCTTGCACTAGTGTGTTTCTCAATATATGCAACTGCTCTAAGGAATTTCTCCAGACCAGCAATATTTATATCTTCAGGCAGTACACTAAGGTTTTGCAGTTCTATAGGCTTCCCCTTACCATCCCCAATGTAATTTCTAAGAGTATATTTAGAAATTTTTGTACTGGTGCTGACGTTCTTAATGTGTTTTCTAGGATTGTCCGATTGCTTCATTACATGTTCTGCCTTAATCCCTCGAAAATGCATCTTAATATGTATACTATCGTGCCATACAGCATCTCTATTACTGTCAAAACCAGGGGATGTAGTATGATCTAAATTCCTATGATCCTTATTTCCTTTAGGTATTCGTCTCTTTTCTTCTTCTTTATCACCGGATTTCTCGACAGCAGCGGGATGTGTGTAACTGAGGGAATTAAAAGGCGGTCTTAAGCCGCTGATATCCCGTATTTCCTTAACTAGCACAAAATTCATAAATTGCTTATATTTAAACTGAAGTTTGACGCCTTTCATTGGCACAATATCAAACATTTTCTTCGCACTAGAATCTGTTAACGCATTCCTAAAAACGCTCCACCATAGATCATTCAAGCTGCCTTTTAAGTATACAGACATAAGATGTATGACATTCCCGTGTGTAAGCAGTTGTTTTGGATATTCTTTTGACAATTCGACATTAAGTTTATCTCCAACAATATTGTAACTGGAGATTAGAAAGCTCAGTCCTTCAGGAGCAATGATACTGTTTGCAAATGTAGTATTCGTAGTTAGAAATGCCCTTACTATTTCAGACTGAGGTATGAAATATGTCTTATTATCACAAACATAACTATAAACCTTTTCTCTGGATAGATGCTGATTACCATAATAGGAACAAAGGTTCCTCGGTAACTGTCCAAAGTTGATGAGGTTGCCTTGAGCGAGGTTGTTGATTCTAAGCTCTCCATTGTCTTCAGATGCCATGCTTCCACGTAAATAACCATCATCCACTTTGGCACCTATTGCGAGAAATGGCATAGCCCCGATAGGAAGGTACCCCTGAATTATCTGCATACCATCAAATAAATAAACATTTACATTCCACTTGTTCGTTCTTGTTTTCCAAAAACTACCAACCCAGTAAACTTCAACCTCTTTGCCAAGTCCGGGCTTAAAAAAGCGATATGCCTGCATTTACACAAAACTCCATTAAATCATCTGCTCGCCTGAACCATTTGAAAAATCAAGATCACTCAATAACCTTATCAGAAAATTATCTACTTCTATTGATCGCCCTTTAGCAACTGTTGCTCGCCTGTAAACATGCGACTCATATAAAGGCAAACCTTCAACGACCATTTTCTTAACCACGCTCATGATCTTTCGTTTCTGAAACTCTTCAATACTCTCAACTAACCTTGATAGTAGTTCAGCTGTTTCAGGAAGCTTATCCCGATGCTTTTCAATAACACTTAGTTTACCAATCATTTTACCAATTCTGCTAGTGGTTATCCTTAAAAATGGCTTTTCAGATGATTTAATTTTTTTTATAGCGATAACAACCTCTCGAACAATCGACTTGTCTCTTTCAGCCCAGTCCACACGATCCTCTTCTGAAACAGGGATCAATTTAAGAGGTGAATGTTCCATAAGCCAGTCTCTATCATTCCGATAAAGCCAGACGTAAACTTTTGGAGAAAGCTTTCGAAGGTCATTTTTGGACTTCTCAGGCATTTCTTTTTGCAATGCGAGCCAATCATCATGATAAACAGTATCGTGCGCGAGGAGGCTATATCTTGTCTGCTGAGGGACAATACCTCTACGAGGCTGGTAACACATAAACTCTGAAAGTGAACCAGAGAGGAACAGTATCATCAAAATATGCCTGATTGGATGAAATGTCTTCCTATGTTTTCTGATAATTGCAGTCAGCCAGCTATCAATATCTGCTGAATACAGCGTAGTGAGTAAGCTTTCTCCAAAATAGCGTCTAAATTCAGGAAGTAATTTACTAATCGCGACAGAGTTATTACCTTTAATAAATCCAATATCATCCAACAACGATAAATACATTGCCCTGAAGTCCATTCCTGAAAGATCAACCCTACACTCAATAAGCTCTTTATAAATTTTGGCAACCTGAATCAACACTTTACTATCGTTGAGCGAGTACGAATTAACGACACCTACTCTTAATAGAGAGATATCAGGGTAAATAAACTGATGCCTATTATATTGCTTCACTGGTACAGCAGAAATTCGCAAAGGTATTTCGTGCATCGGACAAAAATGAACCGTAGATAGTTGATGCAGACGGTTAAAATACAGCTCTCCACAGTTTCTGATGGACTCATCATTACATACTGAACAAAATTTAAAATATTGGATAACATTGACATTACCAGCCATAATCCCCAAGCGGGTATGTATTGAGCCCCCTTTTGCTCCACGCATATCGTCATAAGCCTTTTTAGCCTTAATAGTACTGACAAAATGCCTAAAAAGAGGGAATAAAGTATTATTATAAATAAGTTCCTTTGAGGTGAATGAAAAACCTGTGTTTCTCAGGTTTTGGACAAGAGTATCTACATGAGCAGGCAAATCATAAACAGCGCATACTTTCCTGCTATTGAAAAGCTCTTCAAGAGTATCCTTAGTTGAAGTATTCCCTGTATGCCTATGATATCTGGCTACCACACTGTAGAGAAGTTCGTTTTCATAAGGCTCAGGAAAGTACTTTAAGCATCTTTTCCCAACTTAAAATCTCCTAATGGGTTTAGCGTTATTCCGTTCTCTGTGAATAAGGAATAAACTGTTCTTTCAGACTCTTTTGCTTCCTTATATAAACTGAGCTGTATTATATCTTCTGAATATGTTGTCTTATCAGGTTTCTTTGTTTTTTTATTGATCCTGCTAAGTGCCTTATATGATAGCTCTGTGGCAATCAGTCTTGGATTCTTCTTAGCAATTTCCTCAACAACCGGTTCTGCCAGGTCATAATCTATTCCATCTGCAACCAGAGAGTTTATAGCTTTATAGACTTTTTCATCAAACTCAGCCTTCTCATTCTCTTCCTGCTTAATATTACGTCTTAATATTGCTGTTGTTGAAAAATATTTTGACTTTATTTCATCAAAGCTCATTGGGATGATATCGCTATACTGGATAATCTCTTCAATGTTGCCTGATTTAAGAGCATCAAGCATAGGGCGCATATAGACCAAACCTTTCTTGGCGGCAATCTTTATACTTTCCTTTGTTATCGTCTCTGAACCGTCCATAATAGCAGAGTGCTGAGCCAAAGCATAAATCTTCATTGCAGCATCAATAATCCCCTGACTCTCCTTATATAAGGTTTCGAGAATATCTTCAGTAAGCTCAGGCTGATTCTTAACCCAACAATATTCCCAAAACCCTTCAACGAAAACATCCCATAGCTCATCATACTCAAGACGCTCCCATACCATTCCTCCCTTGCCATCCAAACGTCTCCCCTGTCTCAGATCCTTTTGAAAAAGCTTCTTAGCCTTAAGTGTGCCTATCAGAAGCGTTGGAACAGAGATGGTATTATTCAGACTTACAAAGAAGTTTAGCATTTTTTCAGCACCGCCAGACTTTGCTTCGCTAAGATTCTGTATCTCATCAATTATCAATATGCCAAGATGATGTATTGAGGCAACTTTGGTCATCATTGCTAACATCTCTTCAATAGAATTTCTTGGCTTGGCATACTTGGCGTGATAATCCGTTTTCAGAATTTTATCCATTTCAAGGAAAAAGCTGATGCAAAGCTGCTTTAATGAACCATCATGAGGACACTCTATCTTAAGCCAAACTACCTGAAGACAGTTATCCGGTCTATCATGCAGAATAACCTGGTCATATAATCCAAGAATTCTTTTAGTGGCAGTCGTCTTTCCTATTCCAGAGATACCAACGAATGCAGTACTTCTTACAGAATCGTAATCAGTTGAATTATCCAGAGGATTCTCTGCAGACAAAGCAGGGTTGATCTTTTCTCTTGGATTCCTGCCAACATACCCCTCTCTTATCATCATGTCTATCTTGTATGCGTACTCAATATGCATATCAAGCGGATGAAAATAGGCAAAAATCTTATTCAGCGAATATTGCTTAATCTCTGGTGGCTGGTTTATTTCATCCTTTTTATAGTAGGGCTCTTTGAGCATCTCAAGAGTTAGCGTATCTCCATCTTTGATTGGCGGTAGGGCTTCAATCAAAGGATTACCCCTATATTGTGTCGGAATTTGTTTTTTATACTTAGCTTTTTTAAACTTAATCACCTCTGTTAAACTTCTTATTTCTTAATTTACGAAGCTTGTCAGCCATAGCCTTTTTGGAGCTGTCAGGCTCTTTGCGATTTATGCTAATAACCTCAGCTTGATTTGATTCTGATGCCACATCATTTTCTTTTTGTCTCTGAAAAGTTTTTTCCAAAGCTCTATTGCTTCTAATCTCCTTTGTCCTTTTAGTCTTGCTTTCAGTATGAATAACTTTGTCAGCTTTAGCCTTTGCTTCACTTAATATTTTTTTAGACTGTTCATGAGCATTCAGGCTATCAAGAAGAGCATTACTCTCGTCCATAGCTTTTTGATGTTCTAAACATTCCTGATAGAACACATAATCTTCAAGATTATATTTGAGTATATCTGAGTCCATAGTCGGGTAAGCTCTGTGATACTTTTTCTTATAAAAAACATAAGCTTCACGTGGGTTTCTAGGATTATAAGCTAAATCAACTTTAACTGATTTCTTCCCTTCTTTACGTACAAACCACCCCTCTTGCATAGCGATTGGAAAAGTATAGAAGAGGTCTTCATGGTGCCTTATACCACTTTCAGTCACCAAAGCTTTTTTGTGAAAAAGCAGAGATGCTTTTAGTTGTTCGAGATCAACCTCTCTTAAAAGACCAGCTCTCTTCTTTATTCCCCATGACCAAAGATCTTTTGGTTTAAACATTATATCCGCTTTGGCCAATTGATCATCGAATGGGTATCTATTTATTATGGTGCGGTTATGCAGGATTATCTTAGGTATAAGATACGCTATAAATTCATTTAAGTTCATCTTGGCATCAAGCCTGTAATCCTCTCCACCTCTTTGCCTATGATCTGGCATCACAAACCCAGGCAACTCAGGTTTAACTTTTTCATTAATAGTCCTGAAAAACCTTTCAACAATACCTTTGGCATCAGCTCTATAAGTCCCCGTAGTTTGAACTTTAATACCAAAATTCCTTATCATATTTTCAGGTGTTATACCTTTCATTTCGCCATTATCACCGAGAAAGGTTGCAGGCAGATTCTCAACAGGCCAGTCTTCTTTCTCTATCTCAACGCCATACTTTTTACAGAACTCGACCTTGTCTTCACCGCAGTTGATAATAGCCATACTAGCTCCGGCCATTGAAGGTCCTTCCAGACCGATATACATACCAGCAACCATACGGCTGAATACATCAACACAGAAATATATTACTGGTCTGCCTATGATTTTCTTTCGATTGAACTCTGAAACTAGATATACATCACCAACAGTAGCGTCAATCTGATATTTTGAACCTGGTCCATAAGCTTCTTGTGTTGAATTCCCTAGAATAGGTCTATGGTCTTTCTCATAAGCCTTGTCGCCCTTAACAGCCCTTAGTTGTGCCTCAAGTCCGAATTCTTCATTATATCTTCTTACAAATTGCCTGTAAGATGGTATATATTGAGTCCCCTCAGTCTTTCTGATTTCATCTGCAAAATACTCGTTTCGCATATTCTCGTATGCTTTCTGCAGACTGATTTTATCAGCGTCTTTGTTACGTTCTCTGAAAACTGTCATGAATATTTTCATTATTTCAGGTGTAATCTTAATGCTTTGGATCCTGTTAGCATTCTTTGGTTTTCTACCAGGCAACTTTGCATCTGCACTACGATTCCCTGTTCCACAGTTATGATAATCAGGTACCAATGCATTCTTGGTCATGCCCCTCTGCCAGTATTGCTTGAGGTATGCGTATATATATTTTTCTGACGACACTTTCTTACTGACAACACCCGCAACCAACTTACCACGCAGACTTCGATTAAAGATATCCGGCACTTTATTAACCAGATCTTTGATAATTTCCCACCTCTTGTCTCTTATAGACTCAGCTTTTTCTGTGAATTCTCCTTCTACAAGGGCACTGTATTGATCTGTAATAGGTTTATACTCTTCTATTTCAGGCATCATCATCATTACTGGAAAGGAATTACCATCGATGTCTATAACAAAAGCCTTACTATAATCCTCTTCTATCCAGAGAATACGAATAGTATCGCCGGTGTCAGATATAAGTACTTGATTTACAGCGATCATGCCATCTTCTCCTTGACGTCAAGTATGATATTTACTTCGTCTGCTGAGATGCCAATATTGAACTTCTGAAACATATCAATTGAAACGATCTTGTTCGCTATCAAACTCTTATAAATTAAAAGAGCCGTGCCTATTTCAAGGCCAAAAACTTCATCGGTTTCTTCTAATATAGCATCCACTGTGGATTTCGATGTAGATAGGCGCTTGATTATATAATTAATGACTTGAGTGTTATTATATTCTTCTAGGGCATATTTCGCAGGATGCACGATTTCGAGATTTTTAGCATATATATCATCTATCTCGTTTCTAGTTGCTATGCCCCAACTAATACCTTTCCTCTGCCAATATATCTGTTCAATGCTGAACTTTACTATTACGTTCTCATTTTCCAGATCTTTAGCTTCCTTAACCGTTCTTGCAGCATAACTACCGTCTTTCAACAGTACTAAAAAGTCAGTACTCATAACCTGATATGTATCGTGCATATAAGGGTGTCTAAGGCCAGTTTCATTTGCTATTTTGATTGTCTCATCTCGATCAAGCGGGTACTGCTCTCGAATATCCAAGATGTTATCATGCCATTCAAGAAACAGAAAATAGTAGTATTCAAGATCAGAAAGGAGATGGTGTTCTCTTTGTGTTTTCCAGCCGAGAGGCCTATTAGACCTGCTTTGAGAGGAAGGCACATCACGGACAGTCAGCCAAGGCTTATAATTTTCATACTCGCCTGTGCCGCGTCCTTCAGCTATGCGTTTAAGTATTGTTTTTTCGTCGAATATTGTAGCCATAATACAAGCGTAACACTTAAAATGTAATTTTACATTTTATTTAGCCACTTGCCGACATATTTTTCAGCTTTCTAACTTATATTACTACTTGCAAACTTTATTTTACCAACACACAAAATGTTGTGGTAAAATAAAATCTGAAAGCTTTTCGCAGATAAATTACTGTCAAATACATTAACCAACAAACCTTAGTATAGAGTCCGAAAGTAACTATTCTGAGCAAGCTCATTATTATTCAGTATAATTAGTTGGAAATAAATGTGTCCATTATCTTACTCATAAGTGGCATAAAAGTAAGTCTTTAAAACTCAGTTATGCAACGTATAAAATATTACCTTATATGATAGTTGGTTATGCATTGTAAATGGTGGCATATTTTAAACGAACACAACAGCGTTTCCGCAATGCGTAGTTTCCAATATATTTTACTACTTGCCGACTTGTTTATCAGCTTTCCAACTTATATTACAATTTGCAGACTTTATTTTACCTACACACAAAACACAACATTATCAACACGGATTATTCTACTGTAACTGACTTGGCAAGATTCCTGGGTTGGTCAACATCCAGCCCCAAGAGGTGTGCACAGTGATAAGAAAATAGTTGAGTTGCCACTACTGTGGGAAAAACTGACAGCTCTTCAATAATATCCGGAATCTCTATCATATAGTCACATATGTCTTTCAGCCCTTCGTCACCCTCTGTCACCACAGCGATAACGATGCCATCTCTGGTTTTGACTTCTTCAACATTTGAAGCAACTTTTTCATAAACTGAAGATTTAGGACAGAGGACAAAAACAGGAAGAGTTTTATCTATCAACGCTATCGGACCGTGCTTCATCTCACCTGCTGCATAACCCTCAGCATGTATATAAGAAATCTCTTTAAGTTTCAGAGCTCCTTCCAGCGCAACAGGGAAATTAACGTTACGCCCAAGATACAGAAAATCGCTTGCATCTTTAAATTGCTTTGCGAGAGAAAGGATCAGGTCATCTTTGCTAAGAACATTTTCTATGACTTCAGGCAGCCTCACAACTTCGGCAAGATATCTTCCGCACTCATCTCTGGAAAGTATTTTACGTTCCTGTCCCAGAAACATAGCAAACATAAACAGACTTATCACCTGAGTTGTAAATGCCTTTGTGGAAGCAACGCCGATCTCCGGACCTGCATGTGTATATATAACACTGTCGGACTCTCTGGATATAGATGATCCGACAACATTGCAGACAGACATAATTTTTGCGCCCATCTTTTTAGCAACCCGAAGAGCGGAAAGGGTATCCGCTGTCTCACCGGACTGAGTAATGGCGACAAAAAGAGTTTTCTCATCAATAACAAGACTTCTATATCTGAACTCAGAAGCGATATCTACCTCTACAGGCATCTTTGCAAATTTCTCAATGTAAAATTTTGCAATAAGTCCTGCATGCCAGCTCGTTCCGCATGCGACAATAACTATTCTGTTCAGATCCTTAACCGCATCTTTAATAATATTAAAATCAGGGAAGCTGACACTGCTGTTTTCAAGGGAATAGTTCCCCCTTATAGTGTCAATAATTGCTCTGGGCTGTTCGTATATTTCTTTCTGCATGAAGTGGTTATAGCCTGCCTTCTCTGCCATCACAGGATTCCAGTCTATCATTCTCACTTCGCGGTTAACAGATTTACCGTCATTATCATAAATGACAAAACTGTCTTTTTTTAAAACTGCAAGGTCGCCTTCTTCCAGAAATACAAACTCTCGTGTATATGAGAGCACTGCGGGGATATCGCTTGCTGCAAACATCTCTCCGTCGCCAATACCGATCACAAGCGGGCTGTCTTTCCGGCCTATTATAAGCATATCCGGCTCTGACATACTTATTACAGCGAGTCCGTAAGAACCTATGATCTGCCTGAGAGAATGCTGTACCGCATCCTTCAGGTCGCCGTCATAGTTTGATTTTATAAGGTGAGCTACTACTTCTGTGTCTGTTTCAGAGTGAAAGATATACCCTTTCTCCTTCAGCATAGTTTTAAGCTCAAGGTAGTTTTCGATTATTCCATTATGAACTATAGCAAGTCCTTCGGAACAGTGTGGGTGTGCATTCTCAAAGGACGGCTTACCGTGGGTTGCCCATCTGGTGTGACCTATGCCAATATTAGCAGTGAAATTTCTGGAGCTGATCTGTTCTTTCAGATTAATAAGCTTACCGACGCTTCTTTCAGTGTGTATGGAGCCTGCTTCAAGCAGAGCAAGCCCGGCAGAGTCATATCCTCTGTATTCAAGCTTTGAAAGACCTTCCATAAGGACATTAGAAGCTTTTCTATTACCTATATATCCAACAATTCCGCACATTTTTCAACTCCGGATGAATCTACTCTTTTGTCCTGTATTCTAAGACATTTACATATTTATCGACATCTTTCTTCGGCACAGAACCTTTTAACGGAATTTCCACAATTTCAAGTTTTTTGTAGTAATTCCACATGTCCAGTTCAATGAGATCGCCGGCTTTAACCTTCGTGCTCGGTTTAGCAGAGCGTCCGTTCAGCAGGACAAATCCCTCATCCGCCATTTCGTTTGCAACAGTGCGGCGTTTTATAAGCATTAGAACTTTCAGTAGTTTATCAATACGCATATTTCTTTTGGATGAGTATTTCTTTTCTCTTTTCTGCCAGCCAGTTATCAAAAATCTCTTTTGATCTTTCTTCCTGAAGAGTTTTCACGATGCTGTCTCTTTTGTCGCCTGTTACATTGTCTTTATTCTTAAAGCCTTCTACGTAGAAAACACGGTATGAGCCATGGTCTTCTAATGGTTCAGTAAGCCCTTTTTTTCCTGCTATGGTGTTTCTGATCTCATCATCAAGAAATGCAAGCTCAACCCAGCCTAAGTAGCCGCCGTTATCTGCATTGCCGGATGTGGAAAATTTCATAACAGTTGAACGAAAATCACCGGTATCTTTGAAATCCGCAAGAGCCTTATCGAGCTGCTCTTTGTTGTCAACAGTCATGATCCGCAGTTCATACATATCAGAAAGCTCAAGTGCTGCGGCATTGGCTTCAACATATTTTTTGATATCATCCTCTGTTATTATGATCTTAGGTCTGAACACAGTGCTCATAAGCCTTGCTTTAAGGATGTCTATTTTTATGCTCCATTTATACTGTTCCATTGTCTGGTTGGAAGCAGCGAGGAGCTCAGAGAGTTTATCTTCATCGATGCTGTTCTTTTCAATAATCTCTTTAACAGCCCCATCAACCTCTCTGCTGGAGACACGAACACCTTCTCTGGCTGCTGCCTGTTCGATAACATAGTTGTTAGTCAGCATATCAAGAGCTGCTACATAATACTTATTCAGTTCTTCTTCACGCTTATCGCCTTCAAAGTTTTTGTAGATATACTGAAGTCTTTTCGGGTTAAGTGTCTCAAGCTCGTACTGGGTAATGACTTTTTCCCCGACAACAGCGTAGACCCTGTTTATAATTTCGGCATTGGCACTAACTGCCGCTGCCAGCAACAGTATCAGGATAGATAATTTCAGATTTTTGATACAAGTCATCGATATATTCCCTTACTTTATTTTCCTGCTTTATACCGTAAAGTTCGGCATAAAGCTTCTTTTTAAGTGTGTCAAAACTAATACCGGACTTCTTCTGCACTTCAAGCAGCTTAAAGATGTGATAACCGTAGTCAGACTTCATTATTCCGCTGACCTGTCCGGTTTTCAGGGCGAGAGCTTCTTTAAAGATATCCGGATATTCGTTAACATTGATAAACCCAAGGTCTCCGCCAGCCTCTTTTTCCGGAGCTACAGAGAATTTCTCTGCCACTTCTGAAAAAGGTATCCCCTGTTTGATAAGTCCAAGGGCGTTTTGCGCTGCCTTCTCCTCGTATGTTACAATATGCTGTATATGAGCAGAAACATCGGCATTAAGTTCATTTTTCTTCTCTTCATAAAATGCCTTCAGTTCTTCTTCGCTAATATCTATATCAGAATCAGCAATCTTCTCAAGAAATTTGCCTATTATTATGCGTTGTTTAAGGAGCTCTTTCAGTGAATCAAAATTCATATTAAGCTGTTTTTCAAACTCACTCAGCATCTTCTGCCCTTTGATAGTCTGAAAGGACTCAACAATGTCTTTAAATTTCCCTTCATCAACGACAACGCCTTCTGCCACAGCTTTTTGCAGCAGAAGTCTGTGTTCTATGAAATCCTTGTGGAGCGCTTCCACAACAGCCGGATTGGTTCTTGTCTCTGTGTCCATAACAGAGTTGCTGTATGAGATAAATGCCTCATACTCGTCTTTTGTAATCCTTTCGCCGTTAATTGTGACAAAGGTATTAGCAATCTCCTCTTCGGTAAGCCCGTTCTTTTTACCGGCTTTACCTGGGAAACAGGAAACTAAAGATAAACATAATACAATTGTGATTATTAAAATTTTTGTCTTTTTCATAGCCTCTTAGATTACCTTAAATACGCATATTTTTGCAATAGAGTATTTACATTTCAGACTGTGGGTATTTTAATAAGTTCATTAATGAAAGATACCGTTTTATCAAGGACTTTCTGCTCTTTCTCGAAAAACAGCGACAGGGTGAATTCATTGTCAAACTTTGAGCCTGCGCCGGCATTAGCTATAGCGTCCATAATTCTCTGAGGGTTTGAAGGTGTCCCTTTTGTAAAAACCATCTTAACTTTATTGCTGTAAAGATAGACTTTTTCCATATTTGCAAAGCCTGCCAGTTTTTTTATAAGCATAATGCGCCCCAGATTTTCAGTCTCCGGTTTCAGCTCACCGTAAAGCTCCGAAAGCTCATATAAAAGCTCCCGCACACTATCCATATCCTCAACACCTGAGAACTTACGATAGTAATCAAGCCTGATCTTAGTATCTTCAATATAGTCAGCAGGGATAAAATGCGGAATTGCTGTAATTATCTCCGTATCTGCGGAGATGCTCGTTATCCCTTTCAGGTCTTTCACTGCTTCGTCTATCATGGCGATAAAAAGCTCATACCCGACTTTCACCATGAATCCTGACTGGTCAGCACCCAGCAGGTCGCCTGCACCGCGAAGTTGAAGGTCGTAAAACGCGATCTTCACGCCGCTGCCAAGGTCTGAAAGCTGCTGGATTATCTTAAGTCTCTTTTGTGCAACATCCGACAAAGACGAAAATTGTTCCACCACAAGATAACAGTAACCACGTCTCCCTGAACGCCCGACACGCCCCTTAAGCTGATATATCTGTGCCAGCCCGAGGTGAGCGGCATCATTAATCACTATGGTATTTGCATTTGCAATATCTATTCCGTTTTCAATTATTGCGGTACATACAAGAACATCTGTTTTGCCCGAATAAAACTCCATAAGAATCTTTTCCAGCTCCGAGCTTGTCATCTGACCATGTGCAATGGAAACGTTCGCCCCCGGCAGCATGTTCTTAACACCGGCAGCCACCGTTTGAATATTTTCTACTCTGTTATGGAGGAAAAATACCTGACCGCCCCGTTCAAGCTCCCTCTGGATGGCGTTTTTAACCTCAACATCACGCTTGATAACCTTTGTGATAACGGGCAGCCTGTCAACCGGCGGTGTATCTATGGTTGATATATCCCTTATGCCTGAAAGCGAAAGCTGGAGAGTTCTGGGGATAGGTGTCGCTGAAAGATACAGAACATCAACATTGCTCCGCATAGCTTTAATCTTCTCTTTATGTGCCACGCCAAAGCGTTGTTCTTCATCAATGATCAAAAGTCCGAGATCCTGAAACTCTATCTCTTTGGACAGCATTTTGTGAGTACCTATCAGTATATCCAGATCACCCTTTGAGAGATCAACAAGTATCTGTCTGGTATCTCTTGCAGTCCGGAAACGGCTCACGTAGTCTACCTTTACAGGCAAATCCTTAAACCGTTCAAAAAAAGTCATATAGTGCTGTCTGGCGAGAACTGTGGTGGGGACAAGCACAGCGACCTGTTTCCCTCCGGCAACAGCCTTACATGCGGCACGCATAGCCACTTCTGTTTTACCAAAGCCGACATCACCGCAAACAAGCCTTTCCATAGGCATTGCAGATTCCATATCATTATAAACGTCGTGTATCGCAGAAAGCTGATCATCGGTTTCATCATATTCAAACGACTGCTCGAAATTATCCAGCATGTTTCCGTCATCAGTAAACGAAAAACCTTTCTCTACTTTCCGCTGGGCGTAAAGCTTCAGCAGATCCATGGCTATCTTCTTCGCCCTTGCCTTTGCCTGCGCTTTAACTTTTTTCCACTGCTGTGTCTGAAGAGAGCTGACTCTCGGTCTTGAGCCTTCCGAGCCAATGTATTTTTGTATCTGCCCTATCGAGGATAGCGGCACGTACAGAAATTCACTGTTGTCATACTCAAGCTGTATAAAATCACCTTCCACACCGCCGATGCTCTGGTGCACCAGACCAAGGTAGATTCCTATACCATAATCGACATGAACGACATGATCCCCGGGCTCAAGGTCAGATATAGTTGTGGAGTAAAGTTCTTTTTTACCGCGTTTAGGTCTTTTCTTTGCTGTACCGAATATATCTTCATCTGTGAAAACAGCAAGCATCAGCTTCTCATCTATGAACCCGCCGCGAAATTTTTCTGAATGCAGATAAAGCCCTGCCTTGTCCACCTCTTTATAGTTTTCAACTTTAGCAGGTATAAACGCATAATCCTTTGAAAACTCAGAGAAAAGTTTTGCAAGACGGTCACTTTCTATAGAACATATCACACGGAAAGATTTTTCTGCGTAGCTCTTGATAATATCCATAGCAGCAGACATTGACTGATAAAGATTGCCTTTCTTCCCGGCAAAGAGCATGGCGCTGCTTTTATACCTTGTCCCTTCGCTTTCAGCTGTTGTGATGTCCGCCATCACGTTTACTCTGTCTTCGGTCATATAAAAAAGCATACGTGAAGGTGCAATAAAATTATTGTTCCAGAAGTTTTCACCTTCAGGCATTTTATCATCTATGAGCACACGAAAATCTGTGAAAATCGACCTGTAATCTTCCGTAAAGAACAGAAAATTATAGCTTTCGCTCACATAGTCCATCAGGTTTTCCATATTATGCACAGCGGGGGTCAGCCAGTGACATCCGGCATATTTCCCATATAGCTCTACCTTATCTAAAATATCACTGTCATTTATATATTTCCTGAGGTCATCTACATCAAAAAGAGCTTCTGATGCTGGAAGGAGCCTTACAGTTTTTTCAATTTTGAGAGTGCGTCTCGTACGTATATCAACATAAGATATCCGCTCCGCCTCATCGTCAAAAAATTCTATCAGACAAGGGGTTTCACTATCTGCGGGAAAAACCTCAAGCGTATCGCCTCTGAATGCATATTCTCCTGCACCCTCAACCATTTCCACATGCACATACCCGGAGTAGGCAAGGATATATTCGAGCTCTTCCCGTTCATATGTGCCTCCGACCTTGATATCCGCTGTGGCAGAAGCAAAAACATCTTTCGGTGGTAATGATTTCAGAAGTCCGTACGGAGTAGTGACAAGGATGCAGCTCGCATCAGCGTTCAGCAGAAAGTCCAGAGTGGATGCACGTTTTGCGAAAACCTCCGGCAAAACACGGGCTTCCTCATAAGGATCCTGCGTATACTCAGGAAAACCAAGTACCCGCACACCGGAGAAGAAGAACTCGGCCTCCTGCATGATAAGGTCGTATTCCCTCTTGTTCCCTGCAACAAGAATGCTGACACGCCCCTTCGGTCTGTTGTTATAAAAGTGCCATATGGAGGAACATCCCCAAAGGCTGCTAAGTAAAGACATAAATCAGCCGGCAAACCGCCCGAACATAATCTCGTCTACAAGTTGGCAGATTATGTGTGCGGCTGCTATGTGTATCTCCTGTATTCTGGCAGTATTTTCGGATGGCGACTGAAACAAAAGGTCGCAAAGTCCCTTCATCTTTCCGCCGTCACGTCCGGTAAAGCCCACTATTTTCATGTCGCCCCTAGCTGCTTCACGCAGAGCACGGACAACATTTTCTGAATTACCGCTGGTTGAAATGCCCCACACAACATCGTTTTCGTTGCCGAGAGCACTCACCTGCTTTATAAATACGTCATTAAATTCATAGTCATTGCCAATAGAGGTAAGTATTGATGTGTCTGTTGTGAAAGCTATCGCAGGCAGAGGCGGGCGTTCCATCTTAAAACGGTTCACAAATTCCGCAGCGATATGCTGGGCATCAGCAGCAGAACCTCCGTTGCCGAAGATCATAAGCTTACCGCCGTTAATAAAGCACTGGGCGATCTCGGTTGAGATGGCGATCAGCACAGGGGCAGCTTCAGCAATAAACCTTGTCTGAGTCTCTCTCATCTCATCAAAAATATCTGATATATATTTATCCATAAAAAAACCTACAATTCTTTTTCTATATAATATGTATAGCTTACGTGCAATTTATACAAGTATTTTATCGCCAGACGGCGTTTAACAATTTTTTGTTGTTGACACTATACCTCAGTTGGTTTATTTAAACAGTATGAATAACAGGGAAAATTTCGGGCTCAACTTTTTTGGCTATTTTTTTTACTTCTTTTTTAACACTGAAGGTGTAGCCGTCTAAGTCCGACCTGTAACAACAAAATATGCAAACAGGCCGCAGCGGCTTCACTTTTGAAGCTGTATGCGGCTTTTTTTATGCCCAAATTCGGACATGATAGGTAATTAATATAAACGGAGGATCAAAATGATCGTAGTAATGAAGATCGGAGCATCACAGGAAGAGCTCAATAATGTCACTCAGGCAGCAGAAGAGCTGGGTTTCTCTTCCCACGTTATCGAAGGGAAAGAGCGCAATGTCGTCGGACTGGTCGGCATCGCAGGTCAGCGAGACAAGATGAATGTTATCGGGCAGCTCGCAGGTGTTGAAAACATTGTCCCAATCAGCAAACCATATAAGCTTGCAAGCCGTGAGGTGAAGCCGGAGCCAAGCATAATCGATGTTTGCGGTGTAAAATTCGGCGGTGAAAACATACCTGTTATAGCAGGACCTTGCTCTGTGGAAAATGAAGAGGGGGTCATCAAAACGGCAGAATTCATCAAAGCGGCAGGAGCACAAATGCTCCGCGGCGGTGCCTTCAAACCACGTACATCACCATACTCTTTCCAGGGGCTTGAAGAAGACGGGCTTAAAATACTCGCAAAAGCCAGAGAAGCAACAGGGCTTCCCATTGTCACAGAGGTCACAAACCCGAGATATGTTGATATGGTATACAAATACGCAGACATGTTTCAGGTTGGTGCAAGGAACGTGCAAAACTTCGCACTCCTCTCTGAACTGGGGAAAACTGACAAGCCTGTCCTCCTGAAAAGAGGTATGTCCACCACAATAGAAGAATACCTCAACGCAACTGAATACATCCTCTCAGAAGGGAACAAAAACGTAATCCTTTGTGAGCGGGGACTAAGAACATTTGAAACAGCTACAAGAAACACCCTTGATATCAGCGCTGTACCTGTTATCAAAGAGAAATCTCACCTGCCTATCATCATTGACCCAAGCCATGCAGCAGGTCACTGGCAATATGTTGGTCCACTTTCAAAAGCTGCTGTTGCAATCGGCGCAGACGGACTTATAATAGAGGTGCACCCTGAGCCGGAGAAAG
This sequence comes from Denitrovibrio acetiphilus DSM 12809, assembly GCF_000025725.1. Taxonomy (GTDB): domain Bacteria; phylum Chrysiogenota; class Deferribacteres; order Deferribacterales; family Geovibrionaceae; genus Denitrovibrio; species Denitrovibrio acetiphilus. The sequence goes on from NC_013943.1 coordinate 285,311, forward strand.
CATGGTCAGACGGCGCACAGTCGCTGACACCAACACAGTTCCTCAAACTTATGGGAAGCATGCGCTCAATAGCTCTTGCAATAGGCAGAACTATATAGTATGGTCACAGCCCTGCTATATTTTAAGCTGGATATACGAACCTGATGGTTCATATTTTAAACACACACTCCCTGCTATCCCCTTTGGCAACAAGGGGGACTCAGGGAGATTTTTCAATGTAAGACAGGCAATTAAAGCTTTGCTAAATCTTTTTTAAAAAGATACGAAATAGATATTGACAAGACAGAGGTTTTTCGATATTTTTAGACCTCACTTTTGATAAGAAATGCCCAGGTAGCTCAGTCGGTAGAGCAGGGGACTGAAAATCCCCGTGTCGGTGGTTCGATTCCGCCCCTGGGCACCATTTTTTATAATGGTATCAACAACTTACACAAAGACTAGTGTTTCGGCACTGGTCTTTTTTTGTGGTACACTCGTGGTACATTTTTGATTGAGATTTTGTGGTTAGAATTGGTCAGAAATTAAGTGAAGGTAGTGTATTATGAAGGGTCTATTTTAAATGCTTTCTGAAAACCGATACATTCTTTAATACGTAGCTGTCTTTTCCTGAACAATGCCCCCTCCCCGAAACATTCAAAAGATTTACTTCTTTATCAAGAATATTTTGTAATAAATGTGTGTAAGTTCACAAGTTAATTCAGAACGTTTTTCGCTCTAAATTAACAGATTAATTGCTCTGAGTTATACTTCCAGAAATCATCAAATTTAAACTTGACTCATTATACTATGTTTTTAAAAACAACAATACACGCACAAAGAATAAGCATCAGATTAACTGTTACGGAGAACGTCCTGTCACTAATTTTCTTGAGGAATCTACGACCAAGATAATTGCCCGCAACAGCCCCAATTCCTGCAATAGAACCAATAAGCAAGACTCCTGAATCCATCATACCCACTGTCGTGTACGTGCCTGCTTTGAATAATTGCATAACTATAACGACAGCAGCTTTGGTGCCTAGTAGCATCTCCTTTTGCATACCATAGTTGAGGTAAAACGGGTTCATTAGAGGACCGCCGACACCAACAATTCCCGATATAAAAGAAGAAATCGCCCCAGCTATTGGGAAGTACCAGTTTTTAACTTTAAACAGCTTCTTTTCTCTGAAAAAAAGTGCCCATACTCCATTCAATAAATAAAAAACAGCCAGGCAATATGCAATCAATATCGGGTTAACAAAAGAGAATAGGTATGCTCCCGATACTGCTCCGGTTATGACGCCGGGTATAACAAGCAGTGAGACTCTAATATTAATTGATCTTCGGTATAAAATTATTCTGCTCAAACCAGATAACAAACCTGCAACAGCAACAACAGGAGCAATTGTCTGAATCGAAAAAAACATTCCGGCAACAGGGACAAAAATCATTGCCCCTCCTCCTCCTGCCAGCGTACTGAAAAACCAAGACAAAGCACCTAAGGCAAAAGGTAATAAAAGCATGAGGTCCTCATGTAATAACTCATTAAAATTCAATAACTATTTTCCCCATATCTTTTGTGTCGTAACCGCCAATATGAGAAAATTCATCTCTAAAAGTGTCTGAACGTATTATGCTCAACAACGATGCAATCTCAGGGGTACCCATATCTTCTCTTTTAAATACTAAGTCATAACGTTCCTTTTTAATTGGGACAAAATCAATACCTTCAACTTGTTTCGCTATCTTCTCTGAACCAATAGCAACATCAGCCTTTCCTGAAGCAACAACGCTTGCAACCGTTAAATGAGATTGGATTTCTTTTTCATATCCTGAAATGTCTCTTCCAAAAATACCCAGAAGTCTCAGGTTTTCATCCAGCAAGACCCTAGAGCCTGAACCTTGCTCACGGTTAACCATAGTAATATCGTCACGTCCAAAGTCGTCCCATTTAGTTATATTTTTTGGATTTCCTTTGGCAACATAAAAACCTTGAATGCGGCAAGTCAGGTGAACAATAACAGCAGGAATTCCAGGCAGCAGCCTCCGCACATAAGGCACATTATAGGTATCAGTGTCGCTGTCCCAAAGATGGGCTGATGCTACACTAACCTGATTCCGATAAAGAGCAATAAGGCTATCGTAGCTCCCAATGTACGCCCGCAATGCAGGTGTATTATGCTGCCGCATATAATTTGAGAGTATATCCAATATTATATCCTGACCACATAAGACGAACCCTTTATTCGCCGTACCACCGATTGCTTTATGCGTAACAGGCGTACTCGCTTGCTTCAGACCTTTAATATACGATTTGATATCATCTTCTGAAAAACGAATTTTCCGTCCAACTTTGTAAGATGGCAATTCTCCACTCTTTATCAAGCTATAAACCTTGCTCTTACTGATTTTTAGTATTTCACTAATATCTTCTACGGAAAGCTCATCTCTTGATTTCATAAAGCCTCCAAATCTTGACAAATGTGCAAAATAATTTAAAATGAGATATAAAATATAACTTATATACGTTTTAGTATCATTTAGTATATTTAAACACAATATCTGATGAACAACAAGAGCTATTAGGTTATATACAATGAAATATTAGCTCTTGATAATCCTAGGAGTGACTCAATGATTAAAAAAATTGCAATTAACGGGTTCGGAAGAATAGGCAGAGTTTTATTTAAACAGATCATTAACGATAATAGATATGAAATAAAAATAATAAACGACCCCGCATCTACAGAGATGATGTCTTACTTGCTAAAACATGACACTACTCTCGGCACAATGGACATGCACAATGAAGTAGAGACAGGCTGTGATTTCATAGCAGTAAATGGAAAACATATACATATAACTCATGAAATTGCTCCAGATAGTCTGTCATGGGGCAAACATGATATCGATGTTGTAATCGACTGTTCAGGAGCTTACCTTACTAAAATTAAAGCACAAAAGCATCTTGATGCAGGGGCAAAGAAAGTTATATTATCAGCTCCTGCTGGTCATGAAATACCAACTGTAGTATACGGAGTTAATACAGAAATTTTGACACCTGATGACCGTATAATCTCAGCAGCATCTTGCTCTACAAATGCCCTTGCGCCAATGGTGCAAGCATTAAGCAGATATGCCAATATCTTAGCGGGAAACATGCTTACTGTTCACGGATATACAGCAAGCCAAGTTCTTGTGGATAACGCACAAAAAAATAATGACTTTAGACGCTCAAGAGCCGCAGCATGCAATATCATCCCCACCTCAGCAGAAGCAGCTACAGCAGTAGGAAGAGTTATTCCTTCTTTAAACGGCAAGCTATATGGTTCTGCTGTCAGAGTCCCAGTACAAGCAGGATGTTATATAAATTTCATTGCCGAAATACAAAGAAAAAATGCTACAATAGAAGAACTCAATGATGTAATGGAATCTGCATCCTCAGAATTTTTTGGATATACAGAAGAAGAATTAGTTTCTTCTGATATCATAGGCATTCGTTATGCATCACTTTTTGATGCGACACAAACAGAAGTGTGTAGGACATCTCAGAATACTTTCCAGACAAAACTATCAGCATGGTTTGATAATGAAAGCTCTTTTGTATCACAAATTATTCGCTGTTTAAGCATTGATCCTTCTAAGATTAATAAGACTATATATTAGACGTTAATTGTTTAGCTTTCTCCAAAACCAATTCAGACCATTTTTAGTTCTAAATTGAATCTAGCCTAGTTCTGTCCAAAACTGCCATAAGAAACTGCATCCTGCAATAATGAACAATAAATATGTATTTGCTCGTTAGTGTGTTTAAGTGAAAATCATCAAGAGCTTACAAGACGGCAATTTAGAAATATACCAGCGAGGAATATTCCTCGGTAAACAGATAATTATTATATTCAAGCTGTTCATAGATTGTTAGAATATTACACAGTAATCCTAGAATCATATATAGCACTTACAGAGTGGAGTCAAATCAGCGTATAAATGACAAATTACATTTCGTTGGTAAAAGCACAAAAGAGATGAAGGTAAAGTTGAGCTATGACATCTGAAAGATTTGGTTATTCTGAAAAATCATGTAAAGAGTTGATGCATATCTTCTGGAAAAATTTGCAAAAAGATCCTAAGAACAGAAAGTTTTTGTTTTTCTACATTATGATAAGTGAGAAACAGTGCTTCACAAGTAATGAAAGTTTCATGCACATTTTAGAAATGATACCTGCTCTAACCCCAGAGCAAGAAATAAAAGATTTATATATTGAGTTGCTTGCAGTTATAAAAAAAATAATGCCAGATACAGGGCTTACGAACAAAGAGGAACTGGTTAATAATTGTCTCGAAAATCCTGAACTTATAACAAGTATGACAGAAGTAGCAAAAGAAGATAGAGACTATTACGATGCATTAAAAGAAGTTATCAGGATTTATATCGAAGATGTTGACCTTGACGTATCACAGATACCTTTCAAAACACAAGTAGCATTCTTAGACTGTTTTTCCGAAACTCAAAAAGCACCTATAAGCAAGAAGAAAAATTTGATCCGAACGGATTATAGAAGAGCTTTTTCCGTATGGGCATTAAACGCATTTTTTGGGATAAACCCAACAAGAAATGACAAAACAGATAGGAATACTAATCCGTGTGGATGTGATTTTGTCGCAGATGCTGAAAATTGCAAGTATGGTGAGATAAAAGACCTTTGGTTCGATCATGAATTTAAGTTTTACCGTATGTCTGAGATCGAAGATATTTCATACATAATAAAAGATAAAGAAAATAACAAAACTTTATTTTCTCTGGGTTCAGGGCTAAGCAAGTAGTTTTATATCATCGAGGATTATTCCTCTCTGCCCAAGACACAAGTTACTTATGAACGCCTTACTGACTCATAAGAGAAGACATACAAAGCAGTGTTGAATTGACTAATAGATAATTCCTGAGAGGCAAGACAATATGTTTACAGATAATAACGAGTACAAAAAAGAAATAGAACTTTTGTGTGAAGAAGAAGCAAAAGAACGGATGAAGTCCTTTTGGTCAGCATTAATAGCTAATCCAGATTGTGATTTTGCAGTTCAATTGACCCCCCTGGCGGCAAATATTTGCAGCTGAATTGACCCCCCATATTTGCAATTCAATTGACCCCTCTGTGGTGTCAGCTTTTGTAAAAAGTTTTGTAAAAATCTCTCCTTTGTATAATGCCTCCATAGAAAATAACTATGGAGAAATTGAATGCGAAAGGAGTACCACATGCACGACATCCTGGATATTCTACGACGCAGAAAGCATGGCGACGGCTTTAAGACGATCGCCAAGGCTCGCAAGATGTCTAGAAACACCATCAGGAAATACATAGAACTGGCTGTCACTTTGGGTTTCGAAAGTGACAGTGAGCCACCACTGGAGGAGATCGCATACGGTGTCTACCGCAAAGTATACGGAGACGGTTCTCGCCCAGTCAGTGAGTGCCGTAAAGTTCTTATTCCATACAAAGAGAAACTGGAACACTGGCTGAGTGAAGAGCGCCTCACTATGACCAAGATTCATTCTCTTCTTAAGCGTCATGGTGTTTCTGTAAGCTATGACACACTGCGCCGCTACCTTCATGAAGATCTTGGTTTCTTTAAGCACAACACAGTCCGCATGCCTGAAACTGCTCCAGGCGAATACGCAGAGGTTGATTTCGGTCGTCTGGGGCTTTTATATGACCCTGAGACAGACAGAAGGCGTGTGGTCCATGCATTGATAGTGACTTTGCCTTACAGCCGCTATCAGTATGTTCACCTTTGCCATAGCATGAAATTCCAGGAAGTAATCACCGGTCTGGAATCAGCCTGGGAATTCTTCGGCGGTGTTCCTGCGAAAGTGATTGTCGACAACATGAAGACAGCCATAGATAAGGCAGACCGTTATGATGCGCAGTTCAACCGCTACTTTTATGAGTATGCTTGTTACCGTGGATTTATCATAGACCCTGCAAGGGCAGTTGCTCCGAAAGACAAGCCTAAAGTTGAAAGAAATGTATCATATGTCAGAGATAACTTCTTTAAAGGAGAGACATTCAGGAGCCTTTCCCATGCACAGGAAGCAGCAGATGCCTGGTGCAGAACTGTCTCCGGCATGCGTATACATGGCACAACTAAAAAGCATCCCCGCATTGTATTTGATATGGAAGAGCAGGCGAATCTGCTCCCTCTGGAACAGGAGCGTTACGATGTACCTTTCTGGGGAACCTGCAAAGTGCATCCAGACCATCATATCCGTATTCAAAGCGCTCTTTATTCTGTCCCCACTGTATACATAGGCAAAGAGGTTTCTGTAAGGCTGGACAGCAAGCTGGTTCGCATTTACCACAAAGAGCAGCAGATAAAGGTGCATAGTCGTATGAAAAAAGGTAAACGCTCAACAGACACCAGTGACTATCCTGAAGAGAAACGTGGATACACCATGAAGAGCTGTGAATATCATATTTATAAGGCTAAAGAAGTAGGTTTCTACTGCGGAGAATTTATGGAGCGTCTGCTATCCGGTGACTTCCCATGGCAGAATCTAAGGCAGGCTCAGAAACTCATCCGGGATGCTGATAAATATGGTCATGGTCGTATGGAGCAGGCATGTCAGCGGGCAGTAAGCTTCGACCTCATCAATGTGTACAGAGTAGTAAATATAATTGAGCTCTCTATGCAGAATAATGAGGTAGAAAAATCTTCCTGTAAAGTGCTGAAACCCGCTAAATTTACACGCAATAAAAACTATTTCTACGAAGGAGGTCACGATGACACTATCAAATGAACTGAAACAGACAGTAAAAAAACTAAGGCTGTCGGGAATACTGGCTACTTTACCGGAACGGATGGCTTATGCCAAACAGCAGCACCTGACATATGCAGAGTTTCTTGAGTTGGTAATGCAGGATGAAGTGGACAGGCGTCTTCATAACCAGGTGGATAATCAAATGAAAAAAGCTGGTATTAACCCCTTTGAGACACTGGAGAGATATGACTTCGACGCTCCGGTGCAGGTAGACAGAGAAATGATCAAAGGACTGTTCGGTCTGAATTTTATTGAGGAAAAAGATAACGTGATGCTGTGCGGACCTGTCGGTGTTGGTAAAACATATCTGGCAAATGCATTGGCCCACGCTGCTGTGCGAAGAGGTAAAAAAGTCCTGATGGTCAGAGCAGAGAAACTTTTTAAAAGACTGCAGCAGTCCAGAGCTGACTACTCCTATGAGAAGGCTCTGCTTGGATTTATTACTCCCGATATGCTTATTATAGATGACTTCGGACTGAAGGCATTGAATGAACAACAGTCTACTGACTTCTATGAGATTGTTGTGGAAAGGTACGGGAGAGCATCTACTGTGATCACAAGCAACAGGGATACGGATGAATGGCTGGAACTATTCCATGACCCGATTCTCGCAAACTCGGCACTCGACAGGTTGGTGCATAATGCATACAGAGTTGTCATTGAGGGTGAGAGCTATAGAAAAATTAAATCCAGAAAAAAGTTGATTTAAAAAGGAAGATGACGTAAACAAAAATTAAGGAGAGAGGGGGTCAATTAACCTGCAAATCAGAGGGGTCAATTGAACTGCAAAATGACATCCAGATTATAAAAAATTTCTTTATTATTATATTTTGAATAGTGAAAAACAATATTTCAAAAGTGACGAGGCTTACAGTCAAATTGAAGAAGAGTTAGAAACCATAACCAGAAATCAAAACGAAGAAGATGTCTATCAAGAATTTCTTGAAGTCATAAAGAAATTGTTGCCCGACACAGAACTAACAAACAAAGAACAGATTATTAAAAGATGTGAAAGCAATCCAGATTTTATAAGACACGTTGCAATAAATTCAAAAACAGACAGAGACTACTACGATGCTTTCATGGAAGTCATGAAAATGCTTTTTGAAGATAAGATAAGTATCTCTGAGCTACCGCCAGAAGCATATACTGTATGGTTAAGTTTTACTTGTGGTGCATTAAATCCTACTCAGGCTAAGAAGAAAGTTCTAATCACTGAAGAGCATAGAAAAGTATTTTCCGTATGGGCACTAAATGAGTTTTTTAAAGTAAAGCCAAGCACAACTGTTAATGGGGATAAAAACGGTGTTGTTAAGACTTGTGGATTCGACTTAGTAGCCAATGCTGAATATACTAGTTATGAAGCAATGAAAACACTTTGGAGTAATTATAGGCGTAAAAATACTTACAAATTTTATCGCTTATCTGAAATTGAAGATTTGCCAGTGATAATAACTGATGAAAACAAAAAGCTACTATTCGAAATAAACGACTGATCATACATGATATTTAACCTTACCATCCTGAATTAACAATCTCCGTGTGGCACAACCACATCAAATCTTCCCCACTTATTTTTACCACTCATCACAGATATCTTATTCTCAAGACATGGCTCGCAAGAGTCAAAAAAAAAGGAGGCACTATTATGCCAAAATTAAAAAATGAATCAAAAGTATCAGAAGAACCAAAAGTAATGTCAGCAGAGATTAATGACTATCTGTGTCGAATTCATGAAGCTATCAGCGAAGCCAGAAAATCATCTTATTGCTCGTAGCGGCGTGATTCGGACAGCGTAGCGTTTTATCGTCGGACACCGTAGCGGAAACATTCGGACACCATGGCGGCCGTCGGACAGCGTAGCGGAGCTCGGACACTTCCCGCCAGCAAGGTTAGCCTTTAAACTGTCCTCCAATAATAAGTTGGAGGCAGATATGACGAGGTTAACAATGAGCGAGATCAAAGAGGTAATACGCCTAAGATATATAAACCAGCTTTCCATCCGTCAGATATCGGTATCAACCGGAATCCCTAAATCAACGGTATCAGACTATGTGAACCGTTTCCGGATAACTGGTCTTAAAGCTGAGGAACTGTCGTCGGTTTCCGAAGATGAACTGTACAGCCGTCTTTTTCCGGAAAGGTCAATGCCTTTGAAGCGAACCTTTCCAATGCCCGATCTGGATTATATCGCCAGAGAGAAACGTCGCAAGGGAGTCACCTGGCTTCTCCTATGGCAGGAATATAAGTCCGTCCATCCCGACGGCTATAACTACACTCAGTTCAAAGAGTACTGCAAGAAACACATATCCCGTCTAAGTCCAACCATGCGTCAGATATACAACGCCGGTGAAATAATGTTCGTAGACTATTCCGGTCTGACAATGGATATAGTAGACCGCTATACAGGAGAAGTGAGCGAGGCACAGATATTTGTATCCGCTCTCGGAGCATCCGGAGCTGTGTTTGTGCATGCAACAGAAAGCCAGAAGAAAGAATCATTCATACTGTCACACAGTCTTGCGTTTGAATATTACGGCGCAGTCTCAAAGACCGTAGTACCGGACAATCTTAAATCAGCAATAACTAAACACACCAGAGATGTTCTTACGGTCAACAGCAGCTACTCAGACATGGCTAAGTATTACGGTTGTGCAGTCATCCCCGCCAGACCTGCAAAACCTCAGGACAAAGCAAAGGTGGAGCAGGCAGTTCAGGGGATACAGCGATGGATACTTGCAAAGCTCAGGAACAGACTGTTTAACACCGTGCAGGAACTGAACTCTGCCATATCTCCGCTTACTGAGGTCTATAACAATAAAGTCATAAGAGGCATAGGCAAGAGCCGTCTTGAGCTTCTGGATGAAATAGACCGTCCTGAGATGCTCTCTCTGCCGAAAGAAAGATATCAGTATCGGGAATATCTGATAAGGCATGTCGGCTTTGATTATCATGTGGATGTTTCCGGCAGCAGATACTCAGTTCCATACAAGCTCATAAAGAACAAGGTGGATGTATGGCATTCCGCAACAACAGTAGAGATATATCACAAAGGAGACCCTATAGCCATCCATCCTAAATCAAAGAGAGGCTCCACACTCACAGAGCACATGCCGCCGAATCATGTCATGTGGCAGGAGAAGTGGAATCCCACACGTATACTCAACTGGGCAGGCTCTATAGGCTTAGATACCGCAAGGCTCATGAAGAATATCCTTGATTCCAGAAGTCATCCGGCAAACGCTTACAGGACATGCATAGCTATCCTCAGCAGAGCTAAGAACCACGATAAAAATGACTTCAATATGGCATGCAAGAAAGCAGTGGAGATAAGAGCTTATTCCGTGAAGAGCCTTGAATCCATACTTAGCAGTAAAATATATCTTGAGAAAAACGACAAGAACACTGCTCCGCTCAGCAATCATAACAATGTGCGTGGGAGAGACTATTATAAAGAGGAGGACAAATGTCAAAGTTAGAAGACCTTATTGCAGAGCTGAAGCTCGCCGGACTGGAGGCGGCTCTTTCCAGACAGATGGAGAATCCGCAGTATCGTGATCTGCCGTTTGAAGACAGGCTGCTTCAGCTACTGCAGGCGGAATCAGCAGAGAGGCTGTCACGGAAGATAAAGAGGAACATGGCACAGGTCAAGTTCAAAGACCTCAATGCAAGAGTTGAGGATATCGACTACACCATACCAAGGGGACTTGATAAGTCGGCTATGCTTTCGCTCATTTCAGGAGAGTATCTGCACAAGAAACAGAATATCCTTATTACAGGTCCTACAGGTACAGGGAAGAGCTTCATTGCTCAGGCTCTTGCCAATATGGCTGTAAGAGATGGGCTTACTGCCAGATACTATCGACTGCCCAGGCTTATGGATGAGATGAAGCTGGCAAGGCTGGATGGTACTTATGTTAAGGGGCTTAATAAAATAGCCAGGTATAATCTGCTCATCCTTGATGACTTTGGTATTAATCCGCTGACCTCCGATGATGCCAACGACCTTCTTGAGGTGATTGAGGATCGTGCGGGTATCAGCAGTGTTATCGTCACCTCGCAACTGCCTGTAGATCGCTGGTATGACTATCTCAACAACGATACTGTGGCTGACGCCATTCTGGACAGGTTGCTTCACAGCAGTCACAAGATCAAACTTAAAGGAGAAAGTATAAGGAAGATTCAGGCGGATAACGCTTGATTTATAGATGAACTGGTTCTTATAATCAGAAAAAGGTTACCTTGCGGCAAAAGTGTCCGACGACCGATACGGTGTCCGAATGTTTCCGATCCCACTGTCCGAATAAGCCGATACAGGCAATCTTATAACATCTTCGCTGTATTTTTTGAGGCTTATGAGACTCTTCGCACCGAAGATTTCAATATCTTCACAGATAAGATTGAGTATGAAAAGACCAGTATCAACAAAATGAAGAAAATCTGTAATAACTCGACTTTACGCAAGTACATCAGATTAAAGATGCTTCCTGAAAGTTGGGGTACACTTCATCAAATCACATTTCTGCACAAAAGTAATATTGATAACTTCATTAGTAATGGTTCACTAAACAAGAACTCGACCTTTAAGGACGTTATGAAGTTACGTAAGCCTCACAAGACTCCCAAAACAAAGTCAAAAGATGACTCTGTTAGTGTTAGCAGTAGTAAGTTAGTTCTCGAACTGAAGTCTTCTGCCAATATAGACGACATTGCAAAAACTGAAATACAGAACGCCATGGAAGTATTGAACAAGTACTTTACTGCCGATGGCGAATTATACAACAGAATATTTGAAATAGTGGGGTCTAATCATGAGTAATATGAAGACATTCAACGATTTTCTATTCACTTCAGAACTGAAGAAGGAACTAAAATATCTGCTAGATACCCCAGAGAGGATTCCAAGTCCTCTCTGCTTCTACGGCAGACCAGGCAACGGTAAGACATCTTTTGCTGAATATATCGCAAAAACACTTTGCTCTGAAGTTTGCTACTATGACATGAATGAATACAAAAAGAATGGTGCAAGTAGTGGTGAATTATTGAGAGCCGTTAACAATTATGCGTCTATGGCGACATTAAGTGATGAAAGCAAACCTCTAGGTAAATGTATAATACTCGATGAATGGCACAACGCCACACACTCACAACAAGATGCATATAAAGTGCCTTTTGAAACGTACTCGCAAAAAGCAAATGTACTATTCATACTATGCCTAAACACAGACTGGGAGCTACCCATTGAAAAGGCTCTTAGTCCTGCTATTAAGTCTAGGTGTCACTGTATTTCATTTAATACAAGAAGTTCACAGTTACCGGAACTTAGAGCACTAGTTCGTGAGAAATACCCTACTTTGAGTGACATACAGATAGCTACTGCTTTACCAGACATGCGGGTAATACAGAGACTTGCTGATATGTACTCTGCTTAGGTTCATCAATAATGATCAGCGAGGAATATTCCTCGCTGATTTATTTTCTGAATGTCTGACCGTTTTTATGCAACTCCCCAGCATAACCATTAACTAAAGATGTATTTCTTAAATTAGGAATATTATAATCACTACGAGGTGTTTAAGTGAAGATTATCAAGAGTTTACAAGACGGTGACGTAGCTCTTTACCAGAGAGGTAAATACTACCACTGCCGACTGAAAGTGAATAATGAATATATTAAAAAATCATGCAAAACAAAGCATTTAAATGAGGCTGAGAAGTTCGCCTTAGACAAGTACCTTGAGATCAGGTACAGAGCGGAACATAACCTTCCGATTGAGTCTAAAAAATTCCAGAATGTTGCACATATAGCAATCAGGAACTTACAGAACCAACTGGATTCAGGGGACGGCAAGGTCGTCTATTCTCACTACATCGGATGCTTGAGGCGATATTTCATTCCTTTTTTCAAAAACAAAAATATCGACCTGATCGGGTACAAAGAAATGAAAGAGTTTGACGAATTCAGAAGAAAGAAAATAGGTAGAGTCCCATCTGCATCGACTATCAAGACTCACACTTCTGCCCTGAACTATGTCTTTGACATTGCAATTCAGCATCAGTGGATATTGAAGTCACAAATTCCACACCCCAAAAATCAAGGTCGGAAGGCAAGCAGAAGACCGCATTTTACCAAAGATGAGTACAGGAAACTCGTTAGGAACATGACTGAATGGTCTAAGACAGGTCACAGAAAAACAACTAGAGATATGAGAGTGCTACTGAGAGACTATGTACTGATTCTGGCACATACTGGCATGAGGTGTGGTAAGGAAAGTCTAAACCTTAAATGGAATCAAATCGAGTTCTTTAAGCATAATGGTGATGAATATCTCAAGTTCTATGTTGATGGAAAGACAGGTAAAAGAGAACTGATTGCTCACAATAATATAAGAACCTATCTGGAACGGATTAAGGACAGGTTCGAGGATTTGAAAGATTTATCTCTGAAAGAATGTACCAATTCAAATGAGTATGTTTTCAGAACTCCTGACGGTCGGATACCGGGAAATCTGCTTAGAAGTTTTGAACAGCTTCTGGTTTATTGTGACCTGTTACATGACAAGTACGGAGACAGAAGAATGAGACGTGTCAAGAATCTACTGGAATTAAGAAAAATGGAGGCGGTGGGAATCGAATTGAAAAATTCCTTTTTTATATCAGTTATTTATAGTTAACATCCGTGATGGGCAGTGACGTAAAGTGATAACAGTAAAAGGCTTTCCATTTTCATTCGCAAACCCTCTGAAACCCTTGTTTTATAGGCCTTTTTGGCCAAAAATACGAAAATTCTACGAAAGTTTTGTCACACCTGGGTTTTTACCGGATATTCGGCAGCTCCTTCGCAACCTCAATATACCACTTCGCATTCTTTTCAATAATACTTATATAGGATATTTTGAAATTTAAAAGACCTTTTATCTTTGCGTGAAGTTGAGCTTGAATTTATACAGCTAGGTAAGCCATTTAGAACTCTTACATTGAGAGATTCAACAGAACATATAGAAATGAAATTCTTGACTTCTATATCTTCGATAGCTTCTAAGAAGTCAGAGCTAAAACAGAATCATGGATTGATGAATATAACAATGAAAGACCACATGTGTCACTAGGCAACTTGAAACCTATGGAACGTACTGCAAATATTTGAAAAATCTAATAATGATATGATACTAAAATAGGTGTGGTTACAAAGAGAAGATCGCCTGGGGCGAGCTTGAGACTGAGCATGTCGGTTATCTGGGAGCTCAGGATACTTTCTACGTTGGGACTATGAAAGGTGTCGGCAGAATCTATCAGCAGACCTTCATAGATACCTACTCCGCTGTCGGCTTTGCAAAGCTCTACAACACCAAACAGCCTATCAACTCAGCTGATATGCTCAACGACAGAGTTATACCTTTCTTCAAATCATACGGCGTGCCTCTGCTGAGAGTTCTGACTGACCGTGGAACTGAATACTGTGGTAAGGCTGATGCTCACGACTTCCAGCTGTTCTTGGCTCTGAACGACATCGACCACACTAAAACTAAGGCTAAAAGCCCTCAGACTAACGGGATCTGTGAGAGATTCAACAAAACGATTCTGGATGAATTTTACAAAGTCGCTTTCAGAAAGAAAATCTACCACAGCATAGAAATCAGAGAAAGGAAAATGGTTACAATTACGATTCTGCTCATAAATCACCTCATGTTTTTAGATGTGATTAATAATAATGGCAGGGTATGACAGATCATGTCGCACTGATAAATTGTATATTTAATAGATGGTCAGCTGTGTAAAACATTGGACTATCATTTAATATATATTGAGATAAAGCAGTACGCTGAAAATGTAAGAATTTAGCGTGTAATTAACCGAGAAATAGGCATAAACTATTTATAATAAAGTAGTTAACTTTTTACAAAAACACGTCTCTTGTAAGCTGTTGATAAATAAGGAAAATTCTGAACGAAAAAAATACGAAAACGGCCTATTTGAAATATAAATCATTGATAATAAAGAAGAAATAAATGGAGGCGGTGGGAATCGAACCCACGTCCGAAGTATGTTCAGTCAAAGGTACTACATGTTTAGTCTTTGCATTAATCTTAGCTTTACGGCAGGGGCAAAGACGACCCAATCGAAAAGAGCATCCTCTTAGTTTTGCCTGATGCCCGAGGCATCACACCAGACTATCCCACTAAAGTTTGTGCCCTCTACAAGACCGCGGGAGTGCCTTCGCAGAGGACATCGCCACTAATTAAGCAGCAGCGAGTGTGTGTTCGTTGTTTGCAATTACTTGCGTTGGCTTGCTAACCGGGTAGCCGCCCCGGACATGCACCTAGAGACCTACGATCCCCCGTCGAAACCGTGCGCCCCCGTATTCTTTTGTAAAATACTGAAAACAGTTCAGCGTAAAACGCCTGCACAACCCAAAAAGATCATGCAGGCGACATTACTGCGTACATAGTATTATAGTTATTAAACAGATATTTGCAAGTTATTATAATTTCTCAAGCACTTTAGCGAGTTTTTCGCCGTGTGCTTTTGCTTTTGCCTGGATAGCGTTTTTATCACCAACCATGTCTGGGATGTAAAGCATTCCGTTTGAAAAAACTGTATCACTGACAATCATATTGACGAAATTTACAGACTGAATGATAGGTGCGAGAAGCTGTGTCACGCTGTAGTTGTTTGAGCCGCTGACAGAGTATGAGTCTGCCGGTGCGCCTGTTGTGAAGGACAGCACTACTTTTTTACCTGCGAGCTTGTCGCCTCCAGGGCCATATGCGAATCCGAATGCCAGCACATCATCAAGCCATTTCTTAAAAATTGCTGGCAGGGAGTACCAGTGGAACGGAAATTGAAAGACAATTACGTCTGCGTTTGTCAGCGCTTCCTGTTCTGCCTTTATGTCAAATTTGAAATCTTTGGAAACTTCGTTAAGGTTTCTTATTGTTATATGTGGCAGATCCTTTACATAATCTATAATAGTTTTATTGGAAAGCGAGTTCTGTTCATTTGAGTGTCCGTAAACTATGAGAACGTTTTTCATGGTTGCCTCCTGTTTTATATCTAGATAGATATATCTTTAGCCGTAAATGTCAAGGGTTAAAAAGAGACTTATTTTATCTTAAGTTCTCTACCCATTTCCCGTTGGAGGTCTCTTTCTTTAAGAACCTGGCGTTTGTCGTGGGTTTTCTTCCCTTTTGCCAGTGCGATTTCGAGTTTGATCAGTCTGTCTTTCTGATATATTTTTAGGGGGACAAGAGTCAGCCCCGCTTCTTTAATCTTCCCTATCAGTCTGTCAATTTGCTTTCTGCGCATGAGTAGTTTTCTGCTTCGTGTCGGCACATGGTTGTTCCTGTTCCCCTGAAGATATTCGGGTACATGGGAGTTCACAAGGAACACTTCATTACCTATGACCTTAACAAATGCCTCTTTCAGGCTGACTCGTGAATCCTTTATAGACTTCACTTCTGTTCCGGTTAACTGAACACCGGTTTCAAATGTTTCCAGTATCTCATAGTCAAAAAAAGCTTTTTTGTTTTTTGCAAATACTTTCATATAAATCCTTGCTAAACAATATCATTTATTCGGAGATTTAAATAGTTAAAATACACTTTTTTAATTGAAAAACAACTCCTGAAATGAGATAATCACTAAAAATTACAGGCGGGGAAAGGATGGCTGTTTATAACGAACAGTTTTCCAATGGGATACCGTTTATGGCTGCCTCTGCAAAGAGGTTTATTTCAGAGCTGAATAAGCTCGCCAATGCCATGAAAAGCGGAGAGGGACGTCAGTATGTTATGTTTACACTTCATTACCTGAAAGACTACTGTGAAACCTATCTTGCATTGGAAAACAGAATCATGCTTAAGCATTGTTTTTATGACGAATCCAACCATACAGCACTTCATGCAGGGTTCAAAGAGGATGTGCAGAACCTTATCCGTAGATACGAAGAGTGCGGTTCAGAGCACAGTATACCTTTGGCTGTCCAACAGCTAATGGCTGGCTGGCTAATGCGTCACATCGGCAAACAGGACAAAGTGCTCAGTGATTATCTTATGTCTATGCTGAAAAAGAAACAGACCTAAGAGCTTGCAGCCGGGCATGTTTTACATGCTTCTTTCGACGATTTGGCAGGACATCCGCCGTTGTCGTTGGAGTAGCCTTGTGAGTACCAACCGCCCCCTTTTAGGTGGAAAGCGGATGCTGACATTATTTTAATCGCTTTTCCTTTGCATTCCGGACACTCTGTTTCTTCTGAAGCAGAAGAGATGCTTACAAGTTTTTCTGTAACTTTTCCACATTTTTCACATGCATATTCGTAAATAGGCATTTGTTCACCTCTGTCATTCTATATTCCAGCAAACGAATATAACGCATACCTGATAAAATTCAAGCAAAAAATATTTCTCAACTTTAAGTTAAAAACTGATGCGGGGGTGATTATGCCGGTTATCCTTGTTACAGTTTTTTTGCTTGTTTGTTTATTATGGAAAGGTTTATAAGCAGGAATGGGGGATTTCCGTGAGGTACGTTTTCGTATACGTATTGTAGAAGATACGGGGAGTGCGGCCTCTTGAATTTGGTCTGTTAAAATCTTAGTAAATAGGTATAATGTTAAGTATAAAGATAGGCGGTTGAAATGGAGAAGATAACCATGGCAGTAGGGAGCGGCGGAACGTCCTCCCGTTCATTTGTTTCAGAAATAATTTTTTCAAGATTAGGCAACGAGCACCTTTTAAAAGCGTCCGATGCCGCAATAGTTAGCACATCCGGCAGGACAGCTTTTACAACAGACAGTTATGTTGTCCGACCTGAGTTTTTCCCCGGTGGAAATATCGGCAAAATAGCCGTTTGCGGAACTATAAACGATCTTCTGGTTTCCGGTGCGAAACCACTGTATCTCTCATTTGGGCTTATTATGCCGGAGGGGTATCCTGTTGCAGACCTTGAGCGTGTTATAGACAGCATGGCAGAGGAGTGCAGAAAGGCAGATGTGAAGATAGTGTGCGGTGACACAAAGGTTGTGGACAAAGGCGGCTGCGACGGTCTCATAATAAATACATCCGGTATAGGGGAATCACTGCGGGACTATACGGAGCCATATAATATACAAGAGGGTGATGCTGTTATCCTTACATCTGATGTTGCAAGACACGGTATGAGCGTTATGCTCGCAAGGGGAGAACTGGGCTTTGACGGTGAGGTTCTGTCTGACTGCGCATGTTTGAAAGATGTTTTTAGTGCAGTGGAAAACCTTAATGTTAAATTTGCCAGAGATGCTACCAGAGGCGGTGTCGCTGCCGTACTTAACGAGATTGCCTCGGACAGCGGCAAAGGATTTCTTATGCGGGAGACTGATATCCCTATGGATGAAAATGTCGGCTATCTTTGTGATATGCTGGGGTTTGACCCTCTGGCAGTTGCTAACGAAGGACTTGCGGTTATTATAGTAAGTGAAGAAGATGCCGAAAAGGCACTTTCAAATATCTGCGCCTGTGAAAACGGACAGAGAGCTGCTATCGCGGGACGTGTGGAGGGCAAAAATGTTATTCTGGAGACATCCATCGGCGGTAAAAGACATATCGAAATGCCTGCTGGTGAGCTTTTGCCTCGTATCTGTTAGCTTTGTTACAGCATGCGGAACGAGCAAAATCAGTATTGTGGAAGAAAAATGCGGGATTTGCCATAAGGCAGAAATTGTTTATAAGCGTAAACTTACAAAGGCTGAGTGGGACAGAGTTGTTTATGCCATGAAAATCCGAGGGCTTAAGATCAGCGCTTCCGAAGAGAAAACGCTGAAAAGTGAACTCTACAAAAAACTTGGCAAAGAGGATAAATGATAAAGATAGACTGGAAAAAACAGGGAGGGCTTCTCCCTGCGATAGCGCAGGATGTAGAGACCAAAGAGGTTCTGATGCTTGCCTATGTGAATAAGGATGCCTTACGGCTGTCTTTTGAAACAGGATATGCACATTACTACTCCCGGAGCAGGGATCAGCTCTGGAAAAAAGGCGAAACCTCTGGTCATCTTCAGAAGATAGTCAGCGTTTTTTTAGACTGTGACGGCGATACTATACTTTATCTGGTTAATCAGACGGGGGCTGCCTGCCATACCGGAGAGAGAACGTGCTTTTTTACAAGACTGGAGGATGTCGGAGAGTCTGATACATGAGCAAACTCCTGACGGGTGTGGATATAGGTGCATCCAATATCAAAATTGTTGGACTGAAAGAGAAGAAAGACAGTTTTGTTGTCAGTAGTATAAATATATTACCTACACCTGCCGGAGCTTTTTCAGGCGGTACAGTCGCAGATACCGATGTGCTCGCAAAGAGCCTGAGTGAGTGTGTGAAAAAGTGCAGGGGCGCTGAAAAAGATATAGCACTTTCTCTCAAAGGGGCTGATGTCGTTGTTAAGCGTATCGCTCTGCCGTGGAATGGTAAAGGGCATTTCACCGAACAGTTTCTGTGGAGTGCAGAACAATATATAGGTATGAGCTCAGAGAGAGCTTCATTTGATGCTCAGCTTCTGCATTACGACAGAGAGACTCAGACGGCGGACGCGGTTCTTGCTGCTGCTTCTAAGGTGAAAGTTGCAGACATGCTTGATTTGGCTTCCCAGTCAGGATTGAATCCGGTTGTTCTTGATATTGAATCTCTGGCACTGGTGAACCTTGTGACCTTTTTCAAAGGGCCTCAGAAGCATATAAATGCTATCATTGATATCGGGCATGACGAGGTTCGTGTTATTTTTTATGAGAACGGGCACGTGGATATGGTTAAAACCATCAGGAAGGGGGGGCGTTTCATGGCGGAAGACCTTGCTTCCGACCTCGCTATAGACCCGGCTCAGGCTGAAGAGATGATTCGTAATAACGCAACAATGAAAAATGATGCTGACGCTCAGGCTGCTGCCGCTGCATATGGGAATAATCTCGGGGCAGAGATAGAGACTACCGTGGATGTATATATTCAGGAACGGGGAAAAGAGCCCGTAGATTTTTTTGCATGTGGGGCTATGGCTTATGTCGCTGATGTAGTCGAGAGTATTGAGAGTTCGATGGGTGCCGCCGTGGCACATGTTGACCCTTTCAAATATATAGAGCTGCCCGCTAGTATGCGTTCCCTTGTTGATGGGTGCGGTTCGGGTACATTTGCCCTTGCGTGCGGGCTTGCCATGAGGAAGGCGTAATGAACAAAATTCTGTTACTGGTCTTTTTACTGACATGTGTTTACGCTTGTACAGGTTTTCAACTGAAACCGGAACCACTGGAACCGCCCCCGCCTCCGCCTGTGTCGGAAAATCCTGTTACGTCCTATGTCTACAGGATAGGCGGCGATCTTAATATCGAATTTGCCATTGCAGACGATAGCTGGGACTATACCGCTGTTATGAGTAATGACGGTGTGACATTCACTCTTGTTATTAAAGATGTTGAGCGCGAAATGGGAGATCTTGAAGTTATACGTCCGCTGAAAAGTGTGGATAAAACCGAGTACCCGAGCGGATTCAGGCTCGTCTTTCATCTTGCAAGCAGACACTCTGCCTATACCCTTAAGAACGATCTCGGACTTAAAGTTGTTCTGACTGCTCTTGATCCTGACATGGAAATACTTTCCATGAACACTTTTGGCTCATGGGCAGACCCTTTGCGCCCTGCGGAAGCCTTTCAGGGGACTTTTGCTGACGGTGGAAAAACAACTGTAAAATTTGACGGTCCTCCGCTTTACTCTGCCGGAGAAGCAGGCGGGAGGAACTACATAGATGTTTTCGGAGTTAATATTATTCCGGGGACAATAAAACATCCGGCTTTGGTTGCATCTAATAATATGGACGGGAAAACCAGACTGATATTTAATAAGAAAGTTGATGTCTGTCCTGATAACTATTCACTTATAATAGGCGAAAAATGCAAAGGTTATAGCGGACTTTCAGGATTCAGAAGAGAAAAAAACGAAAAGACGGAATCTTTTGAGTTCAGATTGCCGGGCAGACCTGATATGACAGTGCGTGAGATGAACGGTATAGTTGCATTCGGCTTTAAAGATGCTAAACTTTTTTCAAAAGTTCTTCAAAGGTTTGCGGTAAGCTATGTTTATAAAGTTGAAGCGAGAGAGAAAGACGGCATGCTCTGGCTTATATTTCTCTATAACGGTGATCTTAAATATAGAAAATATTATTCCGGCGACAGGTTTTTTGTTGTCTTTTACAGGTGATTGATTGAAACATCTAAAACTTTTTATCATGGCTGCTGAAAAATCCGGAGATGCTCATGCCGGTTCACTTATCACTGCACTTAAAAAGCGGTTTGACGTGACTTTGACAGGTACGGGTGGTCCGGATCTGAGAAAGCATGGACAGGTTCAGCTTTATGATATAAAAGACCTGAGTGTCATAGGTCTCGACGAGGCTCTGAAAAAACTTCGTTTTCTCTTCAGGGTTAAAGACAGGCTTATTCAGGAATTAAGTGAGAACAGACCTGATGCCGTTATTCTTGTTGATTACCCGGGGTTTAACCTCCGTTTTGCCAGAGAAGTGCAGAAGCTGGGAATACCTGTTATATTTTTCATATCACCGACATTCTGGGCATGGAACTATAAGCGTGTATATAAACTCCGTGATTATTGTGATCTTGTGCTTTGTATATATCCATTTGAGGAGGAGATTCTCCGTAAGGAGGGTGTCAATGCGAAGTACATAGGTAATCCTCTGAAAAGTGATATTAAATTCAAGTGTGCAGACAGAGATGAATTTCTGGCAAAAGGGAAATTTGAACCTGATGCGAAGATAATAGGTATGCTCCCCGGAAGCCGTAAGCGTGAGATAGAATCTCTGCTCCCTGTGATGATAAATGCTGCTGCCTCTCTGCCGGAGTATGAATATGTGCTTGGTGCCGCTGGCGGTGTGGACGAAGATTATATCAGAGAAAAGATAAAAGGGACGAGAATACGCTTTGCCACGGGGCTTACCCATGACATTATGAAATATTCTGACGTCTTATGGGTATGTTCTGGTACTGCAACTCTGGAATCAGCCATAGTAGGCACGCCTCTTATACTGCTTTATAAAACAAGCTTTCTGACATATCAGCTGGGCAGGCTTTTGTACAGGCTGAAATATATCGGTATGCCTAATATAATTATGAAAAGAGCCGTTGTCCCTGAACTTGTTCAGAGTGACGCCAGCGCATTTAACCTTGTCCGTTACACAGAAAAGATTCGAGACGAATACGAGAGTGTTAAGTCTGATCTGAAAGAGGTAGGGGACTTCTTTCCCGACACAAATGCCTCTGAAACAGCCGCAGAGGAAATAAATTCCTTTATGGAAAAAATAGCTGTGGAAAAAACTGCCGGCTAGTATCGACCTTATCGTTCAAAACTTTAGATAAATCATCATTTTTTATTATTTTTTCAATTGGCATCATATTTTCTATTAAATGACCGGAGGAGTCTATTATGGAGAATATGTCCATTCTTAATCTTTTCAGCGCACAGGCAAAAGTACAGGTGCCTAAAGTCACTGAAACGACAGGGACGCAGCAGGGAGAATTTGAAAATGTTTTCAAAAAATACCTTGATCGTTCAGATAGTTCAGACAATACGCTGAAAACAGACACTGCAAAACAAGAGAAGAATAGCGTTGAAGCGGAAGAACCGGAAACGCCTGAAGAAGTTATAGATAACCTTGATATTCCGGAAGAGCAGAAGGCGGAGCTTAAGCGTATGCTGGACGAAGCAGATTCTGCGGAAGATGTAGCTGTTTTTCTGGATGCGCTCATTGAAGTTACACCAGTCGAACCTGAAGAAGTTCTTACACAGATAGCTATGAGTATATTAGGTTCCGAACAGGAAGTAACACCTAAGGAAAGTATGGTTCTCGAACAGTCACTTGATGAGATTGCCGCTATACAGTCGGCACAGGCAGCACCCATACTTACACTTGTGAAAAACGAGGTAACCCAGACAAAAGCTCAGTCACAGACTCAGTCAGATGTGCAGGCTGGTGTGCAGGTTTCTGCGGACAGTGGCCAAGGGGAGTCAAAGAAAGAGACTCTTATGAATATGGTGCAGCAGAAAAACTCAGAGCAGCTTCCGGCAGATCTGAAAGAAAAAATAGCCGAGCTGGTTAATGCAAAGCAGGGTTCGGAGAAGACAACAACTGAAACGACTGACACAGGCTTTACTATTAAAACAGAGCTCACCGAGAAGGTGATTACAACAGAAGTTAAAATTGAGAGCCCTAAAGATATAATGAAATTTGCCGAGCTCATTGAACTTGCTAAAACCCAGAAGGTGAATAAGCTAAACATCCAGCTTCATCCGCAGGAACTTGGCAAGGTGAATATTGAGCTTACCGAACAGGCAGGGAAAATAACCGGCAAAGTTATTTTTGAATCAGAAACCGCAAAGCATCTTTTCAGCTCGAACTCTGAAGCACTTCGACAACAGCTTGCTGACAAAGGAGTAATTGTGGAAAACCTTGAGTTTATCTTTAAGGATTTCAGCAATGGAGAATTTGCGGGATGGGAAGGGAAAGAAGGTAAGAAAAGCGGCGGCGGAGCATCAGCTCTTATGCCTGATATAGAAGAAGAGGCTGATGAAGCAGATGGTATTTATGCCTGACAGGCATCTACCGGAGGGGAATTATGTTAGTAAGTAACACAACGACAGTCGACACAAAGCAATATGATACGTCAGATATCGAATATAACAACACTCAGGGAGAGCTGTCTCAGTCAGATTTTCTGAACCTGTTCATAACACAGCTTCAGAATCAGGATCCTACAGATCCTATGGACGACTCTGCCATGATGGAACAGACAGCAACATTTACACAGGTGGAACTGCTCACCAGTATGGAGAAAAGTCTCAGCGAGATAGCTGGCGGTGCGAGTAACCTGAATACGCAGCAGCTTATGATGTCTGCCTCTGGCTATATCGGAAAACTTGTGGAGTTTGATGGTAACAATACATACCTTTCTGATGGTGTAGCAGCAGTGTCATTTGAAGCAGAGGAAGTTCCATTTAAAACAACTGTAACGATTAAAGACTCTGAAGGGAATTTTGTCAGAAGTTTTTCCCCATCAGTTTCTGATACGGACATGAATACATTTTACTGGAATGGTACTGATGCCGATGGTAATGCTGTAGATGAAGGGAAATATACATTTTCAGTTGTTGCTATCGGTACAGATGGTGAAAAAATAGATGTTCATACATATGGTAACGGTCTGGTGACAGGAGTCAAAACCGTAGACGGGGAGCTTGTTTACGAAGTTGACGGAAGTGATATTCCTGCGGAAGATGTTACCTCAGTGAGAGATGCAACTCTCGGAGGTGCTTAAATGATGCGGTCACTCTACTCAGCCATTAGCGGTCTGAGTGTAAACCAACAGGCAATGGATGTTCTTGGTAACAACATTTCCAACGTTAATACAGTAGGTTATAAATCCGGTCGTGCTGTTTTTGAGGATATGCTCAGTCAGACACTCGTAGGCAGCACAGCGCCGTCGGACACTCTTGGTGGTACTAACTCAACTCAGGTTGGGCTTGGTACATCTCTTGCCGGAGTGGATACAATATTTGAAACAGGGAGTATGCAGAGCACTTCTGTCAATACTGATCTGGCTATTCAGGGGGATGGTTTCTTTGTTATCAAGGGAGCCGGATCCAGCGACCTTCTTTATACAAGGGCAGGAGATTTCAGGTTTGATACATCCGGTTCGCTTGTGACCTCTTCCGGCTTTTATGTTCAGGGGTGGATGGTCGATCCTGATACTGGTGAACTGCTTACAGAAGGCACCACAGAGGACATTGTCCTCAGCTCGGCATATCAGACAGCACAGGCGAAAGTAACTTCTGAAGCCAGTCTTGCAGGAGTCCTTGATACTGATGCAGACCCTAGTATCGTGTCATATCCTTCTCTTTTGCACTATGCTGATACAGGCGACAGTATTTTTCAGGTCTACAGTGATGATGGTGCGAACATGGATCTTGCGGATAACGAGTCTATTAAGGTGAAGGCTCATGGTACCGGCATGACGGAGATGGGGTACATATATAACACTTCTGATGTGAATCTTGATCTTGCCAGTGACCCGCAGCTTCTTGTTTATATCAATTCAAATCCGGTTACGCTTGAATATGGTGTGGATTTTAATACCATGGCAGAGCTTGCAAATGCACTTGAAACGCAGCTTAATACAGCCGCAGGTGCAGCGGATTTCTCAGTTGCTGTAGTTGACGGTACCATTAATGTTACAAGAAATACTGTTGTCGGTGCTAATGTTTCTATCGACTCATTCAGTGGTTCACCACTGTTGGCAGTGGCAATGTCCGACCTCGCATCTGTTTATGACGATGCAGGCGATACTAAATCCAGTGATGAAATGTACTACGAAAGTCAAATCTATGCCGGCAGAGATTTTACAACGCTGACAGAGCTTGCATCTGCAATTGAAGAGGCTATTGACGGTAACGTTATTCCTACAGATGAATTCAATGTCACTTATGACAGTGCTACAGGTCAGTTTAACTATGTAATAGACAATACGCTGAACTCTGCTCTCGGCACACTTAGGCTTTCTGGGTTCTCTCTGGATAAAGCTTACAGTGGGACAGTTTTTGAGAATAATATAGTTCCTGCCGGTGCAGTGATTGAAGCTGTATACGGTACTACAGATACGGAACTGAGCAATACATTTCTGCGTACAGCTCAGGATGACGACCCGCTGACAGAGCTTTTTACAAGTTCCGGCGACAGTCTTGGTCTTGACGCAACGGCTATTCTCCAGTTTTCTGCTGGTGTTGCGGGAGAGAATCTGGCTGGTACGGCAACTATTCCGGCAGCGACATCAACACTTGATGACCTGAGAGAAGCTATCGCTGCCTATATGGGATACGACTCTGCAACAGAAGACGATGTGTTACAGCACATTGCAAGCCTTGATAAAAATTCGGGCAAGCTTCAGATAACAGGGGAAAAAGGCAGCCCGAATGAAATAGACTTTGTGAAATTTGAAGTTGTCGGTTCAGGGACATATGACACTTTCTATGACTATTACGAGTATAATACTGTTCAGGAAGCCAAAGGCGGTACTCTGACAACATCTCAGACAATCTATGATGCTCAGGGTAATGCGCATACAGTGCAGTATAATTTTGAAATGTCTGACTCGCTTGATAATGTATGGAAGCTGACAGTTTCCACTCCTGATGATGGAGCTGAGATATCATTTAATGAAACAACGGGTAATCAGGTTTATATGCATTTTAATGCAAACGGATCTTTTAATTACCTTACAACTGAAAGTGGACAGAGAATAGCTTCCCTCTCAATGAACTATGATACAGGTGGCGGCGCCGGTGTTGTTTCAGATATTGAAATGGATCTCGGTACTGCCGGAAAATTTGACGGTATATACATATCCTCTGACGACAGCGGTATTACGAAGGCTGCTCAGGATGGATACGCCACAGGTCTTTTGGAGTCTACATTGTTTAACTCAAACGGAGAGATAATCGGTTACTATACTAACGGTCAGGTAGCAACTATCGCACAGATAGCTACTGCGACTTTTACAAACCCCGGAGGTCTTACTAAAGTTGGGGATACGACTTTTCAGAAATCATCAAACTCTGGTGATCCAGCAATAGGCAGACCTGGTACAGGTTTCAGAGGAAAAGTAGCCGCAGAGACACTTGAAAACTCGAATGTGGATCTTTCAACTGAGTTTGTTAATATGATCACTACACAAAGGGGATTTCAGGCGAATTCAAGAGTAATCACTACATCTGATGAGATGCTTCAGGAGCTCATGAGCCTTAAACGTTAATAAGTATGAAGTATCAGATTTTAAGGCCGCAGTTTTCATCAACTGCGGCTTTTTTTGTATTTATGTCTCTGTTTACAAATTTTCCGAAGCTTTATCAAAACATTATTTCTGTTGACTGATGCCTCGTAAGTCCTGTATCTTTAAGAGGAAAAGCTATATAATATCATTGCATTAATTCACCGGGCAGCGGGTTTGTGACTGCCGGCGGTGCAGATTAAATCTGGAGAACCTATGGATATCGCAACCATTGTTGGTACGTTACTGGCATACATACTCGTTGTTTCTGCGATGCTTATGGGAGCAGGTATCGGTCCTTATATTGATATTCCGTCTGTTCTCATTGTCATCGGAGGAGTGACCGGTATTGTCTTTATGAGTTTCCCTATGGACAAAGCTCTGGGACTTATAAAGTTTGCAATGAAGACTATCAAGTATCCACTTGATGATCCCGCGTCACTCATCTCTCAGCTGGTAGAGTTTGCTGTTAAGGCAAGACGTGACGGGATACTGTCTCTGGAGTCTGCCGAAGACGAGGTTAAAGACGAGTTCCTCAAAAAAGGGATCAGGCTCGCAGTGGACGGCACTGAACCCGAAGTTATAAAGAATATTCTGGAAACAGAACTTGAATACATGGTAAGCAGGCATAAGCTTGGTGCCAGTGTACTGGGCTGTATGGAAGCTTTTGGTCCTGCGATGGGTATGATAGGTACTCTTATCGGGCTTGTTGCTATGCTTCAGTCCATGGAGGATCCGAGCACAATCGGTCCTGCGATGGCTGTTGCCCTTCTTACTACTATGTACGGAGCTATGCTGGCAAACCTTTTTGCAGGTCCTTTCAGAATCAAAATCGAAGTACGCTCCGGTCAGGAACAGCTGCTCAGAGAGATTATGATCGGCGGTATTATGGCTATACAGGCGGGGGACAACCCAAGGATCGTTGAGCAGAAGCTGAACGCATATCTTCCGCCGTCACAGCGTAAGTCCCAGTTTGATTAAGGGCAGCCTTTAAGTTTAGAGGGTGTCGATAAACCCTCAGAGGATATATGGGAAAAAAGAAGTGCGAAGAGTGTAAACCGGGTGCTCCGATGTGGATGAGTACATTTAGTGATATGGCAACACTCCTTATGACATTTTTTATTCTGCTGCTTTCAATGGCTTCCATGGACAAGAGGAAGATCAAAGTTGCCCTTGGGTCTCTGCAAGGATCTCTCGGGGTGCTGAAAGAGGGCAATAAAACTGAGATGACTCAAGAAGATATAATGTCCAGACTCTCCTTTGTGCAGAATGTGCGTTCTGTTCAGAGAAAAGTAACAAAGAGTCTGCGTGAATATGTTAAAAGTGCGCAAATGTCGCAGGTTGTGACAATCGCCGAGACTAAGAAAGGCGTCTCTGTGCGCATACTCGACAAGATGCTTTTTAAATCCGGGAGTGCTGAAATTCTCGATCAGGGGAAGCCGCTTCTGGATAAGCTTGCGGCGGTTATAGAAGAATCACCTTTCAATATCATGGTGGAAGGTCATACTGATGACATCCCCATAAGTACAGCACTTTACCCTTCTAACTGGGAACTTTCTACGGCAAGAGCCGTTTCTGTGGTAAAATATTTCATGA
Source organism: Denitrovibrio acetiphilus DSM 12809 (assembly GCF_000025725.1). Classification (GTDB taxonomy): domain Bacteria; phylum Chrysiogenota; class Deferribacteres; order Deferribacterales; family Geovibrionaceae; genus Denitrovibrio; species Denitrovibrio acetiphilus. The sequence goes on from NC_013943.1 coordinate 313,548, forward strand.
GTAAAGATGTCAGTGCGCAGAGGCTTTCTGCCTCAGGTTATGCGGAATATCATCCCGTAACACCAAATATCAGCGCTGCAAGCAGAGAGAAAAACAGGCGTGTGGAGGTAAACTTCATCAGTCCTGAGCTTGCTGAGTCTAATAAACAAATCTTCGATGAAGAGAACGGGGAGTAGAATTATGGCAGAAGATGAAAAAGGGAAAGATGAAGAATCGTCTGAAGGAAAAAAGAAGAGCGGCGGTGCGCTGAAACTTATTATTGTAATACTGCTTTTGCTTATAATACTTGGAGTGCTTGGCGGGGCTGGCTATATGTTTTTTATGAAACCTAAGCCTGATGCCGCTGCCGAGGTTCAGCCTGCGAAAAAAGCAGCTGCACCCAAGAAAGAAGTGAAAGAGGGGGGCGGTATCGGCTCGCTTTATCCGCTCGAAAACTTCATTGTAAATATGGCTGACACCGGCGGTACAAGATATCTCCGTGTCACTCTCCAGCTTGAACTTGATGATACAAAAAAGTTTGCAGAAGCACTTGATATGCGCAAACCACAGCTCAGGGACGCTATTCTTACGGTGCTTGCGTCTAAAAGATATGAAGAGGTTAGCTCCGCTCAGGGGAAACTAATTCTTAAGCAGGAGCTTCTGCGGAGGCTGAACAGCCTTGTGACAGAGGGGACTATTGTAAACATATATTTCACTGAGTTTGTTGCTCAGTAAGGGGTTCGTATGACAGAGGTGGAACTTGCCAAGAATGAGTTTGGCGAGGTTCTTTTTGATATTGATGTTGAGCTTGGGCGTAAGATGGTAAAAGTGCGTGAACTGCTCAACTGGGAAAAAGGGACTATACTTAAGTTTACGAAAACGTCCGGTGAGCCTGTGGATTTTCTCGTTAACGGCAAGCCGCTGGCACTGGGTGAAATAATGGTTTTGGACGAACGATTTGCAGTTCGGATTACAGAAATACTGGAAAAGGAAGACCTCACAGAGATGTACAAGAATGGCATGTACCGTTAGATATCTGCTGCTTTTCATTCTGCTGACAAGTGTACCCGCAATGGCTGCGGGTGTCATATATGATGTGGATAACAGCAGTCTGAGCATAAAAATCAGCTTCAGCAAAGGTTACTCAAATGTAAATACCCTGAAGCTGGATAAAAGCTATGTCATAAGCTTTGAGACGAACGAGGAACTGAGTTTTGAACAGACATTCTGGGATATGCCTGTTAAGTCTGCTTATGTAACCTCGGACGGTACAAGAAAGCGTTTCATTGCTGAGTTTGACAGAGACGTTATTGTTCCTGAAGTCAGCTCACAGGAAGGTCTTTTAAAGATAAACTTCCCATTTCCGAAAGGAACTGTGGAAGAACCTCTTGTCGGTACAAAAGCATACGCAAAGATGATATGGGGACTTCTCATTATTCTTGCTGTTATGCTGTTTTCTTTCTGGCTTTTGAAATCGTTTTTCAAAAAACAAGTTCTTACTGATATACCCGGGACAGGGCGGCTGCTCGGGAAGGCAGATCTTGACATCAGAAAGAGCCTTTATTTCTACGAAATAGACGAAACAATATACATCATAGGTGTAACAGATGCATCTATGAACCTAATAGATAAGATAAGCGGAGAGGATGAAGCATCGCGCATCAAGGCAGGTTTTTCTAAGAAGAATGATTTTTCATCATATATGCATTTCTTTAAAAAACAGCCGAGTATCAAAGATGAAGTTGAAATATCCAGAACCACAATAAACGAGAGGTTAAAGTCATTAAGAAAACGCTGATGGTGCTGTTTCTGCTGGCTATCCCATTCACAGCGGTGCTGGCGGCAGACCCTATACCTTTTCCCGCTTTCAGATTCGGCATGGAGCAGGCGAATAGCCCGCAGGATGTTGCTGTCACTATACAAATAATGCTGCTCATGACTTTTATCTCAATCGCTCCCGGATTTCTTGTTCTTATGACGTCATTTACAAGGATTGTGATAGTTTTTTCATTGCTAAGAACAGCGATGGGGACAAGCCAGATGCCCCCCAATCAGGTGCTTTTGAGTCTGGCGCTTATTCTGACATTTTATATTATGAATCCAGTGTTTACAGAGATGTATAATAAAGGATTGGGGCCATATTTTGAAGAGACTATAACATTTCAGGAGATGGTTTCCGAAGTTAAGAAGCCGTTGCGTAAATTTATGCTTTATAATACAAGAAAGCAGGATGTCCGCACATTTCTCAGTATCAGCGGAGAGGCGAGACCGAAAACTGCTGACGATATACCAGATCTCGTGCTTTTGTCCTCCTTTGTAGTGAGTGAGCTTACCACAGCGTTCCAGATGGGATTTTTGCTTTTTCTGCCTTTTCTTATCATAGATTTTGTTGTGGCGAGTGTGCTTTTGTCCATGGGTATGATGATGCTGCCCCCCGTAATGATATCTGTTCCGTTTAAGATAATGCTTTTTGTCCTGGTAGACGGGTGGGGGCTTATTGTAACCTCAATTGTGAAAAGTTTCGGGTGATATATGAGCGCTGACCTTGTTATTGACATGCTGGTTCAGGCACTGCAGCTCTCGCTTTTAGTTGCGGCTCCGATGCTGGGCATAGGACTCATTATCGGGCTTCTGATCAGTATATTTCAATCTGTAACGCAGATTCAGGAGATGACGCTGACATTTATACCTAAGATCATAGGTGTTGTTGTGGCTGTTATGGTTTTTGCGCCTTGGATGGTTGACAAGATGATGGTTTACACTATCAATCTCTTCACCAACCTTGGTCAGTACATAGGCAAATGAGTCCTCTCAGGCTGTTTCTGATATCATTTTTCGTTTTAGTTTCTTTACCTGTTCTGGCTGCTGACCGAGCTGCTGTCTCTGCCGACAGACTAGCGCAGATTACCGCTGATGAACTGTTCAGTGTTAGTGCGGCTTTTGTTGCAGGTTCGGAGAACTATTCCGGAGGGTGGGCGGAACTTTCCGGAGTGAGAGATGATGTGCGCGATGTTGCAGAACTGCTGAAAGATGCGGGATTTACAGTTGAAACAAATATCAACCTTACCAGACAGGGTTACATAGACGCCCTTGATAAATTCTTCAGAAAATATGCCGGTAACAGAAAAGCAAGGCTGCTTGTTTATTACGCTGGTCATGGTCATACTCTTAAAACCAACGAGGATAAAACCGGATATATTGTCCTCAGCAATGCCAAGGTTCCAGATAGAGACCTGAAAGGCTTCCTTGCAGGGAGCATTCCTATGGATTATTTCTCTGACAGAGCTAAGTCACTTAAAGCAAAACAGGTACTTTTCGTATTTGACAGTTGTTTCTCAGGTACTGTCTTTTCGACTATGCGGTCTGTTCCTGCGCTGGTTCTGGAGATGCTGCAAAAGCCTGTAAGGCAGTTTATCTCTTCCGGAACGGACGAACAGATGGTTCCTGACGAATCAGTTTTCAGGAGACGCTTTGTGACCGGACTGCGTGGTGGGGCTGATTCAGATAAAAACGGCATTATCACTGGTTCGGAACTTGGGACATATTTGAACCGTTCGGTGTCTGCATACTCCGGCGGGACGCAAACTCCGGTTTTTGGAAAGATGCCGGGGTATGAAGGTGAGTTTGTTTTTTTCACTCCGAAAGAGAAGCCGGTTCTGGCTAAGAAGGCAGTGCCATCAACTGAAAAGGGAGAGCTTTTAGCAATAATCAAAGAAAATCCTCATTCACCGGCAGCCTCTGAGGCACTGAAAAGACTTCGTGAAATAGACAAAACCCTAAATAATCAACCACCTGTAAAAGTGCCCGAACGCAAAGACTTTGTGATGACTGCAAAATCTGCTCAATACGAGTCATTCGCAGATGATTTTTACCCATATGTTATTATTGCGCCTGTGCCTGTTACTGCGGGGGGGAAGTCATATAAGGCAGCTTTCAGGATAAGAGCGAAAGATGCGGAATCATACAAAAGACTTTCTGTGAGAAAATTTATGCTGAAGTCAGTGCTTGCCCGCAGGCTGGGTGAAGCCAACCTGCAGGAAGCTGATGATATGGTCGAATTCAGGAGAGCAATAAGGCAGATAGCCAGAGATTCTTCTGACTGGGTATGCCCTGATTGCAGTGATAGAATTCCTGCTATTGCAGGTCTAAAGGGTTGATGACAAGCTGTTCATACATGGCTTCTATCTCGCCTATGTAGAGTCTGTGGTAGTCATCTCCTTTATAGAGTTTATTTATGAAATCAGCCTGGAAATTTTTCGGATCCAGATCCTGAAAATACAGTTTTTTGCAAACCATAGCTATCTTTGTCTCTTCGAAATATATCCCGTCACCGTCAAAGACAGGTGTAAGACCAGCTTCTTTAACCTTGTCGATATCCCTGCCTGATTTTGTACCACAGAGATTCAGAGCGTCACGATACTGATCGTCGAAAAAGGACAAAGTATAGTGGTCGTGCTTTTCCATAAATTCATATGTGTATCTGTTCGGGCGAACGACGACAAAAGAAACATTCTTGTTCCACATGATGCCCATTCCGCCCCAGCTGGCAGTCATTGTATTGAACTTTTCTTTATTTCCAGCGGTAATAAGCATCCAGTCATCATTAATCATAGTGAAAGGGTTTCCCATCAGTTTTGATGGTTCTACTTCTTTGAATCTCATATTATTTTCCTCCTGCAAGAAATGCTGCAACAGCATTGGTTTCAGCCGATGAAATGCTGAGTCCGTGTTTTTTCATTCGTTTGATTGTGCTTTGCCATTGAGCTGTTGATTTTTTTTTATTTAATGAAAGTGACGAGCTGTGGCATCCTGAGCATTTGCTGTAGAATATGTTTTCGCCGCTCTCAGCCGCAGCATAAAGTGTTGCTGCCGATATTATAGCCAGAGTTACTAATGCTGTTTTTAACATGCCCGTCTCCTTAATTTATTGATTTTATATGCCGGATAGCATCTTTTGCCGTTTCCGGTGAAACAATTCTCGCAGTCAGCTCTCTGTTGTATTTAAGAGCACTGTTAGTATAGTTATGACTGCCGATGTAAGTTATCTCACCGTCAACAACGAGGCACTTGGTGTGCATCCTGTTGTCCGGTTTGTCGTAAACAACTTTAATACCATGTTTACTGAATTCTGTGCCAGTCTTTTTGTTTTCGGTGTCAACAAAGTCACCGCCGTCTGATGCTTCCAGTGCAACGTATATGCTGACGCCCCTGTCAGCTGCATCTGTTATAGATTTCTTTAGAAGCCCTGCGCCCCTGCTGATGTTGTCATAGGACTTAAACATGTACATAGCGGCATAGATGCTGTTCTGAGCGTTTGCTATGTCTTTTGCAAGAGCAGTTTCGAGTTCGCTGTCCTGAAGAATTGTAACTTTCGCGTCATGTTCTCTGGTATTTGCGGTTACATTCGCGTATATGAAAAAACATATCAGCCCTGCAAGGGTGAGCAGAAGTTTAAGATGTGATTTCTTCAATTTTTTCCCAGACATCTTCTTTCCCTTTTTTGCTGAGAGAAGAGAAAATCAGAAAATCTTCCCTTGGCATATTAAGCTGTTTGCTTATTTTCGCAAGCCTTGATATCTGTTGGTTGTTTGAGAGTTTATCGCATTTTGTAAGTGCTATCAGAGCTTTTACATTATAATGCTGAAGCCAGTAAAGCATACCGAGGTCGTCTTCGTTAGGGTCTCTTCGTATGTCAAGTATCAGTACGCATGCACTGAGCTGAGTTCTTTCGGTGAAGTAATTTTCTATGGTTTCGCCCCACTGAGCTTTTTCAGCTTTGGAAACTTTTGCAAATCCGTACCCCGGCAGGTCTACCAGCATTATACGGTCAGATACCAGAAAAAAGTTAACCAGACGGGTTTTACCAGGTGTTTTGCCGACTTTTACGAGTTTTTTTGTACCCAGCAGGGTGTTAATCATGCTGGATTTTCCGACATTACTTCGTCCGGCAAAAGCTATTTCAGGGAATTCTGTCTCAGGGTATCCTTTCGGCTCTTTTGCCGATGTAATAAATTCAGCTTTCATCAAGTATCCCCGCATTTTTCAGGAAATCCATAGTATTAAATTCGAAGTCCAGCGAGAAACCAGCGGCATTTTTATGTCCGCCTCCGCCGTTCATCTCTGCTATTGTGCGCACATCAACATCTTTCCTTGAGCGGAGGGAGACTTTTCTTCTCTGCATGTTGATAAGCACGACATAGTCCACGCCTATCTCCTGAATGATGTAATTGCCGAGTTCGGAATTATATTCTTCTGCGTAGACCAAAGCGATATCCATTCCTTGAGCATCTTTAAGCATTTCGATTGATTTGCCGGCAGCGTAAAGGTATTTATCCCGTCTCTCAGTTTCCAGTTCAACGATGAGTGCTTCGTCCTCTGTGAACCCATTAAATCCTCTTCTGGAAAACCTTTCAAGGTATCGCTCAACACCGAGCTTCATAAAGAGCATGTTCATCTGAAGACTTTCTTTGCGTTTCAGATGCCACATATCATAGTCGTTAACGCACTCCACAAGGTCTTTGTATTCACTGACGTCAATACCCTGTCCTTCGAGCCATTCGTACGTGAGCATGGTAGCGCATTTTGTAATGTCGTGAACAGTGGGGGTTAGCTCTGTCAGCCAGTCTGATGTTTCGTGATGGTCTATGACGAGCACTTCAATCTCGCCAAGAATTTCCTTAAGTCCTCTTTTGCTCGGGGACATATCTGTGATAAGGATCTGGTCATATTTACGGAGGCTGACTTCCTCCAGAATCAGATCTATTTCGTTATAGTTACAGAAGGTGTGGTCCACGTCTTTAAGGAAGCGCTTGGTGAGCACTCCGCATGTTACACCGTCTAGGTCATTGTGAGATATATGTAAGATCAATTTTTACTCCGGTTTGTATTATAGAAATTATTCGCCGATTATCTTAACAAGGACACGTTTTCGCCTTTTACCGTCAAATTCGCCATAAAATATACACTCCCACGGTCCGAAGTCAAGCTCCCCATCTGTCACAGCAACAACGACCTCACGCCCCATTATCTGCCTTTTGTGGTGGGCGTCTCCGTTGTCTTCCCCAGTGAGGTTGTGGCGATATCTTAAGAGAGGTTCGTGGGGAGCAAGCTCCTCCAGCCAGTCTTTATAGTCCTGATGCAGTCCGCTTTCGTTATCGTTAATGAAGACTGAAGCGGTGATATGCATAGCGTTGACAAGGCATAGACCTTCCTTTATGCCGCTTTCACGGACGCATTGTGTGATTTCATTAGTGATATTAATGAATTCCATTCTTTTTCCGGTGTTGAACCAGAGCTCTTTACGAAATGATTGCATCTGTCCCTCTTCCCTTGAAATATAAACTGCTTGGCAGATTGATGCAAGTTTATTAAAAAAAATATAAAATTGACACTTATCATATAATCTTTTGTATGGTATTAATCTTCTATTAAAAGTATTACTGGGTGTTTATGATGTCTAAGGTGTCCAGAATCAGTATATCTATTGAAGAGACGCTCCTTGAGAAGTTTGAAAAATTTCTCGAAGATAACAACTTTCCTTCACGGTCTGAAGGGATCAAATACCTTATAAGAAGTCTTCTGGTTGAGCAGGAGTGGGCTGCGGGAACAAATATTGCAGCATCACTTAGCATCGTTTACGATCACCACAAAAGCGGGCTAATGGAAAAGCTTGTTTCTATTCAGCATGACTTCGAACAGCTTGTTGTGTGTTCTCAGCATGTTCATCTTGACCATCTGAACTGCATGGAAGTTCTTGTGCTGAAGGGTGACGCTGCCGAGGTTAAAGAGCTTCATACCAGGCTTATGTCTGTTAAGGGGTTGAAACACTGCTCTCTTATGAAGGGTACAACCGGAGAGAATGTCGGCTGACCCTGAGAAGCACTATCCTTTTTTATTATCTTACCGGAGGTGCATCATGCATATGGCAGATGCGTTACTTTCTTCTGCTGTCGGGGCGGCAGGGTGGGCTGTTTCAGCCGGGCTTATAGCTTATAGTTCCCGCAAATTAAATGATAATTTCGATGAAAAAAGAGTTCCGCTTATGGGTGTTTTGGCAGCATTCATATTTGCGGCTCAGATGATAAATTTCACGATTCCGGCAACAGGCTCCAGCGGTCATCTTGCGGGGGCACTGTTACTTGCATTTCTTTTGGGACCTTATGCTGGGTTTATATCTATTGCTTCTGTGCTGACTGTACAGGCATTTTTCTTCGCAGACGGCGGAATACTTGCTCTAGGCTGCAACATGATAAATATGGGAGCATTCGCCTGTTTTATCGTATATCCAGTGGTCAAACACACACTTTTGAAAGATAACCCTACGAAATCTAAAATTATAATCGGATCGGTGCTGGGGTCTATTATTGGACTTCAGATGGGAGCTTTTGCTGTGGTTCTTGAAACAAGAGCTTCCGGAATATCAGAGCTTCCTTTCGGCACGTTTTTACTGCTGATGCAGCCTGTACATCTTGCGATAGGTGTTGTCGAAGGGGTTGTTACGGCAACGGTTGTCCTGTTTGTATGGGGCAACAGACCAGAGTTGCTTACAGCAGAAAAGGTCGGTTCACACAGCATAACAAGAGTTATTGTCAGTCTTTTAGTAGCTGCCGTTTTTACAGGCGGTGTCCTGAGCTGGTTTGCCTCTGCAAACCCTGACGGGCTCGAATGGTCTATGTTTAAAA